>QZJR01000106.1 GCA_003599365.1 Deltaproteobacteria bacterium | reverse complement strand
TCAATATCTGTTTTCTATCGAAACCCTGTATTTTTTGACAGAGGTCACTCTGCCGGCAAAAGAACCATCTCGCAAAGTGGTTTTTCGACAGGCTCGTTCGCCTGATTAAAAAGGAAAACTAAAATGCCTGAGATCAGTAGGTTTTATGGTATAATCATTGCTATGTTTTTCGATGATCACAACCCGCCGCATTTTCATGCACGGTATGGCGGGGAGAAAGTGGCAATAGAAATAGAGTCACTTCGGATTCTGGAGGGTCATTTTTCGCCCCGTGCGTTGGGTCTTGTAATCGAATGGGCCGTTCAGCACAGGAATGAGCTTTGGCAAAACTGGGAATTAGCGAAAAACAATCAGGCTCCAAAGAAAATTGAACCGTTGAAATAAGGGGGGGGGAGTTATGCTCAGAGATGTAATCTCAGCAAAATATAAGGGCGGATATAAAATTGAAGTAACATTTGAGGATAGTGCCTCTGGGATTGTCGATTTCTCAAAATATTTACTTGAAGGCGGGGTATTTGAAAAATTCAAGGATATGGAATTTTTCAAAAATTTTAAAATTAATGAGGAACTTGGAGTACTGACCTGGGAGGATGAAATTGATATTGCACCGGAAACACTTTATTCCGAGGCAACGAACTCCCCTCTACCTGAATGGATGAATTCGCAGCAAGGTTCGCTGGCGAATTTTGGTAACGGGGGGTAACGGGGTCGGGGCGGGGGTAACGGGGTCGGGCCACAGCAAGTATCTGATATTGGAGCGAATAATTCAGAACTGACCCCCTGAAATGGGTCTATAATCCATTTTTTGAGGCCAAAAAGGCTGTTATTCCCCTATGGCAAGAGCAAAGCGACATTACATTCCATGTTACATCTGGCATATAACCCATTGATGCCATAAGAGGGAATTCCTCCTCAAGTTCTCAAAGGATCGGCACGGTATCTTTTTTGGCATCCTCAAATAAGGTGATTCTATGGCAAAGCTATCCATGTACCAATTGTATCAATATCTCCCGAAAACCGACTGTGAGAAGTGCGGTTTTTCATGCATGGGGTTTGCTAATCGCCTTATCTCGAGAGATATTAAACCGGAGGATTGCCCTTTCCTGTTGGAACCGGAGTACTCAGAGTCCCTGACTGAACTGAACAGGCTTCTGGGCCCCGAGGTTGAGAAAGAGATAACAGGGCTTATAATTGACCAGGAAAAGTGCAATGGATGCGGTATATGTGTTACTGTATGTGAAGTGAATATGGAAAAGAGTCGCGAGGCAGAATCTGGAAGAGGCCCTGGCTTTTCAGATGATGTGGTGTTACGAATAGATAATGGGAAGATTAAGCTGGTTGACCCTCATTCCTGCAGACGGGCAAACCCCTCTTCCCATATCTGCAGGGCATGTGCGGAGCTATGCCCCACAAAAGCTATTAGCCTTGTTTGATTGTAACTACTCAGGCACAAAGTGGCAAAGGCACTAAAAATACGGTTTACGGTTAACAGTTTACAGTTAATAATTAACCGATAACTGGTAACTGAACTATTCTTTGTGCCTTTGGTGCTCTGTGCCTCTGTGCCTACCTGAGTAGTCACGTTTGATTTTAATATGGAGGTAAATTTTGTCGGAAATACTGTATGAATCCGTAGTATGCCCCTCCTGTGGCTGCCTGTGTGATGACATAGATGTAGTCGTTGAGGAGAATCGGGTAAAAAGCATAAGAAATGTATGTGAATGGGGCATAAGCAAGTTTCTTTTTACCAAGAAGTTTACTCCAAATGTAAAAAGGGGCAGAGTAGAAAAGCCGATGATCAGGGGGAAAACCCTGACAGAGACCGACTATGAGACAGCTATTTCCAGGGCAGTGGATATCCTGAAGGGTTCAAAAAAACCCTTGATTTATGGGCTGACAAACTCAGGGTATAACGCCCAAAAAATCGCACTAAATATTGCAAGAAGGTTAAAGGGTTTGTTTGAACCAAGGGGGGCGGCCCTCTTGAGCTCATACTATGCCGCAATGGGTGATTCAAATTTTTACGTAGCGCCTCTGGAGGAGATAAGGAACAATGCCGACCTTATAATATATTGGGGATGCAACCCGATACATTCTACCCCAAGGCACCTGGCCCGATATTCGGTATATCCAAGGGGGAGATGCAAGGAAAGGGGAAGCCAGGACAGGGCGGTTTTTACTGTGGATGTTGCCGAAAATGAGATGGGGAAGCTGTCCCGCCGGTTTCTTCAAGTGGAACGGGGAACCGATTCTCTTGTAATGGAAACCATGATGAAATTGCTGAGGGGGGAAAACGTTGAAGACTATAAAGGGGATATCGCTACTATAGAAAATATGGTCAGGCAGATGACAAAGGTATCCTATGGTGCGATATTCTTTGGTTTGGGGTTGTCAGCCAGAGGCAATGCTGTGAAAAACATTGAGAATCTGATGGCGCTGGTTAAGGAGTTAAACGGGAAAACCAGGTTTGTGATTCTTCCTCTTTATGATGATTTCAATACAAGCGGGGTGATACAGCTCCTTATCAGGGAGCTGAAAAACCCAATGCCGGCGGATTTTTCCGTTGATCACGGCGCCAAAAACAGTAAATACTCCTTGTTGGAAAACCTCCATGAGGTAGACGCTGCATTAGTCGTTGGAGATGACCCATTTTGGTCTCTTCCCTCTGAAAAGTCCGATTTGTTGAAAGAGATACCTATAGTTCTCATCGATCCTTACTGGACAAGGACAACCAACAAGGCCCAGGTGATTTTCCCAACAGCCGTTACGGGTATAGAGGCAGAGGGGGTTGCCTATAGGATGGATGGTCTGCCCCTTAAATTGAAAAAGGTACTGGAGAGCGAATACCCATCGGACGAGAGTATATTGGGAGAGATATATCAGCGCTTACATAAGGAATTTCCATGAAGATAAAGATAGAAGGCGGAAGGCTATACGATCCCGGGAACAACCTGGATGGAGAAGAAAGGGACATCTTCATAGAGGATGGCATAATAGTAGAGGGGTTCTCCGGTGCCGACAAGACTATTGATGCCTCTGGAAAAGCCATTATGGCAGGAGGCGTAGATGTACACAGTCATGTAGCTACCTATGGTTTAAACCTGATAAGAGGGATGAACCGCTTTTATTCCCCCAGGGAGATTGGTCATATATACGCTAAAATGGGGTATACCCACGTAAACGAACCTTTCATGACCCAGGTCACGGCCAACTACGTTCATCATGAACTGTCCTCAATACCTATATTGGACACCTCCGCCTTTTTGGTGCTGAACCTCAGGGATGCTGAAACCAAGATCAAGTCTGCCAAGCATCTTGAAGAGGTTGAGAAGATTATACCAATCATTATTGCCGGCACAAAGGCTATCGGGTTAAAGATATATGAACCCTTTGTGAAATATGCTGAGAGAAAGTATATTCTGAGAAATGTAACTGCTAAGAAGACCCTGAGTTTCTTTTCAGGAATGAGCAGGGAAAGCATCCCAAGGATAATCATGCATACTTCCCCTGAACTCTTTGGTGAAGAGATTGAAAACCCCGGAGGCTTCCACTTCTCCCATGTTGGGTCAGCCATAAACAATGAAGAAGCCTACCAGAAGGTTTTACACTACCTTAACGCAGGAGCAACTGTAGATTTAGGATTATTCGATCTTGAGCAAAACTTAAGGATATCAAATCCTAAACAGACCGTTGGCGAGGTTTTCGGGAGGGTAGATATGGGGCTTTCAGAGGATATTGTGTTCTCGAAAGGAAAAGTCTCTGAGAACGAAGCCCCATTTTTTGCCTTTAAGCTTGCCCTTAGCCAACCCTCTAGTCACATATCTTTTTCCACGGACAGTCCTGCCAATGCCTCATTTGAGGCGTACCCCAAGATATTTTCGTGGCTGATGAAGGCAGAGAATAGGGCCAACCTGTTCGATAAAGAGCTTCCGGATTCTGAGTACTCTCTCCTGGACATTGCAAGGATTACCAGGCATAATCCTGCATATATCCTTGGTTTAAAAAATAAAGGGCATTTAGGGGTGGGAGCAGAAGCAGATATCGCCATCTATGATATTAACGAAGATACAAAACCGTCTGAACTGGAGGCTTGCTTCAAAGACTGTGCCTGGCTGATAAAGAGTGGATGTATTGTTGTGGAGGATCACAGGATAGTAAATGACCAAGTAGAAAAGAAGACTTACTACAGAGGCGTGGAGCCACTTGACTATGAACCTGCAAAGATTCTGACAAGCTACAGTACCTTCCGATTCGAGAACCTTATGGTAGATGAGGTTTTTACCGCGAAAGAGGTTAAGGTCTGACCTTTTTGAACTCTCTCCCTTTCCATAGCATGTAAATGGCCGGATATATAGCCAGTTCAAGAATAGTGGATGTAATTACGCCGCCTACCATCGGAGCGGCGATCCGTTTCATTACATCCGCGCCTGTGCCGTGGCTGAACATGATGGGAATAAGACCGGCCAGAATGACGCTTACTGTCATAATCTTAGGGCGTATCCTTTTGACGGCGCCGTACATGACAGATTCCCTGAGATCGGCCTGACTTCGCAACCTGCCTTCCTGACGCCACTTCTCATGGGCGATGTCAAGATACAGGAGCATGACGACCCCGGTTTCCGCGTCCAAACCCGCCAGGGCGATGATCCCCACCCATACGGCAATGCTCATATTGTAATTGAGGAGATAGAGGAGCCAGAAGGAGCCGACCAGCGAAAAGGGAACGGCTAAAAGAACGATCATCGTCTTAGTTATGCTCTTTGTGTTGAGAAAGATAAGCACAAAGATAATGAGCGCGGTAAGCGGGACAACCATCTTTAATCTTTCGTGCGTTTTTACCAGATACTCGTACTCCCCGCTCCATTCCAGACGGTATCCTGAAGGTATATTTACGGAGGCGACCCGTTTCTTGGCGTCATCCACGTACCCGCCCACATCCCTGCCGGAAAAATCCAGATAGACGTATAACGACAGCAGCCCGGCTTCACTCTTTATACCCGTTGGTCCTTTAATGATTCTGATATCTGCTAACTGTCCAATCGGCACCTGAACAATGGAAGGGGAGCCGGCAGAAGTACCGCCCATGACGCCACCGGCGGATTGCCCACCCATCCTCACAGGCACCAGTACCCGCTTCAGTTTCTCCACATCATTCCGTAATTCCCGCGCATACCTCACATTGACGGGATAGCGTTCTCGTCCCTCAACGGTGGTAGTCAGGTTCATCCCTCCTACCGCGGTCTGGACAACTTCCTGCACATCATCAACACTAAGACCGTAGCGGGCGATTTCTTCGCGTTTGATATTGAAATCCATAAAGTATCCCGTAGTCAGCCGTTCCGCGTAGGCACTTCTGGTGCCGGGAACGTCCTTCACCGCGTTTTCTATCTCCTTGCCTATTCTCTCCAACTCATCAATGCGGGGGCCAAGGACCTTGATACCCACGGGCGTCCTGATGCCCGTAGAGAGCATGTCAATCCGCGCCTTGATGGGCATGGTAAAGGAATTGGCCACCCCCGGTATGGTCAGGGCGTCATTCATCTCGCTTTTCAGGGCTTCTACGGTCATGCCCTTGCGCCACTCGGCTTCCGGTTTCAGATTGATGACCGTCTCAAACATCTCCAGAGGCGCCGGATCGGTGGCCGTTTCCGCACGTCCGGCCTTACCGAAAACTAAAGCCACTTCAGGAAACTTCTTTAATATCCTGTCCTGCAGCTTCAGCAGACCGGAGACCTCGGTGATGGAGGCCGCAGGTACGGTAACGGGCATATAAAAGAGCGTGCCTTCGTAGAGCGGCGGCATGAATTCCGACCCAAGTTTCAGAAAGGGATAGGCGGTCAGTGCCATGACGATCACGGCAAGAAAAATCACGGTTTTACGGAAGCGCAGGGAAAAACGAGCCACGGGTTCGTAAAGCTTGCGGAGTATGATGCTGATTGGGTTTTTATCCTCATGCCTGATATTGCCTTTGATAAAGATTGTCATCAGCACCGGGGTCAATGTAACGGCGAGAAAGGAGGAAAATAGCATAGCAAAGGTCTTTGTATAGGCAAGGGGCTTGAAAAGCCTTCCTGCCTGGGCCTGAAGGGTGAAAACAGGCAGGAAACCCACACTGATAACGAGAAGGGCAAAGAAAAGCGACGGCCCCACCTCCTTGGCTGCCTCGATTATAACATCTGTGCGGTTTCCCGGTCGGCCCTTTTCTTCCCATTCCTCAAGCTTTTTGTGGGCGTTTTCCACCATGATGATTGAGGCGTCCACCATGGCACCGATGGCTATGGCAATCCCGCTAAGGCTCATGATATTTGACGTTACACCTAAATAATACATACAGATGAAGGAAATGATAATGGCAATGGGCAGGGTGAGAATGACCACTAAAGCGCTGGGCAGATGAAACAAAAATACGATGCAGACAACGCTTACGGCAATCGCCAGCTTAATGATCTCTTCCTTGAGGGTATCAATGGAACGCAGAATCAGGTCGGAACGGTCGTAGGTGGTGACGATCTCCACGCCCTTAGGGAGACTGGGCGCGATAGTTGTTTTTATCTTTTCCTTGACTCTTTCGATCACATCGAGGACATTTTCTCCAAACCTTACCACGACAATCCCTGCAGCCACTTCACCCTTGCCGTTAATATCCGCCAATCCTCTTCGTATCTCCGGGCCAATCCTCACGGTGGCCACGTCCTTCAACAGAACAGGGGTACCCAGGCCGTTGCCGCCCACGGAAATATTTTCCAGGTCCTTTAACCCTTTAATATAGCCGCGCCCTCGTATCATGTATTCGATGCCGGAAAACTCCAGCACCCGTCCTTCCACGTCGCGGTTGCTCTTCCTTACCGCCTCCATCACCGACATGAGAGGTATATTGAAGGCTAAAAGCCTGTTGGGATCGATAGTTATCTGATACTGCTTAACAAACCCCCCCAGACTGGCCACCTGGGAAACGCCGGGCACACTTTCCAGAGCCAGCTTAATGTTATAGTCCTGGAGGCTGCGGAGCTCCGCCAGATTGTGTTTGCCCGTCTTGTCGACAACGGCATAGGAAAAGCCCCAGCCGACGCTTGTAGCATCCGGGCCTAGTACGGGATTGACATCCGAGGGAATCTTGGACTTCACGGCCTGAAGATATTCCAGCACCCGGCTTCTCGCCCAGTAGATATCCGTACCTTCATCGAAAATCACATAGATAAAGGAACTTCCCAGGAAAGAAAATCCCCGGACAAACTGAACCTTCGGCGCCGCAAGCAGTGTGGACGATATGGGATAGGTTATCTGGTCTTCCACCAGATCGGGGCTTCTGCCCGCCCATTCCGTATAGATGATTACCTGGGTGTCGCTTAGGTCGGGAATGGCATCAAGGGGGGTTTTCTTCAATGCCCAGTACCCCCAGATGGCAAGGAAGGCAACTAAGAGAAAGATGATGAATTTATTACGTGCACTGTACTCAATGATTTTAGGGATCATTGTTATCCTTAATACAGTTTTGAGTTATGAGTTAATAGTTTTTAGTGTTTCTTCGTGAGCGTTAAATTGTAATATTTCTCAAAACTCAAAACTCAAAACTCACAACTCACAACTCACAACTCAAAACTTGTAACTTACGGTTTGCGCCTCATGGGCAACGGTGTAACGCCCTTTAACTGCGCTTCCGAATCTATAAGGAAATTGGCCGAAGCGGCAACCTTTTCCCCTGCTTTGATGCCTCTGATAATTTCCACCGTATCTTCCGTCCGCAACCCCAGCATCACCTCCCGCGGTTCAAAGTTACCCTCGCCTTTATCCACATAAACAATCTGTCTCACCCCTGTATCGATAACCGCCTCAGCAGGTACAGTAAGCCTGCTTCCCAGGTTAATCCTGATTTCCACATTGGTAAACATCTGGGGTTTAAGAACACCTTCGGGATTGGGAATCGTAAACCTCACCTTAGCGGTTCTCGTCTCACCGGCTAAGGCTGGATAGACATAATCTATCCGTGAAGAGAATTCCCTCCCGGGAAAATAGCTGAGACCGATCCTCGCGGTTTGCCCAACCTTGATGAAAGGCAATTCATATTCGTAGATATCGGCCATGATCCAAAGGGTGGACAGATCGGCCACATCGAAGAGTTTTTCCCCTGGCATAACACGTATTCCCTGAAGCGCCATCTTCTGGACAACAAAACCGCTGACCGGGCTGTAGACGGTAAGAGTCCTTAGCGGCTTGCCCGATCTTTCGATCATTGCTATCTGCTCATCGCTGATATCCCAAAGCCGAAGTCTTGCTTTGGACGCCTCAAGAATCGCCTGTGCGTCTTTGGTCAGCAGCATAGCGGTACGCTCGTCTTTAACCTCTTTACTTTGATTTGCCCACCGCAGGGTATTGATAAACTCCTGCTGAGTCGCTACCAGCTCCGGGCTGTAAATCTCGGCTAAGGGTTCTCCTTTTTTCACATAACGCCCGGTATAATCCACGTGAAGTTTTTCAATCCACCCCTCGACCTTGGTATTGACCGTAGCCAGTTTTCTCTCATCGTACTCGATACGTCCCACAGTGCGAATCAACCTGTTCATGGCTTTTACCGTGGCCTTAACAGTTTTGACACCGATCAACTGCTGTTTGTCCTCCGGTATCTCCACGGTCGGCGCCTCTCCCTCGGTTTTTACTGCGCTTTCCATATCCGCTTCAGTCTCAGTAACGGCAACATTTCCTCCGTGCTGATGCGCCGTATCCACCGGCGCAACTTTGGCCGTCTTGACAATCCCCACCTTTTGTGCAATTTTTTTCCATGTCTCGGCAGGAGCGAAATAATAAGAGAGGACAGCAGCTGCAATAAGCAGGCAGATGACAATAATCATCTTCTTTCTTCTCATTTTGTTACTCCCTCATCCATAATTCCTGCTATACTTTCCATCCTGGCTATAGCCTTAGCCCTCTCCACAAGCTGTCCCCAGTATAGCATCTCGTTGTCAATCAGCGGTTTCAGCCTGGTTACAACGGTTATCGCCTCAACTTTACCTGTGACATAACCGGCCAGGGCCAATTCAAAATCCTGATATGCCTTGGGAATCAAGCCGTCTTTATACAATGCCATCAATGAATCGGCGGCTTTCAGCATGGCGTAGTTATCCCGCAGTGCAGACGCCGCCATCAGCTTTGACGCTTCAACTTCCTTCCTTACTTCCTGGAGGGAAGCCTCGGCCTCCAGGACAGCCTGCTCCTGTTTTTTCTTGTAATAAAGGGGAACATTAACCGTTGCCGTGAGACTCCACATGTCCGGGAATTGGGAACTCCTGGCAAAATAATTGGCACCTAACGTAACATCGGGATAATATTCCTTTTTCGCCATCGCCACCTTGGCCTGGGCCGCACCGATCATCTTTTCCCGTGATTTTATGAGTGGAGATTTTTCATAGGACGTCTTGATCAGTTCATCCAGCCCTTGCCCGTAAGGGACATAGGGGAGCTTTTCCGGTCTGCCGTGGAGTGGTGCACTTGCGTCCCTGCCCATAACGTTGCCCAGCATGGCTTTCAGGGATTGGATCTTCTGTTTGTACATCTCTTCCCTTTCCAGAAGCATGTATTTCTCCGTCTGTGCCATCAATACCTCCTGTTGCTGCGCCATGCCGGAGGCGTAACGGGCAAACGCCGCATCCTCGGTCCTGGAAAAAAGGGCTGCCTTATCCCTCAGCAGATCAATACTGGTATAGGCTAAGAAGAGGTCATAGTAGAGTTCCTTAACCCTGACAATTGTGTTCAAGCGGGCGGCATCAACCAGGTCTTTCAGACTTCCCGCATCCCGAGAGGCCATCTCTCCCTTTAAGGCAAGTTTACCGGGATATGGAAACATCTGCGACAGAGAAAACATCCACCGCGAATCAGCGGGCATACCGTTAACCTCTCGGTTAAAAGTATAGGGATTGGATGTTCCTTCATTTTCATATCCCATCATAAACATGGGATCGGCAAGACTCATGGACTGAGAGATTCTGTGCTCTGAGGCTCTGGCCCTGGATGCTGTCATATGAATCTCCGGATTGTTTTTTATCGCCTCCCGGATCAGGTCCTGGAGTTTTAACGTCTCCTCTGCGGCGAATGCCTTTGCGCCTGTCAGTAGGAGAACGGAGAATATGAAGGAAAAAACACGTGAAGACGCGCCAACCCGCTTGATAGACATCTTCCTACCTCACATCAATATTGAACTTAGCCTGGGTTTTTTTATTGCCACGGCTTATTCTGACAATCGTATCCCATGCCCCGGACATGGAATAGTTCAGTTTTGCCTGATACTCACTACCCGTTAATTTCGCATCAGCCTTGTATCGCATGGCCGGCATACCGGGCATGGCAGGCATGGAATACTCTACGGAAACCTTGGCATCCGTTACATCTGTTCCGCCCTTATCCTTAATGGCAACCGAAACTTTATTCTCGCCGGTAACAGGGGGGTTCCTGTCAATTTTTACCGTAACAGTGTAATCACCAGCCTTCTTTGTCACCTCAAAGTCCCTGGCCACAGCCAATCCTGTCATCATAAAAACCACTAACACCGCTAAAACCAACTTTTTCATTGTACAACCTCCTTCTTAATTATTAAGTGATACTATTGGTTAATCCTGAAAGATGAATAATTTCCTCTGCAACGAACATTAGCATGGTTTTTGGGATGCCTATATTGTTGAAACACAAGATAAGCATCTTCAGATATTGGGTTCGAATGGTAAATTTACGAACATCCCTTAAGTTATTTATAGACGGGTCAACAAGACTGCTTCAGAGAATGGAAGGGGGAATTTTCAGAACGATATATCTTATCGATTATTTATTTACACAAATCCATTCACATGTCAATAAAAACCTCTCTGCCCTCTGTCCGAAGTAGCCATTTTATACTCGGTTATGTTTTAATACAAACCCTTATAATCCAACTCCCAACGATAATGTAAATACATCCAGTCAATTTTTCAAGGCCAGTACCCCCTTCGTCTATCTTTTTCTGATATTGATGTACTGCAACAGATGTGCCATAAGGATATATAGGGATCACAATTACATAACCTGATGAACTTATTAATACATTTTAGAAAGCTAAGAGGATGGTTAGTTATATGCTGAAACCCCTGTTGCATAATTCTTTCGCAAAGAGGCATTGAAGGTGGAAGGTATTGAGTAGTTTTTATGCAGGAAGGTAGTACATTCACATCCTGCTTATTATGTCTTTACGGCGGCTCAGTTCTCTTATCTTTTTTTCAGTTTCAAGGGTTCTTCCGGCAGCATCGAGGCCAGTATAATACATAGCTGTTGAGAGGGTTCCCGGACTCGGGGTAAAGATCTGCACATCAGTATGTCTTAGACCCAGCGCCCTCAATTTTTTCTTCATTTCCAGGACATCACGTATACTTTCACCAGGATGTCCAATAATGATATAGGATGCCAGTTCGATCCTGCGTTTCAGCCTTTTATTGATTGAGCGAAACAGATTCACAAACTCTTCCAGGATACTAAAGGGTGGTTTCCTCATCAGTTGCAAAACCGCATCTTCAGTGTGCTCAGGGGCTATACGGAGGAACTTGCCGGCATGATGGAGCATAATCTCCTCCAGCGCCTCGGGATACCTAACCAGTACATCATGGCGGATGCCGGAACCCAGGAATATTTTCTTGACTCCATCTATTCTTATGCACGTCCTTAACAGTTCTATATATGACTTCGCCGGAGAAAAGAATTTACAAGGCACGGGATAGAGGCATGACGGCTTCCTGCATGAATGTCTTTGGCAGGTGACTCCGTACATTTCGGCAGATGCACCACCGATGTCTGAAATATATCCCCGCCAAAGAGGATGCCGAGTTAGCCGGACCACTTCATTCACAATGGATTCCCTGGATCGAGACACAATTTTTCTTCCCTGATGAGGGGCTATAGAGCAGAAGGAACATCCTCCGCAGCAGCCGCGATGGGAGGTTACAGAAAAGAGATTCATTTGAAGTGCAGGTGAAAGACGGGAATGCCTGAGGTGGTTACGAGTGTACGCTTCCCCGTAGATCCGGTCAATATCCGAGGGATAATACTCCTCAGATCTATGTGCTACTACATACCGGTCTCCATGTTTTTGGGCAACCCCTTTCCCTTCGGATATAGCCCTTTCCAGTGTAAGCTGCATTCCTATCAGTGCATTCCTTTCAGATTGTACTGACTCAAAGGAAGGCAATTCTACAAAACCCTTCTCTGCAGGGAATTGACTGTACATCCTGGCGATTCCGGGGATAGTGAGCTTTTGCACAGGGTTGCCTTTTTTAAGGAAGTGGGCGATTGAAACAAGCTGCTTCTCGCCCATGCCGATGACCGCTACGTCAGCTTTTGAATCGACCAGAACAGAACGCCTGATCTTGTCTTGCTGAAAATCGTAATGGGAGAAGAGACGAAGTGAGGCTTCAAGACCTCCAATTATAATGGGAACATCTTTGAATACCTCTCTGATACGGTTGGCAAAGACCACAGTGGTACGATCCGGTCTGATCTTGTGGCTGACGGAAGGCGGTGTCCCCTCAAAATATGCCTGCCCACCGACCTGATAAAGGTCATCTTTTCGCCTCTTTCGAGACGAGGTATAGTTTAATACTATGGAGTCAACAGGACCCGAAATGATGCCAAAAAAGAGACGGGGTCTGCCAAGTATAGTAAAGGATTCGCTTTTCTGCCAGAATGGGGTTTCAATACTCCCTACTCGAAAGCCTTCAATTTCCAGTGCTTTTTTTAGAATCCCTTCAGGAAAAGAGGGATGATCCGAAAATGGATATGGAAGTACAAGGATGACATCATATGAAGACATGTGTAAATTTTACAGCAATTAATATGCAAAGGAAAGGGTAAATTATTCATTTGGTTCATCTCCCAAAGAGTTGGTCGATGAAAAGGATTCAAGGGGTCAAGGATTCAAGGATTCGAGCGAAATGCTTAAATTTTAACGACAACAGACCTACTAAACCTTATGTATGGAGTCTCACAAAGATTCAGCCCTGACTCTTTAGCCGAAACCAGAATCTCTTGGAAGCGCTTTAATGAAACATGGAACTTGGGTTCAGCAATAAGAATCCTTCCATTTGGCTTAAGGCATGAACGAAGCTGACGAAATAAAAGGAGTCCTCCAATGAAATTTCTGGGATTGCACCAAAATCTCCATGACCCATATTCCATTAGTACAAAAAAAATTGACAACCTTCTCTCTTTCTGATACTTTTTAAATCACGTTTTTAAGTTTTGTCATTTTGTGATCTCTGGATTTTGCGTTTAAAGTTTGATGGATTTTTTATGAAGCCATCAAGTTTTCTATAATCAACAGGAGGATATTAATAAAGGTATTTTGGCTAAAATAGTAATTGAAAGAGATAGATGTAAGGGCTGTAGTTTTTGTGTTGATGCCTGTCCAAAAAATCTTATCACAATTGAGGAAGAGCTGAACATTCAAGGTTACCTTCCTGCTGCAATAAAGGACAATAACAAGTGTACCGGATGTGCACTTTGTGCCGAGGTTTGTCCGGATGTGGCTATCGAGGTTTATAAGTAGGTATGACGGAAAAGATTCTTCTAAAAGGAAACATTGCTCTGGCTAAAGGTGCTATTGCAGCCGGATGCAGATACTATTTCGGTTATCCAATTACCCCTCAAAATGATATACCCGAATACCTGTCTGCGGAATTGCCGAAGATTGGTGGGACATTTATTCAGGCTGAAAGCGAAATAGCTTCCATAAATATGGTCTTGGGAGCTTCTGCATCCGGTGTCAGGGCTATGACATCATCTTCAGGGCCTGGTATATCTTTGATGCAAGAAGGTATGTCGTATATGGCCGGAAGTGAATTGCCCGGCTTAGTGGTGAATGTTATGAGGGTAGGTCCGGGACTTGGAGGCATTGCCCCTACCCAGGGTGATTATTTTCAGGCAACCCGCGGAGGTGGACATGGGGACTATTTTAATATTGTGTTAGCTCCTGCCTCTGTTCAGGAGATGTTTGACCTTGCAATAAAGGCATTTGAATTGTCTGATAAATACCGTAATCCGGCAATGATTCTGTGCGATGCTATCTTGGGGCAGATGAAAGAGCCTGTTGTTTTGGAAGAAACTAAGACCGTAATTCCGCCGTTAAAGCCGTGGGCATTAACAGGCTCCAAAGGGCGCAAGCCCCAGTTTCTTAAAACCCTGTATCTTTCTGATGGGGAGCAGGAAGCTCACAATTTAGAACTAAAGGAAAAATATGATCGTTTAAGGGAAGAGGATGTCCTCTTTGAAACAAAAGGATTGGATGATTCTGAGATGTTTATTGTGGCCTTTGGCACAGTTTCTCGGATTGCCAAGACCGCTATACAGATGGCAAAGAGAGAAGGTATAAGAGTAGGCATGATTCGTCCAATTACCCTATTCCCATTTCCTACTGAGGTCATTCGAGAGACCGCAAAAAAAACCCCCAGAGTATTAGTGGTAGAAATGAATACAGGTCAGATGTTGCAGGATGTTAAGCTTTCCATTGAAAACAGTGTTAAACTTAGATTTTATGGCCGTCCTGGAGGAGGTATACCTACCCCAGAAGATATGTTGAGAGAGATTAGGGTGATGTTTAATGAAGAAGGTTTTTAGCAGACCGAAGAGTTTAATTGACCGTCAGACCCATTTTTGTCCGGGATGTACTCATGGTACTGCCCATAGACTGGTGGCTGATGCAATTGATCACTTTGGTGTTCAGGAAGAGACAATTGGTGTCTCCGGTGTAGGATGTGCTGTCTTTATGTATGATTATTTTGCCATAGATGCCATTGAGGCCCCCCACGGCCGCGCTCCTGCAGTTGCTACGGGGATTAAACGGGTACATCCTAAAAAGATAGTCTTTACTTATCAAGGTGACGGTGACCTGGCATCCATAGGTACTGCGGAAACAATCCACACTGCCAACAGGGGAGAGAACATAACCATAATCTTTATCAACAATACTGTATACGGTATGACAGGTGGGCAGATGGCCCCGACTACACTATTGGGTCAACAGACAACCACCACCCCCTATGGACGAAACTTTCAAAATGACGGTTATCCTATCCGAATGGCCGAGATGCTGGCTACTTTGGAAGGAGTTGCGTATTCAACTCGGGTCTCAATGCATAATGCCAAGGAGGTTCTTAAGGCTAAAAAGGCTGTTAGAAGGGCATTTCAAATGCAGATAGAGGGTATGGGGCTGACCTTTGTGGAGCTCTTATCCGCATGTCATACAAACTGGCGGGTTAAGCCTTTAGAAGGGCAGAAAAGGGTTGAAGAAGAGTTGATCCCTTACTTTCCACTGGGAGTTTTCAAAGAGAGAAAAGGCAAGGATTTTTTGTAATTAAAGGGCTTATTGTATGTACTACGATGTAATAATTGCAGGTTTTGGTGGGCAGGGAATCATGTTAATCGCTGATATACTTGCACTGATAGCTATGAAAGAGGAAAAGAACGTTACGTGGATGCCCTCTTACGGAGTAGAAATGAGGGGAGGAACTGCCAATTGTACTGTAGTTCTCTCCTCAGAGGAGATCGGGTCTCCTGTCACCGGCCACCCTATGAGTGCTATAGTAATGAATGAGCCTTCCCTTCTCAAATATGAACCTATGGTCAAGCCAAAAGGATTTTTACTGGTCAACACATCCTTAATAGATCCAGAGAAGGCGAAGCGGGAAGATGTAGATACTTTATTGCTTCCTGCCAATTATATTGCAAAAAAATTGGGGAATTCTCAAATGGCAAATATGGTCGCTTTAGGGGCATTCATTGAAAAGACAAAGGTCGTTTCTCTGGATTTGGCCATTAAGTTACTGCCTGAGATATTCCCGGAACGTCCTCCCAAATTTATATCAAACAATTCCAGGGCCATCGAGAAAGGGGCGGAATTTGCTGTAAAGGGAGAACAAGGATAGGGGTAATTATACAATGCCGAGAAAAAAAGACGGGAAGGAAATAAAAAGTAGCCTGCTTTAGGACTAATCCTCAATTTTTAACTGCTTCTCGAGACCGTATGAACTTCTCAATTCTGATTATGGAGACTTCTCAGAATCTTCTGTTGGAATAGTCTCTTCATTTGAGTCTTCCTTAAAGGATTCCGGTATAATGCCGGTTGAATTGGGAGTAGCCGGGAGGCCGGTCTTTGAGTCGATATTTACAAACACAATGCCTTCAGGGACGGGAAAGTCCAGTATTTCCTTATTTTTCAATGCCTCTTTCATGAATTGAATCCATATGGGGAGAGCTGCCTGGGAGCCGGTTTCATTCTCTCCTAATGGCCGGTTACCCTCATCAAAACCTACCCATACCCCGGTAACTATTTCAGGAGTGTATCCTATGAACCATGCATCCACGTAGTCGTTTGTTGTGCCTGTTTTGCCAGCGCAGGGTCTTCCAAGGGCTTGTGCTTTTGAACCTGTTCCATTTTGCACAACACCTTTCAAAAGATTTGTCATAATATAGGCAGTTTGTGGGCTAATGACCTCTTCTACCTGTGGTTTGTTCTCTTCTAATACCATCCCATTCTGATCAACAACCTTGGTTACAAAGATGGGTTCGACTATTCTCCCCTGGGCAGCAAAAACCGCATAAGCCCTGGTTAATTCCAGAAGCGATACGCTGGAAGAACCAAGGGCCATGGTGAGATCCATGTTCAGGGGAGATGTTATCCCAAGCATACTTGCGTACCTGGCCACGTAGTCTATGCCTAAATCTCCAAGGATTTTTACTGCAACCACATTTATGGACTTAGCCAATGCCTCACGAAAGGTGATGGGTCCACGAAACTCTCCATCAAAATTCTTGGGCTGCCACGGTTCTCCTTCTATCAGGTTATCATAACTAATCGGCGAATCTACAAGAATAGTCGCGGGTGTATAGCCCTTATCCAGGGCTGCTGCATAAATAATGGGTTTAAATGCCGAGCCTCCTTGTCTTTTGGCTTGAATAGCCCTGTTAAATTCGCTCTTTTTAAAGTCTTTTCCCCCCACCATTGCCCTGACATATCCGGTATCTGGATCCATGCACATTAAAGCCCCTTGAAGACGTGAGCTCTGCCTATATCCCTGGTACTTGTGCCTTCTCTCCAGATCCATAAGCCCGGATTCTAAAGATACTTGAGCGGCATTTTGCATATCCAGATTAAGACTGGTATAAACCAGCAATCCCTCTTTGTACAAAGCATCGCTCCCATATTTCTCTTCTATATACCTACGGATATGTTCAGTGAAGTATGGGGCTTTCAAGATTTGTTTGTTTTCTTCAGTGTTGAAAGTTAATGGTGTAGTTAATGCCTGTTTGAACTGTTTATCAGTTATGTAACCCTCTTTAAGCATTCGCTTTAGAACATAAGCTTGTCGTTCCTTTGCCCCTTTGGAGTTAACAAATGGCGAGTACTTGCTGGGAGCTCGTGGGAGCCCTGCAAGCATGGTGGCCTCAGCCAGACTGAGATCTTCTACGTGCTTGCCAAAATAACTCTGAGCCGCTGATTCAACACCGTAAGCGCCGTGACCCAGGTAGATTTGATTCAAATAGAGGAAGAGTATGTTTTCTTTTGAAAGCTCGTTCTCTACCCGATATGCCAGGATAGCCTCCTTTATCTTTCTTGAAAGACTCCTCTCCGGGGAGAGCAAAAAGTACTTCGTTACCTGTTGGGTGATTGTGCTTCCTCCCTGAACGATTCTACCAGCCAGGATGTTTTTGAAAAAGGCCCTGATTATACTCACAGGGCTAATACCCTTATGTTTATAAAAATCGCTGTCTTCGGCAGATATAAAGGCATCTATAACCATCCTGGGAATTCTTGTTATAGGGACTACAATCCGTTTCTCAAGATAGAATTCGCCTATTAACTCTCCCTCATCAGAATAAAACTTACTTGTAATATTTGGATGATAATTTTTTAATGAGGAAATATCCGGCAGATCTTGCCTGAAATAATAGTAAACCCCACCAACCGAGAGGATTAAAGCAATCAAAGGGATAAGAAGAATGATGGAGATGAATTTTATACGTTTTATATTCCTTTTTCGTTGAAATTTTATTCTCTTTGTGCCAGATTTGTTTTTGTTGGGTTGCATTTTCCCTCTTCGCCAGTGGTTTGGCGTTCTAAAAAGGATTTCTATCAAGACTTCGGTATTGAATAGCCTCAGCGATATGATATGAGGTTATTTCATCTCTGCACTCAAGGTCAGCTATAGTACGGGCGACCTTGAGAATTCGAGTATATGCTCTGGCACTCAGTCCTAGTTTGTCTATAGCTGTTTCTAAAAGTCTCTTTGATTCTTCTCCTATTTGACAATACTTTTTAATATACCGGGAGGTCATCTGAGCATTACAGTGGATTTTACCGTCATGGAATCGTTTAATCTGTATACCCCTGGCAGAGTTTACCCTTTTTTTGATGCTTTCAGAAGGTTCTCCTGATCTCTCATCAGAGAGGTCTTTATACCTTACTGATGGCACTTCGATATGTATATCAATCCGGTCCAATAGAGGCCCCGATACCTTTGCTTTGTACTTTCGAATTTGAGGAATTGTGCAGCTGCATTCATGATGAGGATCAGTGTAAAATCCGCATGGACATGGATTCATCGCAGCAACAAGCATAAATTGGGCAGGATATGTCAGTGAGGTTACCGCTCTGGAAATGGTAACCTTTCCGTCTTCCATAGGCTGCCGCATAACCTCCAGTACATTCTTC
>QZJR01000061.1 GCA_003599365.1 Deltaproteobacteria bacterium | reverse complement strand
CTGAATCATCTCATTGACCACGAGCTTGATCTTGCAATTTTTGATGATCGCTATAAGAACGAAAAAACCGGAGCGCCAGCCTATGACCCGCGCATATTGTTGAAGATCGTTCTCTTCGCGTATTCTCGTGGGATCGTCTCAAGCAGAAGGATTGCCCGGTGCTGTGAGGAGAACATCATTTTCATGGCCTTGAGCGCCGATACCAGGCCGCATTTCACCACCATCGCAGATTTTATTGCCACCATGGATAAGGAGATAGTTCATCTTTTCCGTGATGTGTTATTGGTGTGTGACGACCTGGGATTGATCGGCAAAGAGATGTTTGCCATAGACGGGTGCAAGCTGCCATCGAATGCGTCTAAGGAATGGAGCGGAACCAGGGCTGACTTTGAGAGAAAGGCAGCCAAGATGGAGGCAGCCATAGGCAGGATATTAGAGAAGCATCGGGAGCAGGATCAGAAACAGACGGATGCGGAGATAGTAAATCGCGAGAAGAAGTTTGTGGAGACCCTGGGCAAAAGAGTTTCAAATATCCGGGAGTGGCTGAAGCATAAAGATGACAAACCTGGCAAGACCGGAAAACCGAGAAAGAGCGACATCACGGACAACGAGTCTGCCAAGATGAAGACCTCACATGGAGTTATCCAGGGTTATGATGGAGTAACGGCAGTGGACGGGAAGCATCAGGTTATAGTTCATGCGTTTATACCGCAGCGGTGCCAATGATCGTGCCTACCGATTTAAGGGTCCTCAATCGGCCTGCATTCCATGTGAACTTCGGGCAAAATGTTTACGGAATCCGGATCGGACAGGGAAAGGCCCTACATTTACGGATCGGATGAAGCGCAAAATCGACTCCGCCATTGGCAGAGTTCTTTATGGCATGCGTCCGGCCATCAGCGAGCCTCCGTTTGCCCATATCGCATCAGCTATCGGGCTCGACCGTTTCACATTGCGGGGGAAGATCAAGGTGAATACACAGTGGAATCTCTTCTGTATCGTACACAACGTGAAGAAGATACACCGATATAGTTTGGGATTTGCCTGATATACCCAAATGATGGAGAGATGCCAGCATACCGCAGGGATGAAGCTGAACAAAGCAACGCTACCCGATATCTTCACATATTGAAGGAAGGGCAATAATGCTCCACCGGAAAAATGCATTGTCTGTGCTAAGTTAAAAGTCTGAAAAAAAATCGGTCTTGGTCAGGAAACTACTCCCCTGTAAAAGGACTTTTTCTACAGACTCGTTATATCACTAATAATAAACGATAAACGAATTAAATAAGTTGACAAGAAGGATGTCATTGCGAGCGCAGCGAAGCAATCTTATGGGATTGCCACGTCACTATCGCTCCTCGCAATGACTACTTATTAAGGTCGTTCACTATATCTTTTGGGGAAGAGCATGGAAGTAATTACTACACATGTAAATGCCGATTTTGATTCTCTCGCCTCGATGTTGGCGGCAAAAAAGCTGTATCCAAAGGCACGGCTTGTCTTTCCCGGCTCCCAGGAAAAAAGCATAAGGGACTTTTTTATCCAGTCAACGATATACATCTTTGAAGTAGAAAAACTAAAGAACATGGACATTGAAAGCATCCACCGGCTTATCCTGGTTGACACAAGACAGGCAAGTCGGATAGGGAAATTCGCAGAGATTACAGACAGGACAAACTTAGATATCCATATATACGATCATCATCCACCTTCATCTGACGATATCTCAGGTTCCCTGGAAGTAATAAAAGAGGTAGGATCGACTGCGACTATTTTAACCCAGATTTTAAAAGACCGAAATATCGAAATCAGTCCTGATGAGGCTACAATCATGACCCTGGGGATATACGAAGACACAGGTTCGTTCACCTTCTCTTCCACCACAAGCGATGATTATATGGCTGCGGGTTATCTCCTTTCCAAAGGTGCTAATCTTAACATCGTTTCAGATATGCTTATTAAAGAATTGACAGCTGAAGAGGTCTCACTATTGAATGATCTTGTCCTCTCTGCTGTCACTCACAATATAAACGGTATTGACATTGTAATAGCCAAGGCATCCACCGATAAATACATAGGGGATTTTGCAGTATTGGTCCATAAACTAAAAGACATGAAGAATATCAATGTACTCTTTGCATTGGCCAGAATGGAGGATCGGATATATCTGATTTGCAGAAGCAGAGTTGATTATGTCAACGTTGGTGAAATTGCCATGGAATTTGGAGGGGGGGGGCACTCGACGGCCGCATCTGCAACCATCAGGGATCTGACGCTTATTCAAGTCGAAGAAAAACTACTGGATGTTCTCCGTAATAAGATAGGAATACAGATACATGCAAAGGACATAATGGCCTTTCCGGTTAAGGTGATAGACTCCGCAGAATCCCTGCAAAGAGCAGGGAGGCTTTTGACAAGATACAATATCAATGTATTGCCGGTAATTAAAGAAAATAAACTTGTGGGTTTAATCTCCAGGCAAATAATTGAAAAAGCAACTTATCATGGCCTAAAGGATCTGCCCACTGAGGAGTATATGTCAACAGACTTCTCAGCGGCAAGCCCGGACACCACATTTCCAACCCTTCAAAATATTATAGTAGGAAACAACCAACGATTTGTTCCTGTTGTGGAAAATGGCATCATTGTGGGGGCGATCACCCGAACAGATCTGCTGAGAATAATGCAGCATGACCTTTTAAAAGACCCCTCCTATCTGTATGCCTTTGATCGTGACCCTCGTCTCGCAAGAAAAAAATCCGTTGCAAAACTCATAAAAGAACGATTGGATAAAAGAACCCTTGAAATGCTACAAATCATAGGTAAAAAGGCCGAAGACCTCCATTACAATGCCTATCTTGTAGGAGGGACCGTCAGGGATATCATCCTTCGGCGCGAGACCCTTGATATTGATGTTGTTATTGAAGGGGATGGTATTGAATTGGCAAAGCAGTTTGCTGTGGATTACCCCTGCAAGGTAAGATCCCATGAGAAATTCGGCACTGCCACATTGATATTTCCTGATAATCTCAGGATAGACATAGCCACCGCCAGACTCGAATACTATAAATCCCCTGCAGCGCTCCCTACCGTTGAATTGAGCTCGATAAAACTGGACCTTTACCGCAGGGATTTCACAATGAATACATTGGCAATACGGCTTAATCCCACAGGTTTTGGTGAACTGATAGACTCCTTCGGTGCCCAGAAAGATATCAAAGAAAAGACAATCAGGGTGATACATAATCTTAGTTTCGTTGAGGACCCCACAAGGATATTCAGGGCTATCCGTTTCGAACAGAGATTCGGCTTTCATACAGGAAAGCACACCGCTAATCTTATAAACAACGCTGTGAGAATGAATTTTCTCGATCAACTGGACGGTTACAGGTTTTTTTCTGAGTTAAAACTTATATTTCAGGAAGAAGACCCTGTACCGGTGATAAAGAGATTGGCTGAATTCGATATTCTAAGGTTTATCCATCCAAAGATAAAATTCAACGAAAAAATGAAGAAACACCTCCAAAATATTAAAGGAATTATTTCATGGTTCAATCTCCTGTATTTAGAAGAAAAATATGAAACGTGGCAAATCTATTTCTTTGGATTGATAGATTCCCTGAATAAACAAGAGATTCTTCAGGTCTGTCAAAGGTTATCTATAACTAAAAAAAACGAGGAGAAGGTTATCCTGGGTATTGAACAGGCGGAGACTATCCTTAAACAGATCGAAAAAAGAGATACGGCAGAGAGGAGTAAAATCTATAATCTTCTTAGACCCATATACACAGAGTCTCTGCTTTTCGCCATGGCAAAAACCGATAAAAACTATATAAAGATGACTATATCCCTTTATTTTACTCAACTGAAAAGGACTCATTGCCTTTTAAACGGCAAAGATCTCAAAAATCTGGGAATAGAACCAGGGAAGATATTTAAAAGGATACTGGACAATCTTCTAGAAGCCAAACTGGATGGAAGGGTTAAAACTAAGAAGGAAGAAATCAATTTTATAAAAGAAAATTATATGGATAGCGTAAGTTGACAATATACCCCCTATCTGTTATATACCAAGATCACAAAGGCATCCTCTGCTGACGTTCAACAGAAAAGGAGAAGCGCGATATGTCTAAAAAGAGAATATTAAGTGGTATGCGGCCTTCCGGCAAATTGCACCTTGGAAACTTTTTCGGGGCTTTGGACAGTTGGGTGAAACTTCAAGATGAGTATGAATGTTTCTACTTTGCCGCTGATTGGCATGCCCTGACCAGTGAGTATGAAAATACAGAGATCATAAAAGAGAGTATCACGGATATGTTCCTCGATTGGTTGAGTGCAGGTATTGATCCCGATAAAAGCACCATCTTCATACAGTCAAAGATACCGGAACATGCCGAGCTCCACGTCTTACTTTCAATGATCACCCCTCTGTCCTGGCTTGAGCGGAATCCTACGTATAAAGAACAGCAACAAGAACTAACAAACAAGGACATTTCTACCTATGGTTTTTTGGGCTATCCTGTCTTACAGGCAGCAGATATAATTATCTATAAAGCCCATAAGGTTCCTGTTGGGATAGACCAGGTACCTCACCTTGAATTGACCCGAGAGATTGCCCGCCGTTTTAATTTTCTTTATAAGGAAACCTTTCCCCTCCCGGAGCCTATTTTGACCGAGATACCTAAACTGCTGGGCATAGATGGAAGAAAGATGAGCAAAACATACAACAACGCTATATACCTATCGGACCCTCCAGAGGTAATCAGGGAAAAGACAGATCAGATGTTCACAGATCCCCAAAGGGCAAGAAAATCCGACCCAGGAGACCCGAAAATTTGCAATGTCTTTTCCTTCCATAAGCTGTTTAGCCCCCCTGAGGAGGTTAGTGAAATATCCCACAGTTGTCGATCCGCCGGTATTGGATGTGTTGACTGCAAGAAAAGAATGGCACCCAGAGTAATTGCTTTTCTCTCTCCGTTTCAGACCAAAAGGGAATACTTCTTAACCCACGTTGAAAGGGTAGAAGAAATCATAGAAACGGGAATTAAAAAGGCTCAAGGTATAGCAAGAGAGACTATGAATGAGGTAAGAGAAGCAATAGGGATTTAGAGAATAAAAAAGTTCAGCCAAGATATTGAGTTCTTTGGATACTGTAAATTCAGAAAAAAAGGAGTGAATGAATGGCTAAAAAAGGGGAAATAATTATTGAGGAAAGTTTTTGTAAAGGGTGTGGGCTCTGCGAATTATTTTGCAATAAAAAAAGCATCTCCATGGGGAAGATAGGTCCTGGAGGGTTCCCTATAGCGCAGATTTCTGATCCTGAAACATGCAATGGCTGTGGGACCTGCGGCTTCATGTGCCCTGATATGGCGATTGAAGTCTACAAATACGTTGACGGGAGGTCGTTATGACAGAAAGGATTTTGAGTACTGGAAATGATGCAGTAGCGAGGGCTGCCATTTATGCGGGCTGTAAAAACTATTTTGGGTATCCGATTACCCCACAGAGCGAAATTGCTCATTATATGGCCCGTGAACTTCCCAAAATGGGGGGGTGCTTTCTTCAAAGCGAAGGAGAATATGCGGCAGCATATATGTTGCTTGGAGCAGCACTGTCAGGGCAAAGGGCGTTTACTTCTACCTCAAGCCCTGGGGTAGCGCTAATGCAAGAACCGCTATCTATGATGATAACCGCTGAAATACCGGCAGTGATTGTTGATACCCAGCGGCTTGGGCCTGGTACCGGCACAGGTGGACAGCAAGGCCAAACGGATTATTCATTTGTTACCCGAGGGGTATATGGTGGTATACATTATCCTGTTCTTGCCCCATATTCTGTTTCAGAAATCTTTGAATTAGTCCAACTCGCTTTTCATATAGCCGATAAATATCGAGTCGTAACGATGGTATTGACCGACTTCATATTAGGAAGGATGACAGAATACATGGAACTGAAAACCTTTGATTTTGGTCCGCTGCCGGAAAAGGATTGGGCATTAAAGGGAAAGGATCGTAAAGGAGGAAGAACCGATTTTTTACTCACTGTCACAGGCATGATGTTGGACATTCCTGGTTTCTTTGCGCACCAACAGGAAAAAAGTAACAGGATCATAGATTCAGAGACACGATATGAGACATATAAGGCTGAAGATGCCGATTTTCTCATCGTAGGCTATGGATATGCGGCCAGGGCATCTAAAAGGGCAGTCAACATGGCGCGGGATCAGGGCATCAAGGCAGGGTTGTTTAGACCGATAACCCTTTGGCCTTTCCCAAAAGAAGCCATGAAACGAGAAGCCTTAAAATCGGGAAAAGTGCTGGTTGTAGAGGATAGTCCTGGTGGATTGGTAGAGGACGTAAAGTTGGCAGTAGAGGGTGTATCTCCTGTCCATTTTCTAGGCATTCAGGCTCGTCATACCGCCAGCCCAGAAGGTTTAATATTTCCAGAAAGAATTCTACAGGAAGTGAGGGAACTGCTATGAGTCAGAAAACTGCTATTACCAAAAAGCTGATCTGTAAGAGACCGACGTTCAGGATGTTACCCCTTGGGTTCTGTTCAGGATGTCATTATGGTATTATCTACCGCCTGCTGGATGAGGTCATTGAAGAGATGGGGATTAAAGGAGATGCTATATGCATCGGCGGAGGGGGATGCAGCATGATAGGCGCTATGGCTATGGATATTGATACGTTCGGAGGCCCTCATGGGCCTGGTACTGCCATTGCTTCTGCATTGAAACGGGTGTCACCCAATGCCTTCATCTTTGCTGTACAAGGTGATGGGGAGCAGGGGGCGATTGGATTAGGCAGTTTTGTTGCCACGGCTGCCAGAGGTGAAAATATAACCGTTATAACTATGAATAACGCCTGCTATGGGATGACAGGAGGACAGCTAGCACCTACTACCTTGCTTGGGATGGTGACTCCCACTACCCCTGAGGGGAGAGAGCAGGTGATGTCAGGATATCCAATGCATGGGCCTGAGCTGGTAGCCCCGCTGAAGGGAGTGGCTTATGCAGCACGAGGAACCGTTCACACACCTGCCAACCGCCAGAAGTCTAAAAAAATGCTGAAAACCGCTTTCCAAAAACAACAACAACAATTGGGTTTTGGGGTATTCGAGTTTCTCTCTGCCTGTCCTACCAACTGGAAAATTTCCCCCACTGATTGTATACAATTCATCGAAGAGAAGATGCTCCCCGAATTCCCTTTAGGTCAATTTAAGAATATAGAAAGGAAGGAGTAATCATGGCAGTTAAATATGATAAACGGGTTCGAGTAATTTTCGCCGGCCTGGGGGGACACGGGGCTTTGGCGTTTGGTGAGCTTTTAACCGAAGCAGCTGCAAGGAGTTATAAGTACGTCTCCTTTGTTCCAAATTATTCTCCAATGATGAGAGGTGGGGAGAGCGAAACCATGATAGCTGCTTCTCAAGAAGAGATTGATTCCCCTGTCTGGCGTGAGGCGGATGTCATCATAGTTACAAGCCCTACTGGATTCCGAGTAGCTGAGCAGAGGGTATCTCCTGGGGGAATCTTGATTGTTGATGATTCCGTAGTCCGTGAAAAGGCAGAGCGAGAGGATATAAAGGTGTTTTATATCCCTGCTCGCAGGATTGCCTGTGAGACAGGCGATCCTTTAACCGCCAACTTTATCCTTATGGGGGCATATCTTGAAGCGACAAAGGCCTTCCCTGTTGAGATATTGGAGGAAACAATAGAGAGCACATCAAAAGGCACTTCCAGAGAAAGGCTTTTATCTGCCAACAAAAGGGCTCTTCACGAAGGGATTAATCTTATAGCCAATTATAAAGAACAGCCTTTGTAGATATTCGTCCGTAAGTTCATTTCAGCGTGAACTTTCAGGGCGGACTGATTAATGGTGTACTATGCCGTACAATGTCAAACTCAAGGTATTCGAGGGGCCTTTAGACCTCTTGTTGCATCTGATTAAAAAGAATGAAGTGGACATATATGACATACCCATTGCATCCATAACCGCACAGTACCTTGAATACCTGGACCTCATGAAGACCTTAAACCTGGATATTGCCGGTGAATTTCTCGTAATGGCGGCAACCCTCATGCATATCAAATCCAAAATGCTTTTGCCTCCATCAGAATATGAAAGGGAAGAGCTTGAGGGAGAGGAGGATCCACGGGCTGAGCTGGTAAGACGGTTGATCGAATATCAAAGATTCAAAGATACCGCTGATAAACTAATGAGCCATGAAATCTTAAATAGAGATGTATTTACCAGGGGCATAGCCAATGGAGCTTCGGAAGAAAACCAAAAAGACCTGAACGAAATAAGCATTATTGAATTGATAGAGGCATTTAAAAGGGTTTTAAAAGAAGAACCTCCGGGGAAATTTTTCTATATTGCTATTGAAAAGATGTCGGTTAATGACAAGATAACAGAGATCATCGAAAAGATGAAGCACACAGGAAACATCGTTTTTCAGTCTCTATTCACCGGGATCGGGGACAAACACGAAGTAATAATTACCTTCCTCGCCTTGCTTGAGCTCATAAGGCTTAAGGTAGTAAGGGTTATACAGGCAACACCCTTTGGAACCATTAGAATCTGTCCTATAAATTTGATGGACTCATAAAAAGTCAAACTCAGAGAATCTGTCATTTCGACCGCAGGTAAAAATCTTATGTTTTCAACATGTTATACTGAAAAGATTTCTCGTTTCACTCGAAATGACAACTTGGGAAGACAAGTATAAATAACATGGACAAAAAACAGATAAAATCCATTATAGAGAGTTTAATATTTGCCTCTGATGCCCCTATTCCCATTAACAAAATCCGGGAAATCATTGACAGCCCAGACAGGAAAACCCTGATGGGCTTGATAGCGGAACTGATGGAAGAATACCAAACAATGGACAGAGGTTTTTCCTTAAGAGAAGTTGCCGGCGGATATCAATTCCGAACCAAGCCGGAATGTTCAGAGTGGGTTAGGCAATTGAAGAAAGGGATACCGCTAAAACTAAGCCAAGCAGCCCTGGAAACCCTCGCCATTATTGCATATAAACAGCCAGTTACTCGTTCTGAAATTGAATATATCAGGGGCGTTGATGTGGGAGGGATTTTGAGATCCCTTGTGGATAAGAAATTAATCAGAATTTTAGGGAAAAAGGAGGTTCCGGGAAGACCTCTGATCTATGGGACATCTAAAAGGTTTCTGGAAGTATTCGCACTAAAAGATCTGTCAAGCCTTCCAACTTTACAAGAAGTTGAGGAATTGTAAATCAAAGGAAGATATGAAAGAGCGGCTTCAAAAGATTATTGCAAAAGCCGGCATAGCATCGCGCCGACAGGCAGAAAATCTTATTAGAGACGGCATGGTAAGAGTTAATGGAATAGTCGTAACTGAGCTGGGTAGTAAGGCCGATCCCGCTGAAGACAGCATCGAAGTTAATGGCAAGCCTATAACCAATCTGGAACCAAAGGTTTATATAGTGCTGAACAAACCCAAAGGATATGTTACAACGCTGAAGGATCCTCAAAAAAGACCCATAGTTACAGACCTCTTAAAAGATATAAAATCAAGGGTTTTTCCCGTTGGAAGATTGGACTATAATACCGAAGGTCTACTCCTCTTTACTAACGATGGTGACGTAACTCAAAGGTTGATCCATCCCAGAAATAAGGTACTAAAGACATATTTGGTTGAGATGCATGGTATGTTAACCTCCGGTGAAATCAATAAACTTGAATCCGGAATTGAACTAGACGATGGGGTTACCGCACCTGCTAAATTGAAATTCATAAAAAAGATAAAGGATAAAAGTTGGTGGGAGATCAGTATCCACGAAGGGAAAAAAAGACAGATTAAGAGAATGTTTGAAGGCATAGGGCATTCGATTTATCAATTACGTAGAATAAGATTTGGCCCTTTAGAATTAAGAGAACTGGCACCTGGAAAATACCGCTTTTTAACTGATCAAGAGATCAGGGAACTGGTTGTCTCCGCCTGAAAAATCATAGAGCAAGAAGTATTGATTCTTACAGCTATTCAAAAACTTTAGGGTTAAGAGAGTACATAGTATCCCCTTTGATATTTATTTTTAGAATCCTTCTTGATCTTAGAGTTTTTCTCTAGTATAATTTTGTCTCTCGAAAGTGGTTTTTTATCAACCTTTATTAAGAATAAGGAGAAGAGTTATGTCTATTATTACAATTTCAAGGGGCTCATATAGTAGGGGGAAAGAAGTGGCAGAGAAGGTGGCTAAAAAGCTTGGCTACGAGTGTATCGCTAGAGACGTCCTTCTTGAGGCATCGGAAGAATTCAATGTTCCTGAGACAAAGCTTAACCATGCCATCCAGGACGCTCCTTCCTTTCTGGATCGCTTTACCTATGGAAAGGAGAGGTATATCGCTTATGTCCAATCGGCTTTGTTAAGACATTTACAGAAAGATAACGTAGTCTATCATGGTCTTGCTGGTCACTTCTTCGTCAAAGGCATATCCCATGTGCTCAAAGTTAGGATCATTGCCGATCTGGAGGATCGTATCAGACTGGTGATGGACCGGGACAGGGTTTCTAGAAAAAAGGCATTGCAGTCTCTAAAAAAGATTGACGAACAACGAAGAAAATGGAGTATATCCCTCTATGGGATTGATACCTCGGACCCTGGTCTCTATGATATGGTTCTACATATCAGAAAAATCACTGTAGATGACGCAGTGGACATCATATGCCATACTGTGGGGTTGAAGGATTTTCAGACGACACCTGAGTCCCAAAAGGCAATGGATGATCTTTTACTTGCTTCTGAGGTTAAGGCCACTCTGATAAACCTGAAACCAGATGTCGAAGTCTATTCTGATAGTGGAAAGGTATCAGTAACAACCAGCGCTCGACTATCCCAAGAGGAAAAATTAATTCAAGATATAGAGGGGGTTGTTAAAACCATTCCAGGTGTTAAAGAGGTGACTGTTCATGTGCAGTTGGATCCGATCGAGACTTATGACTGAAGGACTGAGGGTCACCGACCTCTTCCAATCCTTGGCACCTATTTCCGAATCATTTTAAATTAGGATGTCTTTTTCCATTCTATACCCCATAATAGATAATCCTCCATTAGTCCATTTGGGAACCCTCTAAGATAATCCCCAAAAAAGCAAGAGGATTCAAAGAGGAACTTTATGAAAAATGAAATGGAACCGGATACTAAAGATGAATTGAAGATAGTCAAGGAGACTCTCAAGAACTGGGAAGGAGATAAGAATATGATTGCCATGCTCCTCTCAATTCAGGATCACCTTGGTTATATTCCAGAAGAAGGTATGATAGAAGTAGCCAGATATCTGAATATCTCAGAAACAACCATTTATGGAGTGGCTACATTTTACAATCAATTTCGCTTTACCCCACCGGGTAAGAATCATATCCAGGTATGTATGGGTACGGCATGCCATGTAAAACGGGGTAATATCGTTCTGGAATCGTGGGAAAGACGTCTGGAAATAAAGGAAGGAGAAGTAACAGAAGATCGGGAATTCAGCCTGGAAAGGGTAAATTGTGTGGGATGTTGTGTCTTGGCACCTGTAACGGTTATTAATAAAGAGGTGCGTGGTCAAATGGATCCTAGCAAAGTGGATGGTATCCTTCTAAAATATCAATTGGGAAAAGAAGTCGAAACGAAAAGAAAGAAAGAATCTGAATCAACGACAGAAGAAGGTTGTAAAGAATCAAATGATGGAAAGACCAATTAGAGAAAGGTTTGAATACCTTAAAAAAAACGCACTAAAAGATTTTCCGGGTATGGATGAAAAAAAGGGGACAACTATCTATGTGGGGACAGCTACATGCGGAAGGTCAGCCGGTTCTCTTGAAGTGCTTTCCTCTTTTGAGGACATTTTAAAGACCCTCAATATCGAAGCCAGAATAATTAAGGTTGGATGCCACGGGCACTGTTATGCTGAACCCATGGCTGTTGTTTCTAAACCGGGATGGCCTCCCATAATGTATGGTTACCTCACCCCTAACCGAGCCCAAATACTCATAAGGAGATTTTTCAACGAAGAGGATCCTGCCCTTGAATGGGCTTTAGGAGCGATGGAAGAAAACGATATGGTCCCCACAGTTTACGAAACCCCAAGGTGGTCCAGGGAACGGAGATGGCTGCTGAAAAACTGCGGCTGTATAGACCCAGAGGATATTAATCATTACATAGCAGTAGGTGGATATGAAGGGTTAATGTATGCCATTAAAATGGAACCCGGAGGGATAATAGAAGAGATAGAGGCTGCTGGATTAAGGGGACTGGGAGGAGCGGGTTTTGAGACCTGGAAAAAGTGGAATATATGCCGGGATGCCCCTGAATTCCCGAAGTATCTTATATGCAATGCTGATGAAGGGGACCCTGGCGCCTTTATGGACAGGACAATACTGGAAAGCGATCCTCATTCCATTATAGAAGGAATGATTATAGCAGGTTATGCAATCGAAGCTGAGTCTGGTTACATATACGTTAGAAAAGAGTATCCACAAGCAGTATCCGTATTAACAACGGCAGTCTGTCAGGCAAGAGAACTGGGGCTTTTGGGGAAGAATATCCTGGACAGTAAAATCAGCTTTGATATCAAAATAAACCAGGGGGCAGGGGCATTCGTTTGTGGTGAAGAAACTGCTCTGATAGCATCTATAGAGGGGAAAAGGGGGGTGCCGAAACCCAGGCCCCCTTATCCGGCAAATAGAGGACTCTGGGAGAAACCTACCTTGATAAACAATGTCAAAACCCTTGCCTCTATCCCTAAAATACTCGCCTACGGAGCTGAAAAGGTCTCCTCTGTGGGCATGGAAGGATGTATGGGCACAGCCGTCTTTGCCCTGGCCGGTAAGATAAAAAATGCGGGTTTGGTAGAAGTTCCCTTTGGGACTACCTTAAGAAAAATCATATTTGATATTGGAGGTGGGATTCCTCCCGTAATAAAGGCTTCAAACGTTGCAGGGGAACTCCAAAAAACCATTAAGAAACAATTTAAAGCAGTTCAAATAGGGGGGCCGTCAGGGGGGTGCCTTCCGGAATCACTTCTGGATACACCCGTATGCTTTGACACGATAGTTGACACAGGAGCAATTATGGGTTCCGGTGGGATGGTGGTCCTGGACGAAGACAACTGTGCTGTAGAGACTGCTCGGTACTTTTTAGAATTTACACAGAAGGAATCCTGTGGCAAGTGTACCTTCTGCCGTATTGGAACCAAGCATATGCTGAATATCCTCGCTGACATCACAAGAGGAGCAGGTATTATGGAAGACCTGGATCTGCTTGAGGAATTGGCTGAAACCGTTAAACAGGGTTCTCTCTGTAACCTGGGGAAGACCGCCCCTAACCCTGTACTTACAACCCTGCGTTATTTCAAGGAAGAATACGAGGCCCACATCTTAGATAAGAGATGTCCTTCACTGGAATGTAAGGATCTTATTGCATATTATATTATACCTGAAAAATGCCAGCGGGCGTGTGATGCCTGTGTTGGCAGTTGTCCAACAGAGGCTATCTATACCAGAAGGGATCGCCTGAAGGCTATAGATCAGGAGAAATGCGTTAAGTGTGCGAACTGTGTGGATGCCTGTCCTGCCCAATATGATGCAGTAATAAAGATATCACCTATATCTCAGCTTCCTGAATCTGAACCTAGGGATGATAATCGATCAAATTAGGGGTGAACGTCCGTGCGTCCCTGCAGAATGGACAAGGAAGAAATGTGGAAACTCTGTCTTTAACGATTAATGGGAAAAAGATAGTAACGGAAAAGGGGAAAAAGGTGCTATGGGCTGCCCGGGAAAATGGCATATTCATTCCTCATCTCTGTGCAATCGAAGAAAATCCTTCACCTTTTGGAAGTTGTAGACTCTGCTTTGTTGAGATAGAAGGGAAAAAAGAGCCCGTGACGAGTTGCACTGAAGAAGTAACCGATGGGATGATTGTAAATACAAGGACAGAATCCGTATTACGATTGGTACGAATGGCATTCGAATTGATCATGTCTAGACATCCGATAATATGCAAGGAGTGCCCGGCTAATAAGAAGTGTGCCCTTCAAGACATCTCTCGTGAGATGGGGTTTAAACTCAAACCTAAGAGGCTGCCTCAAATACTCCCTGCCTTACCTGTAGACGATAGTCATTCTCTCTTTACCTATAACCCCAATCTATGTGTATTGTGCGGTCTCTGTGTCTATATCTGTAATGAAATTGTCAAAGAGGCGATCTTGGACTTTAACTTCCGGGGTTTTATAACCAAAGTAGGAACCTTCCAAAACAGACCCCTTGCCAGGGCCAAATGTAATTTCTGTCTAAAATGTGTAGAAGCATGTCCGGTAGGTGCCTTATCAAAGAAGTAACTAATGAGGTTGAATTCTGTGTATGAAAAAATAATAACTCACAGTGATTTTGATGGCATTGTAAGTGGAGCAATATGTTCAGTTGCCCTGGGTATAAGAAAGATATATTTTGCAGGACCATCAACTATAACAAAATCCCTTATTCCAATATCTGATAATGATATTGTCTGTGATCTTCCTTACCCACTGTGCTGTGGTCTCTGGTTCGATCATCATGAGGGTAACCTTCAGGAACTCCATCACAGGAAAATTGATCCGGCAACTATAAGAGGGAGAGCAGGTGTTTCAAAAAGCTGTGCAAGAATAGTATTCGAGTATTTTTCAGAAAGGACAAGGCTCCCTGAATTCATAGAGGATGCTGTAAAGGAAGCTGACATCATTGATAGCTTTGAATACAGATCAATAGAGGATTGGAGAAAGGAGTCACCCGGAAAGATAATTGATAACTCATTAAATATAAAAGAGTCATCAAGGCATGCAATGGACTCGTACATGAGGGCGATACTCTTTCTTCTTACGGAGAGGTCAATTGAAGAGGTTGCCAATACACCGAAGGTAAGGGAGAGGTTTGAGAAGTATAAAAGAGAAGAGGAAGGTATGCTGAGGCTAATAAAGGAGAGTTCAACCTTTATGCCAACTGATCAAAATTGTGAGATTGTTCTGCTTGATCTTACAAAATACAGCAGAAGGCTCTCACTCATAAAGAATCTTGCCTATCTTATTTACCCTGATGCATTGGCTGTACTTCAAATATCAAACCTTTTTGAAAGAAATACAAAGAAAAATGATCTCAGCTTTTCGATGTCGTTAAGTATAGCCTTAAAATCCACTGCTCATGGTAAAGATGTAGGAGAAATCATGAGAACACTGAACATAGGTGATGGACACAAAGGGGCAGGAGCAGGCACTGTATACAGCAAGTCAAAGCAGGAAATGCTTGAAAAGAAGGCATTGATAACAGAGAAAATTTTCAGATTATGGAAAAACCAGTTGGACAAGGGTGTGCCTTTAATCCAAACCAATACCCCCCAAGGATATGAATAGTGTATACCATGTTCCATATTATAGTGAATGGCTCAAATAAGTTGATATTCAATGACTACTTTCTTTTGTCATTTACTAGATAAAACGGCTAAAATTTGTGTAACTGACCCATAGCCTTGAACCTCCGTTTTTGGTCCAAGGCTACAACACTTCAGGTGTTCACTTTTCAAGTTTAGATTCAAGGGAATTAATAGTTGACAATTTTACAAATAATGGAGAAAATGTCTTCGTATTATTCCAATGATTTTTTTAAGGAGGTGTTCTATGGCTAAGCGTATCATTGAGGATCTGGAAGAGATGAAAACAATGGTGGGACAGGAGATTGGCGTAAGTGACTGGATTAAGGTAACGCAGGAAAGGGTTAATACATTTGCCGAGGCGACCGGGGACCATCAGTGGATTCATGTAGACCCGGAACGGGCTAAGAAAGAATCACCCTATGGGGGACCAATTGCCCACGGATATTTAACCATGAGTTTGGCCCCTTATTTTCTTCAGCAGATTATGGAGATAAAAAAGAAGCGGATGGGGGTCAATTATGGGTTGAATAAGGTGCGTTTTCCTGCCCCTGTACCTGTTGGAGGCAAATTGCGGATGAAAGCCGAAGTGGCTGAAATTGAAGAGATCAAGGGAGGGATTCAGATTGTAATCAAGATGACCTTTGAGGTAGAAGGTCAGGAAAAGCCCTGTTGTATTGCCGAGGCCATCTATCGTTATTACAGTTAATTATCAGTTCTTAAAAAACGTAACTGTTCAGCCACAGATTCACGCAGATGAACACAGATAGGTTTAAATATGTTGAATTTTGGCAGAAAACCAGAATTCAAAAGGAGTAGTTGCAATAAAAGAAAAATATCAGTGAGGATCAGCGTAGATCGGTGGCTGAGTAATTACAAAAAAACAAAGACGAAAGGAGAAAGACTATGTATGTAAAAGACATTATGACAACGAATGTTGTCACTGTTCCCAGCACTACATCTATTGCGGATGCAAAGAGGATAATGCAGACCCACAGGTTTCGCAGATTACCAGTGGTAGACAAGGGAAAGCTGGTAGGCATGGTTACCGAGCACAGATTGGAGAGTGTTTCGCCTTCCAAGGCAACATCCCTTACCGTTTGGGAAATTGGTTATCTTCTTGAAAAGACGACCGTAAAAGAGATTATGGAAAAGCATTTAATCACAGTAAAACCTGATATGACCGTTGAGGAGGCAATATCTCTATCCCAGGAAAACAAGGTAGGCGCCTTGATAGTACTTGAGGATGGTAGGGTAGTGGGAATAGTTACTACCAATGACGTCTTTTACAAGATTGTAAACAAGGTGTTGGGCATAGGCAGTCCAGGTAGTCGGATCGAAGTCAGCGAGGCTGGAGAGGGTAAGGCCCTGGAAGAAGTGATTTCTTGCATCAATAAGCACGGACTGCGGATCATAACACTTCATGTTATTACTCCGCCTGAAAAGGGGAAGAATGACCTTGTTATTCATGTAGATAGTGAAGATGCCAGCAAGGTGGTTGATGAGTTGAAAGGGAAGGGTTATGAGGCAACCTTGAGGAAAAGATAGCCTATTCTTTATCAAAGGAGTTCAAATAAACTCTGTTAAAGATGCCATCTCTAACGGGGTAAGAAGCGAAAGCGGACTATTGAGTTAAATAGTCCGCTTTTTTTATTGCCCTTTTAACTTTTTCAATAAAGAATCTAAATTTTTTACTTGACAGAATCTCTAATATATTATATTCATCAATTAATTAATTATATAATTGAAAATGAGGGGCATCAAAAATGAGGGCAAGGGAATTTAAGGATGCTGTTTTCAACCAATTTGCACGGATCGCACAGGCCATGTGCAGTCCAAAACGCCTTGAGATTATAGATATTCTGATTCAGGGAGAGAGAGACGTTGAGACCATTGCAAGAGAAACAAATCTGACTGTTCCAAATACATCCCGACATCTCCAGGTCCTGAAGAATGCTCATCTTGTGGATTTTAGGAAAGATGGGGTCAGAAACTTTTACAGGGTCTCAGACATAGCTGTATATAACTGCTGGAAGAATTTACAGTCCCTTGCAGAGAACCTGCTTCCAGAAGTCCGGGATACTGTGCAGCGTTTTTATAGAGACAGGGCAAGTATGGAAACCATTTCAAAAGATGAACTCCTGAGCCGCATCAAAAAAGGTGAGGCAGTAGCACTCGATGTAAGGCCTCAAGATGAGTATGTGTCAGGACATGTCAGAGGAGCCGTATCCATTCCATTACATGAACTAAAAAAGAAGCTCAAGGAACTCCCTTCAGATAAGGAGGTAATCGTTTACTGCCGTGGGCCATACTGTGTCCTTGCTGTAGAGGCAGTCGCAATCCTGAGAGATGCAGGTTTTAAGGCATCCAGGCTTGAAGAAGGTTTCCCTGAGTGGAGATCGGCAGATATGCCGGTGGAGACAGGAGTCTCCGCCAGTTGAAACTATGATACAGCCTGCAAGATCAGGGGGGCTGTATTCAAAAAAATTAAAGGAGGTAGTATTATGTTAACAGAACAGATAATCTACTCCATACTTCTTGCTTTCCACAACATGGCGCTTGTTGGTTGCGCTGCCGCCCCTTTTTACAACCGCAATCTTGTAAATACAAGGGCACAGTATGGACAAAAACTTCACTACGAACTTGATAAAGTAGTTGAAGACACACTTCAGGGGAACGCCCCGTACTGCATGGCATTTGTCGCCGTCCTCCTTGTAACAGGAATAAGCATACCGCTTAATTACTACCTGTTTCACGGCGTCCTGAAGCAACTGCACCCCGTCGCAATGATTGCTCTTGCATTAAAGCTTGCATCTTTTTTGGGTATGTTGATAATTATGGTGAAGATCTTTTGGGGGATAAATCCGCGACTTAAGGAAATTTTCGCAAAATTTGAGCCTTCAAAAACACCTGCCCCTGAACTGGAGAAGGAGTTCTTCCAGAAGCGATCAAGGCGCAAGGCTCTCTGTGAAACCTGTCTGAAGTTTGCTGTTGCAGTCCTTGTCTTCAGCGCATTCCTCGGATTTGGAGGTTAAAAATGTCGAAGCTTTTGATTATTTTCAACGATCCACCATACGGGACAGAACGCTGTTTCAATGGTTTAAGGCTCGCTTTAAACTTGCTTAAAATGGATAAAGACCTGGAACTTACTATCTTTCTTATCGGGGACTCTGTCCTCTGCGCAAAGTCAGGTCAGTCAACTCCAAACGGGTATTATAATCTTGGGAGAATGCTAAAGCCTGTAATACAAAAGGGAGAAGTGCTCCTTTGCGGGACATGCATGGATGCACGGGGCATAAAGGACGAAGA
>QZJR01000094.1 GCA_003599365.1 Deltaproteobacteria bacterium | reverse complement strand
AGTCGTAAAAAGTCAAAAATCAGACGGCACAGTAAAAAGCTCCAGATGCAAGGCACGCAAATCACGAGGAGTGAAGCGTACTTATAGTTACGCTGCAACTACGAGGGATGCAGCGGAACGCCGCAGATGGACTTTTTACGAAGCCGTCAAGTTTAAACTTGCGATATTTGATCTAGATGGCACTTTAACCAAAGAAAGAAGCCTGTGGGAGTTTATCCACAAGCGTATAGGGAAGTGGTATGACCATGCAGAGAGGTATCAGACTCAATTTTTAAACAACGAGATATCTTACGAGGAATTTTGCAGACTCGACGCCCAAATTTGGAAAGAAATGAGTGTTAAAAAACTTAAAACCATTGTTGAATCTGTGCCCTTTTACAAAGGCGTCGGACTTCTCACCTCACATCTTAAGAATCATGGGCTTAAACTATCCTTAATATCGTCGGGGCTTTCCGTCCTCTCTGATATGGTTAAAGAAAGATACGCCTTTGACTATGCCATAGCGAATGATTTACTCTATAATAATGGTATGTTAAGCGGAGAAGTCTGTATAAATGTTCATTTCGACAAAAAGGCTCTGTGGGCTGAAAGGATAATGAACAAATACAAGATAAGAAGAGAGGAGGTCATTGCTATCGGTGATAGTCCGGGAGATAGGGAATTATTTGAGATAGCAGGGTTCTCAGTAGCCTTTAATCCGTCTTCTGAAGAGTTAAACGGTATCGCTGATGTTGTTGTCAGTAGCGACAATATATCCGATATAATTCCAAAGCTGCCGTTTTAAAATAAGGATAAATTGCTATCAGGAGATTGAACAATATGGCTTGCTGATAAAAGAATGGGGCACATAAAAATGGAAGTAAAACCAAACACAATTAAGGCACTGGAAAAGATGACATATGGGCTTTATATACTTACGACAAAAAGGGGGAAAGAAATAAACGGGATGATTGCCTCATGGGTCTCTCAGGTCTCTTTTAGTCCCCCCCTTGTCATGGCAGTTATACGAAGGAACAGATACTCCCACAAGATGGTAAAAGAGAGCGGCGTGTTTGCACTGAATGTTCTGGGTAAAGATAATAGCGGATTGGTCAGCAAATTTAAGTTGCCTACCTCAGAAGAAAAATTTAAAGGGATAAGATTGGAAACAAAGACTACCGGTGCTCCCATAATCGGTGAAACAATTGCCTATATGGACTGTAAGTTAGTAAACTCCATTGATACAGGGGATCATACTATTTTCATAGGAGAGATTGTTGACGCAGATACCCTTAAGGATGGCATTCCCATGACCAGTCTGGATTACGGCAAAGTCTATATCGGTAAAAGCTAAGGACCCAAACTCTTAGGAAAAGGGGATTTTTTATTTTTCAGGATTAACTACTTACAATAACCCCACAGAGACTGCCTATGACCCCCACATTGGAAGAATGTTTGGACTTGATGAAAAACCACAACATGCTGGAGAATATTGTTCACCATAGCCTTCTGGTTAATGAGGTTGGGCTCTGGCTTTCTGAAGAATTGAACAAGACAGGTGAAAATATAAACCTGGCTAAGGTCCAGGCCGGTGCCTTGCTCCATGACATCACTAAAACCAAAAGCATAACTACAGGTGAAGACCATGCCAGGACTGGAAGCGAGCTTTTAGAGAAACTGGGGTTCACGAGTATAAGCGAAATAGTCAGACAGCATGTAATGACCGATGATGCTCTGAATTCACCCACAATCTCAGAGGTAGAGATTGTCAACTATGCTGACAAGAGGGTACTGCACAACAGGGTAGTAACCCTTAAAAAAAGATTTGATGACCTGAGAACAAGATACGGCATCAATCAGGAAAGGGTCTACTTAATCAGTCAGTCGGAAAAGAGGGCAATCGAGGTGGAGAATAAGATATTCTCCAGATTGGATGTGACCCCCGATGCCCTCCTGTCTATAACAGTTGAAAGTCACACCCTAGAACCTCAGCGTTATCCCCGCAAGGATTGAATAATCCGGCTCTGTTTTATTTAACCCGCCCTTAATGCCAAAATCCACATCAAAGTTTTCCGAGATGGAGTATATTAATCCGCCTAAGATAAAAGCAGGGTTCGTGTCAGAAGTCTTATCAGTGTTTTTCTCCGTGCCAATATTTAAAACTCCTTTAAGGTCTTTTGCCATCTCTACCTCTGATGCTATAGAGGCATGCCATATATCCTTTTCCTCATCAACCTTGTTCTCATTCCTCTTGTATCCCAGGTTTAAGTGAAATGCCCATGCCCCTATTTCCTTCGTATTAATAAAAAAGGCTCCATATGTTACCCTTCCGGCACCGAGTCCTTTTTGATCATCCCCTGTGGGGAATGTGATACCGGGTTTCAGGGCGATGCTGAAACCGTCCCTTTCATAAAAACGCCATTTTAAATCAACAGATATATCTGATATACCATCCTCTGTATTTGTAGTATCTGAATCCTCTGTCCTTGTATACTGGTATGGGATACCTAAAACTATGTCCATGTTGTTTGTCACCCCATAGCCCAATGCTGTTGCTATCTCGGTTGTTTTTTCTGTAACTCCATCCTTATCAGTGTGGTCATACTTTCCATTGAGTTCAAGCTGAAATTTCCCCTTGTCCAGGGTGCCTGCGTCGTCTGTTATAAGGGGGTGTGCACCAAATGCCAATCCACTCCAAAACAGCATAGTGAAGAATACAACTATTCGTATAAACATCTTTTCTCCTCCTCTTGATAAAATTTTTGACATTACCTTCATAAAACTTTTGACATTACCTGAAGCCGCCAAAAATGGGGTGGTAGTTTTTTTGGTTCTCGGGAACCACCCATTATGACAAATAAAAAGGCCGCGAAGCTTGCTCGCCCTGATTTCAATCAGGATTGCAGACCTTCGTGGCCTAGTTAGTCTTTCTTCTGTCTAAAAACCCAAGGGTTACATAATCATTTAAACTTCTTTGCCTAGAAGGCAATAAGTTTAAGGTTCTTCAGAACCACCATTATTTATAGCACCCTTTTTATGTTATTATGCCAAGGACATTTTTACAAAATTAGTCTTGAGGATTCTTGGTCAATCCCACAAAACATAATACACCGTACCGCCCTCTTTTTTTCCTTTTGCCAACCCGAGCCTTCTTAGTACGATGAAGTCTTGCATAAGGTCCAACTCCCTTAGACTGAATTCCTTCGCAATCTCCATAGGAGTGACTCTACGCTTTTCTTTGACAAATTCATAGATTTTCCTCTGCCTTTCCGAAAGTTCTTCCATGAGCGATTTTTTCGTTACCTCCATCATATTCTCCATGTTCATCTGTGCAATTGGGTCGCATGGATGTTTTGGCAGAGAGTTATCTATATAACATTCTTCACAGACCTTTTCCCACCGTATCTTAAAGATGTTGCCTTCTTCCAGCTCACTATCGCATCGTTCGCATTTCATCGCTACGCCTCCTCTGTTTCAAGGACATCCGTGTCCCTGCACGGATATTAAATATCCTAAAGAACCCTTTCCTTTACAAAACATCATAATGAATTACCGTTTCCTGGGTATCGCCTGGGTTAGCGAAAATCCTATCAAGACAACTCACCATAGACAAACAAACTTCTTGTTTCCCCTTAGTTCTCCCCTGACCTTTTCCATGTGGCGGAGGGTTGCAATCTCCCTTTCAAGCTCAGAAAATTTGATTTGAAGATTCTTCGCTAAAACTTCGGGTTCAATTCCCCCAGTTTCTTTTAATATTCTGAGTATCTTTGCCTGGGTGTCTGTGATCTGAGGATGAGCGGTTCCTTCCTTTGAGAAGGATTTGGCACTGTAGACTGCCCACGGATCACAGGAACGGGCAGGCGATAGAACATCCATATAACAATCCTCGCATAGTCTTTGACTGAGATGTTCCCGTTATTCTCCCTGATTTATTTCGGTATTGCACTTGTCACATCTCATATGGATACCCTCAGTAAAGAAACGACGTACCAGTTCACAGGGGTCAGGGATCAGTTGTCAGACAACCTTTTTTCCAAAGACTTCCCGGATTATTAAACTATCGGACAACATCAAGATGTTGATAACACTTCAAAATTAAAGTTTTTCCTGATCCCTGACAACTGACACCCGTGAACTGTTACAAATCTTTAGTGATGATCATGATCATGAGGATCATGCTCATGGTCTTCTACAGATGAAACAGGCATCCCTTTCCGGGCTGCAATAAACCTCTCATTGGATTGGAGTATCAAATCAGCAGCAGCTTTAATATTATGTGCTACCTCCTTTACCCCCTGTCTGTCCGCCTCTTCTGCCCATTTCCTGTACTCTTTAACATGGTCTTCATTATGCCTGATCCAATGGTTCAAAAGAACAGCAAGCCTTTTCAACTCGTTCTCTTCCATAAATCAACTCCTCTATAGCTGGGTACAATTTGTAACTATTCAGGTAGGCACAGAGGCGCAGAGCGCCAAAGGCACAAAGAATAGTTCAGTTACCAGTTATCAGTTACCAGTTATCGGTTAATAACTGTAAACTGTTAACCGTAAACCGTATTTTTAGCGCCTTTGCCACTTTGTGCCTGAGCAGTTACTACGATTTAAACATATCACAAAACTGACAATGGTAGCTCGGGTCTATCTCATATCGTTCGAGCACCTCCCTTTTCCCTAAGATATCTTTAACTGACCCGTCTTCTACAACCCTGCCTTTTTCAAGGATTATTATCCTTTGACACAGCTCCAGGGCAATAGGCAGGTCATGGGATACTATTATTTTTGTCTCTGGGAAGGACTTAATGAGGTCTATCAGGACCCGCCGCATCTTTGGGTCCAGGTTACTTGTAGGCTCATCAAATATAAGGATTTTCGGCTCCATTGATAGAACTGTCGCAATAGCAGCCCTCTTTTTCTCCCCGGCACTCATGTGATGCGCAGATCTCTTCTCGAAACCCGATAACCCAATCCTTCCCAGAACCTCCGTAACCCTCTCCTTTGCCTTCTTATCGTTCATACCCATATTTACAGGACCAAAAACTACATCATCGTATACAGTAGGACAAAAGAGCTGGTCATCAGGGTCTTGAAAAACCATACCTACCATCCGTCGAATACTCTTAAGGTTTTTCCCGTTCACAGATTTCCCAAATATCTTAACTGCCCCGTTTTCCTTCAGTATGCCATTTAAATGTAAAAGCAAAGTAGACTTTCCAGCCCCGTTATGTCCTATAATGGCTACGGACTCTCCTGCAAAAATGCTGAGATTCACGTCCTGTAATGCCAGATTTCCATCCGGATACCTATAAGTTAGGTTTAAAATCTCCACTGCCTTTTCTTTATTCATACCATTAACCTCACCCCGGTAACTATAGGGATTAAAACGGACAAGAAGATATAATCCCCTGACCTCAACCTCTGTGCCCTTTCCTTCCCCTTTAAATCTCCATCGAATCCCCTGGAAAGCATAGCGACATAGACCCTTTCTCCCCTCTCGTAACTTCTTATAAAAAGGGTGCCGATCATATGGCCTATCACCTTTGAGTGCCATATCCATTTTCCGCCAAAACACCTGGAATCTCTGGCCCTTTTCATCCTCTGTGCTTCGTCTGTAATGATAAAGACATACCTGTACATGAAAGACGCAATTGTGGTGAATATTTTAGGCAATCCCAAATCCTCAAACCCCTTCAGTAGTTTTGGAAAGGGAACGGTCGAGGAGAGGAGAATCATGCATAGAACACCTATGTAAGATTTGATAACCACGTTCCACAAGACCATAAGCCCACTATTGGAAACCGTAAGGCCGCCTATACCCAGATTGTACCCCCCTCCAATTACATCTTTCTTTAAAAAAGGGATAAATACGGCTACCATAAGTACAAAGGGAATAACTGCCATTGATCTTCCAAATACATGATGGAAGGGGAGTTTTGATAGTAAAAGAACCCCCAGAAGTACTGCAAAATACACACTAAAGCTGAAGTAGGAAGAGGCGGGGGTACTGACACATACGACTGTAAGGAAAAAGAAACCAATGATTTTAACCCTTGGGTCTAATCCATGAATCACACTGGGAATATCACTGTAATTGTCTAAAAACGAGTGTTTCATTTAACCTCTGTTTATAACATTCCACTTGAAAATGCACTTATTCCTGTCATTGCGAACGAAGTGAAGCAATCCTTCTGTCTGTCTGCCCTGAGATTGCTTCGGCATTTCATGCCTCGCAAAGACCTGTTGAACTGTCAGACATTTTCCTTGTTCTTTGTGTCTCTTTGAATCATGTGAATTCCACTTGATTCCTTTATTTCAAATTGCAACTTTTCCGGAGATGGTTATGATCTTTTTGAACGAATAAGCATGGCAACACCATATCCAACACCGAAAACAATGATTGTTCCTACAAAGCCGGATAGCCCTGTAGCAATCTTTTCATTCTTGGAACCCGGAATGGAATAATCTGGCATAAGCGATAGTTTCCACAAAACCCATTCCTCGCCTTTTTCCAGAAATCCTTTTATTTCAGCTATCTTCTCCAATCCATCAGGATAGGATGAAGCAAAGGGAGAAACGAATATTGCTATCAATAGAGATACCAACAGACCCACAAGAACAAATACCCTTATATTTACGTCTTTCATATTATGCCTCCATTGTATTAAATGTCCCGGCATCCTGGTAACTATAAGTCCCTACAAGATCAGGTCTCGTGTTTAGGATTAGACCTACAACTGCAGTTGTAATTATTGCCTCACCAATACCTATCAACACGTGAACAGATGCCATTGCAGGAAGCACTATACCAAGAGGCGACGTCCCTGAAATCGCCAATTCGACGGCACATGCACTTGCCCCCAGCACAACAGACATCAAGGAACTTATGGCAACTGAAACCAAGTACCCACTCTTATTTTTTGGAAAGATAGATTTCAGTGCTACCAGAATATAATAACACAGCACACCTCCTATAATACCCATATTGAAGATATTGGTGCCCAGTGCTGTAAGCCCGCCATCTGCAAACAAGAGGCATTGTATAGTAAGCACCACCGTCATAATAAGACAACTCATCCATGGTCCTAAAAGCGATGCTGCTAAGAGCGCTCCCAGGAAATGACCGCTGGTTCCTCCAGCTACAGGGAAATTGAGCATCTGGGCAGCGAATATAAATGCAGCCACTACCCCCAAAAGGGGAACTTGCTTATCCCCAAGCTTCTTATTTGCCTCTCTGACAGCAAATACAGAAATCCCAGCAGATATAATATAGGTTATAGCATTTACCCCTCCGCTTACGAATCCGTCAGGCACGTGCATCTCTACTCTCCTTTCTGAAGCGTGGTCAGAAAATACAAAAGCCACGAAAGCATTCTTCGGTCTTCTGACCTTCCTTAAGCCTTCGTGGCTTTTCTTCAGAGGAAAAACTATCTATTTAATTTAACTTTCAGTATAGATTATATCTAGACCAAGTTAAAAAGGATGTCAAGAAAAAAATTGGACAGATTTTTTTGAGAAATTGCTTAAATATACTCTTTTACAAGGATTTCAGCAATCTGAATGGCATTGAGGGCAGCACCTTTGCGAAGGTTGTCCGCTACGATCCACATATTGATCCCCTTTTCAATGGATTCGTCTTCTCGGATCCTTCCGACAAAGGTATCATCCTTGCCGGCAGCATCAATAGCCAGGGGGTATGTTGCAGATGCGGGATCATCCACAACAGTTACTCCTGGTGCTTGTGAAAGCAGCTTTCTCACCTCACCTGCAGTAATCTTCTTCCCGGTCTCTATGTTGACTGATTCTGAGTGACCATAAAACACCGGTACTCTCACCGTGGTGGCGGTTATCCTGATTGAGTTATCCTCCAGTATCTTCCTGGTCTCATTTACCATCTTCATCTCTTCTTTAGTATAAGCATTTTCAAGAAAAACATCTATATGGGGCAAACAGTTAAAGGCTATTTGGTGGGGATAAACTTTACACTCAACATCCTTAAAACTCAGGATATCCCTGCTCTGATTCTGAAGTTCATCTATAGCCTTTTTCCCGGTTCCAGACACTGCCTGATAAGTCGATACTACAATCCTTTTGATCCCTGCCACATCATGGATTGGTTTTAGTGCTACCACCATCTGAATTGTAGAGCAGTTGGGGTTAGCAATAATCCCTTTATTCTTATATTGGGCAATGGCATGGGGGTTCACCTCCGGAACTACCAGGGGAACCTGGCTGTCCATCCTGAAGGCACTGGTATTATCCACCACTATACAGCCTGCACGGGCAGCAACAGGGGCAAACTTCTCACTGACAGTCCCCCCGGCTGAGAACAACCCAATATCAATCTCTTTAAAAGAATCCTCATCGAGTATCTCAACCTTTGTATCTTTGTTATAAAATTTAACATAAGAACCGGCCGATCTACTGGAAGCCAGCAATTTTAACTTCCCAACAGGAAATTTCCGTTCTTCCAGGATTTGTACCATCTCGTTTCCAACAGCTCCTGTTGCCCCAACAACCGCAACGCTGTAATTCTGTTTCTTCATAAGACCTATCCCCTTATAGCTCCTTCCTGCAATTCAGACACTGGACTCAAGACTTTAGACATCAGAGTTTTTTATCCGTTCTCTTCCCTTAAGTCTAATGTCTGATGTCTATATTCTGCTGTCTGAATCACACAACTCCTTCATGTATTTTAATACTAAATCACCGACTTCTTTGGTGCCATATCCCATCTCCCCCGCCGAAAGACTCTTAATATCTCTGGTTAGTGTCTTGATGATCGCCTTCTCTATAAGCCTTCCTGAATTTTCCTCTCCAAGATGCTCTAACATCATCTGACAGGCTGAAATTGCGGCTAAGGGGTTTATTATATTTTTCCCCTTGTATTTAGGGGCTGACCCTCCGATAGGTTCAAACATAGAGGTTCCCTCGGGGTTAATATTTCCACCGGCAGCTATCCCCATCCCTCCCTGAATTATAGCCCCGATGTCAGTGATTATATCTCCGAACATGTTATCGGTGACGATTACGTCAAACCATTCAGGATTTTTTATCAACCACATGGATATTGCATCTACATGGGCATAATCTGTGGTAATATCGGGGTAGTCCTTTGAAACATCACTAAATGTCCTATCCCAAAGATCGAAAGCATAAGTCAAAACATTTGTCTTGCCGCACAGGGTAAGCTTCTTAGCCTTGTTTCTCTTCCGACATAGATCGAAGGCATATCTGATACATCTTTCCACGCCCTTCCTGGTGTTTATAGACTCCTGTATTGCCACCTCATCAGGGGTTCCTTTCTTCAAAAACCCTCCGGAACCGACATAAAAACCCTCTGTATTTTCCCGAATCACCACGAAGTCAATATCCTCTGGTCCCTTGTTTTTGAGGGGAGTCTCTACACCGGGGTATAATTTTACCGGCCTGAGGTTTACATACTGGTCAAGCAGAAATCTGAGCTTTAGGAGTATCCCTCTTTCTAATATTCCTGGTTTAACATCAGGATGGCCTATGGCGCCCAGGTATATTGCGTCCATCTTCCGGAGTTCTTCAACCACTGAATCAGGAAGGATTTCACCTGTCCGAAGATACCTTTCTCCTCCCAGGTCATACTCTATCAGATCATACTTGAATCCGTTTATCTCCGAAGCAGCTTTTAGTGCTTTGAGCCCTTCAGCAACGACCTCAGGGCCTGTGCCATCACCAGGTATAACCGCTATATTGTATGTTTTCCTGCTCATATGAGATTTAGCTCCAATTCGCTCAGAAGTATTGTCGGGGGTTAAAAGAATTGCGATAGTATTTGAATAGAATCCTTTTGCCTTTTGTTATGTAAAGTTGCACCCCTGTCTTTTAAAACATTGATGGTATCTTTTAAGATACTATTTGTTCTTGCAGTTTTTCCTGAACCCAAAGATTAACTAGAGTATCAGGACTAACACCACGTTTTTGAGCAATAGTTCGAATTTTTTCAGAAAGCATTTTGTCAACAGCATAATAAATAACTTCAGACTCAATATCTGTCTCAAATGATACCTCTTTAGTTTTATCCCAAAAGTCAGCTAAATCATAAGTATCCCAAAACTCGCCAATCTCTTTGTAGCTCGTTGCCTGTGATACAGAACTTTTATGTTTTCTCATATAGTCTCCTCTCGGACTTAGTCATATCACGTGCCGATAAAATCAAGGCACGTTTATCGCTTTTATACACAAAGAAAACAATGAGATACCGGCCGCCATAGGTTTTGCCCATTGCTGCGTATACATTTTCACCTGAGCGATGGCCTTTTTCCACGAACCGAAATCGAGGTTTGTTCGTCAAGGTTTCTCTGACTTCAGATTGTTGGACATTATGTTTTCTTACGAGTTTTTCCAGAATCTCATCAAACCAGATAATGCCTTTAATTTTCAAGTCATCTTCTCCAGCATCTTTAGCATACTATATATCAAAATACATTATTTTCATAGAGTGTTTTTCTCTAAAGTAAGCGCAATTTTGCATAACATTCCCCTTGCAAAAGAAGCGCCGACCAATATTTCTTCTGTTTCTTGAGTCATCATTCGAAGTTGAGGGAGGGAGTTGCTGATGTTTACTCCAGAGGAATTTTTCAGGGGGAACTAATTATCTTTTTTGTTACATATCCCATCAGTCCCCCACTCTGGACTAATTCCTGCATAAAAGGTGGAATAGGTTGACAACTGAAGGTTTTTTGCTTTGTATGATTTATAATCTCTCCCCTGTCGAGGTCTATCTCTACCTCATCTCCAGCCTCTGCAACATCAACGGCCTCGGGACATTCCATTATAGGGAGGGCCATGTTAAAAGAGTTTCGATAGAATATCCTGGCAAAACTCTTGGCAACCACACAGGATATCCCTGCTGCTTTTATGGCAATAGGGGCGTGTTCTCTCGACGATCCACAACCGAAGTTTTTCCCCGCAAATATGATATCACCCTGTTTTACACTTTCGGCAAAGGATAAATCGGCATCTTCCATGCAGTGTTTTGCCAGTTCTTCAGGATCAGAGGTATTCAAGTAACGGGCAGGTATTATAGCATCGGTGTCAACATCTGATCCAAATTTCCAGACCCTACCCTTAAATCTCATCTATTTCTCCTGGGTTTTGGAGTTCTTCCGGGCTCCCTATCCTTCCAAGGACAGCTGAAGCCGCTGCTATTGCCGGATTTGCCAGATAGACTTCACTCTCAGGGTCTCCCATTCTCCCTACAAAATTTCTATTCGTTGTAGCCACTGCCCGCTCTCCCTTGGCAAGTACCCCCATATGGCCACCAAGACAGGGGCCACAGGTTGGGGTGCTGATAGCGGCGTTGGCATCCAGAAAAATGTCAAAAAGCCCCTCTTTCATACTCTGCCTATAGACCCACTGAGTAGCCGGGATAATTATTAACCGGGTATAGGGGGCTGCCTTTCTGCCTTTTAAAATACGAGCCGCTGTCCTCATATCTTCCAGCCTTCCATTGGTACATGATCCAATTACCACCTGGTCTATAGGGATATTTCCTATTTCACTGACCCCTTTTACATTCTCCGGGAGGTGAGGAAAGGCAACCTGAGGCTCAATCCTTGATACGTTGTATTCTCTTACATCACAGTACCTGGCATCCTTATCACTGGAATAGAATTTATACTCCCTCTTTGCTCTATTAGCTACATACTCTTCTGTTGTTTTATCAGGAACGATTATACCATTTTTCCCCCCTGCCTCTATCGCCATATTGGCCATGGTAAACCTCCCCGCCATTGGGAGATTTTCTATAACATCCCCTGTAAATTCCATGGCCTTGTAAAGGGCTCCGTCTACCCCAATATCCCCTATTGTATATAGGATAAGATCCTTTCCGCTCACCCACTTGTTTAGTTTCCCGGTATAGACAAACTTAATTGTTTCAGGAACCCTTAACCATGCCTCTCCGGAAATCATAGCTGCTGCAAAGTCAGTGCTGCCAACACCGGTAGAAAAAGCCCCCAGTGCGCCATATGTACATGTATGACTGTCGGCACCTATCACCAGATCCCCCGGTAGGACTATCCCTTTCTCCGGGAGAAGGACATGCTCGATCCCCATCTCCCCTACTTCATAATAGTAGGTTAGATTCTGCTCTTTAGTGAAATCCCGTAATAACTTGGCCTGATTGGCGGATTTAATATCCTTGTTCGGGGTAAAGTGGTCTGAAATCAGTACAATCTTTTCCCTATCAAATACCTTTAATGCCCCTGCCTTTTTGAACTCATTGATGGCAATTGGAGCAGTGATGTCGTTTCCCAGGGCAATATCTACCCTTACATTGACTATCTGTCCCGCTTCGACCTCACGCTCTCCGGCATGAGCAGCAAGTATCCTCTCTGTAATGGTCATTCCCATAAGTATTTTTGCCCTGGAAGTTTTGTTTGTCGGTAAACAAGGATTAAGCTATCAGTCTGCTTTAGGCTGTTTGCTGATCGCTGGTTAGTTACTGTATTACAATGGGGTGCTTTTTCCTGTACTCGAGTCTATTAAGAGCATTCACAAATGCCTTGGCGCTCGCCATAATGATATCTGTATCAGCACCCTGCCCGGTTACCTGAACGCCGTTCTCCTCTAACCTAACGGTAACCTCTCCCAGGGCATCAGTCCCTCCGGTGATGGAGTTTACGGAATATCGCGCCAATTTGCTTTCTGTCCCTGTAATCTTTGAGATGGCTTTAAAGGTGGCGTCCACAGGCCCTCCCCCAAATCCGGCTTCCTGGACAATCTCTCCTCCCACCTCAATCTGAACTGTAGCCACCGGCACAGTGACACTCCCGCTGATTACATTCAGATATATTAATTTATATGTGTCTGGAATTCTCAAGATTTCATCTATGATTATGGCCTCTATATCCGCATCAAAGACCGTTTTCTTTTTGTCGGCCAATTTCTTAAAGCGCTTAAATGCCAGGTTAAGGTTTCCCTCTGACAATTCGTACCCAATTTGCCTCAGTCTTTCACGAAATGCGTGTCTCCCTGAATGCTTGCCTAAGACCAAGGTGCTTTGAGAGACACCTATAGATTCCGGGGTCATTATTTCATAGGTTGTCTTCTCCTTAAGCACTCCGTCCTGATGTATCCCCGATTCGTGGGCAAAGGCATTACTGCCGACAATGGCCTTATTTGGTTGTACAGGGACACCGGTAATATGAGCAAGCAGCCTGCTTGTGTTGTATATGTGTTCTGTACGAATATTGGTATCACATTTGTGGAAGTCTTTTCTCGTTCTAAGGGCCATTACAATCTCTTCTAAAGAGGCATTTCCTGCCCTCTCACCTATGCCGTTTATAGCGCATTCAACCTTCCTGGCCCCATTTTTAATTCCAGCCAGAGTATTTGCCACAGCCAGACCAAGATCGTTATGGCAGTGGATACTTATGCAGGCCTTGTCGATATTTGGTACCCTTTCCCTGATATGCTTTATCAGTGAGCCGAACTCCTCCGGGATGGCATAGCCAACCGTGTCTGGAATATTGATAGTTGTTGCTCCCGCGTCTATCACTGCCTCCAATATCCTGCAGAGATATTCTACATCGCTTCGGGTTGCATCTTCGGCAGAGAATTCAACATTCGTTGTGTACCCTTTGGCATGTTTTACAGCCTTCACCGCAGCATCCAGCACCTCTTCTTTACTCTTCATTAATTTATATTTAAGGTGTATATCCGATGTAGCAATAACAATATGGATAAGGGGATTATGTGCGTATTGCAAAGCTTCCCACGCCCTATCAATATCCTGAATCTCTGTACGGGCAAGACCGGCAATCTGGGGTTTCCTGATGTTCTTAGCGATCTCTCTAACTGCTACAAAATCCCCTTCGGAGCTGATGGGAAACCCGGCTTCAATAATATCTACATTTAGCTTTTCCAGTTGCTCTGCCACCCTTAGCTTTTCAGCAACATTCATGCTGAAACCAGGCGACTGCTCACCATCCCTCAAGGTAGTATCGAATATCCCGATAATCTCTGTCATTATCTTCGCCCCCATTATCTATGGATCCAAAACCTCACTCTCTTTCTCGCTCAACTTCTCAGATGCCTTTCTTTTTCGGTAGAATATCATAGTTACAGGACCAGATAGAGCATAGGATAGAAAAAGGGTGAACAGCATAATCTGTGGCTTGGCTACGACAACCATAAGGATAAGAACTAGGGTTACTAAAAAACTGAAATGCCTCCTCTTCAGTAAACCGAGGTCTTTAAAGCTGTTGTACTTGACGCTGCTCACCATCAAAAATGAGAGCATATAGATCATAACCAGGACAGTTATGTGTTTGGTGTCTTCATCATAACCAAGGTAATAAAAGAACAGTACTGTTGATGCTATAAGGCTTGCTGCTGCCGGTATGGGAAGCCCGTTAAACTTGTCACTTTTAGCATCAGTTGTCTGGACGTTGAATCTGGCCAGTCGAAGTGCCCCACATGCCACATAAAGGAAGGCTGCCAACCAACCGAACCTTCCGAATGGTACCAATGCCCACGAAAAGACAAGCAACCCTGGTGCTATCCCAAATGCTACCAAATCTGAGAGAGAGTCATATTCAACACCAAATCTGCTCGTACTTCCGGTAAGTCTTGCAATTCTGCCATCGAGCCCATCGAATAGGAGCGAAACCAGTATAGCACAGGCAGCGTATTGAAAGTTACCATCCAAAACCGAGATAATCGCATAAAACCCTGAGAGTAGACTTACAGTGGTAAAAAGATTCGGCAGCACATAGATGCCTTTTTTCATACCATCTTTCTTTTTCCTTTTTCTTCTTTTTCTCATGTCAAATACCCCAGTATTGTTTCTCCACCCTTCACCCGTTGGCCGATCTTGACATCGATTTTAGTCTCTAAAGGTAAAAAGATGTCCACACGAGAACCAAAGCATATTAGACCAAATCTCTGCCCCCTTACTACGGAGTCTCCCTTTTTAATCCAACAGATAATCCTCCTTGCAACCAATCCGGCAATCTGGACAAAAAGGACCTTCTTGCCATTCTCTGTTTCCATCAGTACTGCGTTATGTTCATTTAACAGAGACGCCTTGTCAAAATTTGCTGAAAAGAACCTTCCTTTTTTATAAAATACGTCTGTTATTCTACCAGATGTTGGTATTCTATTTATATGAACATTGAAAATAGACATAAATATACTGATCTTAATTGTCTTTCCGCCCAAGAACCGGTCTTCTAGATACTCTCCTGCATGGATAACCTTACCGTCAGCCGGAGCTACGACAGAGCCTTTAAAGTCTGGTATCCTTCTTTCTGGATTACGGAAGAAGTATAGCAGAAATAGATCGATTAAGACCAGCAGGAGAGTAATGTAAACCGGGAGTAAGAATCCAAGAACTATTGTAAGTATGGAAAGAGGAATAACAAGTATAAGTCCCTCTTTGGCAACAGGAAATTCCGTAAACCGCAAAGTTAACCCTTCTTTCCTATCCAGCCCATCATGCTGCGGAGTTTCTTCCCGACTGCTTCTATAAGGTGTTCACCGTCCTGCTTTTTCAAGGCGTTATAGACAGGCCGGTTTGCCTGGTTTTCCAGTATCCATTCCCTGGCAAACTTCCCGTTTTGTACCTCTTCCAGGACCTTTTTCATCTCTTTTCTTGTGTCCTGATTGATTATCCTTCTTCCAACCGTCAGGTCTCCGTATTCGGCAGTATCGCTCACTGAGTATCTCATATAACTGATTCCACCTTCATAAAACAGGTCCACGATGAGTTTCAGCTCATGAAGACATTCAAAATAGGCTATTTCCGGCTGATACCCGGCTTCAACCAGCGTATCGAAGCCCGCTCTGACTAATTCTGAAACACCTCCGCATAGGACACATTGTTCGCCAAAAAGATCCGTTTCGGTCTCTTCCTTAAAGGTTGTTTCAATCACCCCTGCCCGGGTTGCTCCTATCCCTTTTGCATAAGCCAAAGCCGTATCCTTTGCCTTTCCGGTATAATCTTGAAAAATAGCCAACAAAGACGGAACCCCAGCACCTTTTTCATATTCTCTTCTGACTAAGTGTCCGGGTCCTTTAGGGGCTATCATAATTACATCTATATTGTTGGGTGGAACAATCTGACCAAAATGTATATTGAACCCATGAGAGAATACCAGAGTCTTTCCTTTAGTTAAATTGGCTCTCACCTCATTTTGGTATAATTTGGCCTGGACATCATCCTGTGCCAGGATTTGTATCACATGAGCTTTAGCTGATGCATCCGATGCACTGATAGGTTTAAATCCATCCTCTATGGCCTTTTCATAGTTTGGTGTTCCTTTAAGTTCAGCAACTATTACATCAATGCCACTATCCCTCAGGTTTTGAGCCTGGGCATGCCCTTGACTGCCATATCCAATAATAGCTATCTTTTTTTTCTTCAGGGTCTCTAACTTCGCATCTTTTTCATAGTATATAACCGCCATTGTTCCTCCTTTTAAAAACAGTCCCTCTAAAATATACTCGATAACACATTTAAATGCCCTTACTGCCCCGGGATATAGCTACCTTACCCGTCCGGACCACCTCTTTTATTCCCATAGGTTTAAGAAGATCTATTATCGCTCGAATCTTATTCTCATCTCCTGAGACTTCTATAGTGTATGACTTTGGAGTTACATCAACTATTTTCCCTCTAAAGATATCCGTAATTCTCAGGATTTCAGCCCTGGAAGATGATTCAGCCGTAACCTTTATCAGTATCATCTCCCTGTCAACATACTCACTGCCAAAGAAATCAACAACCTTGATTATGTCTACAAGTTTATTCAACTGTTTGGTTATCTGTTCTATAACCTGATCATTGCCTCTGGTTACTATAGTCATTCTTGAAACAGACGGGTCAAGGGTCTCTGCAACGCAAAGGCTCTCTATATTAAATCCTCTGCCGCTGAAAAGACCTGCTATCCTTGCCAGAACACCAGGCTGATTCAAAACGAGGGCCGATATAGTATGTCTCATATCCAAAATCTCCCTACACATCAGACTAACAACATCTCCTTAAGGGGTGCGCCTACCGGAACCATGGGATACACATCCTCTTCCTGTTCTACCACAAAGTCCATAATAACAGCCTTGGGAATTGACAGGGCTTTTTCGATTGTTGGTACAACTTCCTCGGGTTTTGTAGCCCTCAAACCGACAGCCCCATAGGCTTCAGCTAGTTTAACAAAATCTGGAGAAACCTCCAAAGAGGTATGAGAGTATCTCTTATTGTGAAATAACCCCTGCCATTGTCGTACCATTCCCAAATATCGATTGTTTAAAATAGCTATCTTCACAGGCAGGTTGTATTGAGCCACTGTGGCCAATTCCTGGATGTTCATCTGTATGCTTCCATCACCGGCTATATCTATAACTGTTTTTTCAGGAAATGCAATCTGGGCTCCTATAGCCGCAGGGAACCCATAACCCATAGTGCCTAGACCACCTGAGGTTAAGAGGGTTCGAGGTTTGGTGAAATGGTAGTACTGGGCAGTCCACATCTGATTTTGCCCAACCTCAGTAGAGATTATTGCCTCTCCTTTGGTTATTTCATAAATTTTCTCCACCACATATTGGGGTTTTATAACATCCTTTTGTTCATATGCCAAGGGATACGTATTCTTCCATTGGAGAATCTGATCAAGCCATTCTCGACGGATGCTTCTCCAATCCCCTTTCTCCTCCAGAATCAACTTGTTGATCTTCTTTAAAACATCTTTTGCATCCCCCACTATGGGGATATCTACTCTAATATTTTTACTGATAGATGTCGGATCAATATCAATATGGATTATCTTTGCATTAGGGGCAAACCCATCTATTTTCCCTGTAACCCGATCGTCAAAACGGGCACCAACGGCTATTAATAGATCGCAATTGGTAACAGCCATATTTGCCCTATAGGTTCCATGCATCCCCAGCATTCCCAATGAAAGTTCATCTACTCCGGGGAAACAGCCCAAACCCATTAACGTGTTGGTAACAGGGATGGCGAGAGTCCAGGCAAATGTTGTTAACTCCTCAGAGGCATTAGAAGAGATTACTCCTCCGCCTGCATAAATTAGAGGTCTATTAGCCTTTAATATCAATTTAAATGCCTTTTGAATCTGGCCACGATGCCCTCTATAAGTAGGGTTATAACCCTGCATATTAACACTTTCAGGATAATTAAACTCTGTTGAGTCGGCTATAACATCTTTAGGCAAATCTACAAGAACAGGACCAGGTCTTCCTGTCCCGGCAATGTAAAATGCCTCTTTAATTGTTCCGGCTAATTCTTTTACGTCTTTAACCAGGTAGCTGTGTTTGGTGCATGGCCTGGTAATTCCCATTATATCTGCTTCCTGAAATGCATCATTACCTATTAGCCCAGTGGACACCTGGCCAGTTAAAACTACTAACGGGATAGAATCCATATAAGCTGTGGCAAGACCTGTAACTGTGTTAGTGGCTCCAGGTCCGGATGTTACAAGACAAACACCGGTTTTGCCCGAGGAACGGGCGTATCCGTCAGCCGCATGGACAGCCGCCTGTTCATGCCTCACCAATATATGCCTGATCGGGGAATTCAGCAATGCATCATAGATACCAATCACGGCTCCCCCTGGAAAGCCAAAGATGGTGTCCACTCCTTCTAATCCAAGGCTCTCTAATAGAATTTGGCCTCCTGTCTTCTTCACAATAATCCCTCTTCAAATCAAAACTTATTCGTTACTACTAAGGTTGTTTAGGCTGTAAGCTTTGTTTAGGGAGTTAGACTGTAGCTCCTACAGCCTATCCACCTGAACAGTTACTCGAACTCTCAATCAGCGATACTTTGATAGAATTTCTTCTATTTTATCTTTCCCGGCAAGTTTCAATTTTTGAATTCTCTTTCTTTCGATCTCTTCTTCCGGGGTAAGGTATGGTTTCTTATGATATCCATCTAGTTTTCTTTCAAATTCAATATGCTCATCTACATAGCCCTTTAACTCTTTATCGGTTTCTACCAATTCTTCTATTAATTTCGCATCCCTTTTCTCCATAAAACACACCTCTCATTACCTTAGATGTTTATAACAGTCTAAAATAATTAGAATTTCTTATCAGTAAAGCTGAATCTTGAAGTTCGGTTGCAACTTGATTAATTGATGTCAATAAGTTGTAATCGTAAAAATCAGCAAAATTTATAGTACACTTGAATAGATTTGTCAACAATCAATTGACAGAAATGTCAATGCAATATGATTATGTCAGCCCCTAACTGCAAATAGAAAATGTCACCTCTCCTCTCATGAAGCACCTCCTTTGGGTGCTTCTCTTCTGACATCATTTCACGGGGGGATAACATAATCATATTGTATTAACACAGCAGGAAATTATCTATTGACATCAGCCCTATATTTAAACTATATAAATAGCGAATAGGTTCATCTTTTACTGTTTTTCAGTGTGAACTTATTAAACGTAACTATTCAGGTAGGCACAGAGCACCAAAGGCACAAAGTAGGAAAAAACGATGAAACGACCCTGTTTCGCTCTGCTTTGTGCCTATGTGCCTTTGCCACTTTGTGCCTGAGTAGTTACTATTAAGGTAATGTCAAAAGTTCTATGAAAAAAGAGGGAAAAATATGAAACCACAGAGAGCACAGAGGAATACTCTGTGTACTCAAAAAGAATTTCCTTTAAAA
>QZJR01000074.1 GCA_003599365.1 Deltaproteobacteria bacterium | reverse complement strand
AGCGAAGCAATCTATAACTTATTGATATTATTTGAGATTGCTTCGTCGCTTTGCTCCTCGCAATGACCGGCATGGACTTTTTACGAAGCCGTCAAACTTAATCTTACCAAAGTTGGCTTAAATCCGATGCTTATTTTTTAAAAATCTGTACAGGACAACCTATTTCAACTTTTTTACGAAAGAACCAAAATTACATCTAACCATAAGGATTTAAAGGAATTCCCGGTTTTTTCGTAACAGTCTCTATTAGCAACAAAAACTACTTAGTTGGAGGGTAATATATGGCAATAAATCAAGATAAAGATAATGCCATTGAGAGGCTTCTCCATGAAGTACAGGATGCCGAGTATCAAAGTTACATACATGACAGTAATCAGCTCGTTGTAGCAATATCTGGTCTTAATAATATCTCTAAAACGGCTTTATTAAACAGAGAGCGAATTGTAAGGCATTTCCCCTACACTATAGGAAGATATTCTCCTTCCAAAGGTTTTATATACAAGGAGGCTGATCTTATTATTAATGAACGCAGCCCTTATCGTATTTCAAGGCAACACCTCTCAATAGAAAGACGGGGAGATCAAATAATCCTGGTTGACAAAAACAGTAAATTTGGATCGTTGGTTAACAACACGTTACTTGGCAAAAACGTGGGAGGAGAAGAGGAGGTAACGCTTAAATATGGGCAGAATGAGATCATCTTAGGTGGACAAACTTCTCCATATGTATTTCATATGAAGGTCATAAAAATTGATAATATTGGTATTTCTTATGACGATGTTAAATTGGGGGATCATTTTGTCTCTGTTGAAGAACTTTATACCCGACTCTGTCATATTGCAAGTGAAATCCTTACATCTTCGAACAATGATACTAACAATCGGATTAAAAGGGTTTTGGATTTTATAACAGGTATTGTTACTTATCCAGAAAGTATAGATATGATCTATTATTACTCTGCCCATCCTGATACGTTTGAAGACTTAATTGTTGCTCACTCGGTCAATGTAGCCATCTACGCCATTAAGATGGCTTTTGGTTTATCCTACTCAAAGGATGAGACAATAATAATAGGTATAGCTGCTCTGCTTCATGACATCGGTATGTATGATATTCCTGAAAATATCATAAACAAAAAGAAAGTTATTTCCAATAAAGAATACAATGTTATGAAGAAGCATACTGAAATAGGGTACAATAAACTCTTGGAAGTTAAAGACGAATACAGGATTATTCCTAAAGTTGCCTTTGAACACCATGAACGTGCAGACGGTAGCGGTTATCCTAAGGGACTAAGGGGGATCTCGGACATTTCAGAACTTATTGGGATGGTAGATTTCTTTGAGGCAGTTACCCATTCCCGTCCCCAAAGAGGGCCGGTAACTCCCCATGAAGGTGTTAAAATGCTGTTGGGCATGAAGCATGAGGTGTTTAGCATTGATATGATTAAGGCTTTTTTCAATGTGTTTTCAGTCTTCCCGGTATATAGTGTCGTTCGGTTGAATTCGGGAGAGATAGGGCAAGTAGTAAAAGGTAACATAAACTGGCCGCTAAGACCTTTCATCAGAATACTATTTAAAAATGATGGTCAACCGATAGAGAAGAAGAAAGAGATTGATCTGCTGGATGATAGTAACCTTTTTATCACAAAAGATATCTCAGACCGTATATTTATAGATAATTATTTCAAGTTGTATTAGGAGACTTGTTTGGTTAGATTATAGATTAGGATATGTAAGAGTGGCAAGAAGTTAATTTGATCAAAAGATGTTTGATGAAGCTTTCTCCCGGAGGTATAGTTTTAGCTATCAAGGGAAGGCAGGAAGGCTATCTATCCCTGAATCTTCAGAGAATCCACACATAATATTCATATTTTGAACCGCCTGACCTGAAGCCCCCTTAACAAGATTGTCTATTACCGATATTACTATTATCCTATTCGTTCTTGGATCGAATTGGATGCCTATATCACAGAAATTGGTGCCTTTTACAAAGGATATATTGGGAAAGTTACCTTCGGGATATACCCTGACAAATCTCTCTTTCCGATAGAAGTCTGTGTATATCCTTATCAGATCTGATGTCGAGATATCTTTAAGAGATTTTGAATATATAGTACTCAGTATACCTCTGCTTGTTGGTATCAAATGCGGGGTAAAAGAGATAATTATTTCTTCACCGGCAAGGAGGCTTAACTCCTGTTCCATCTCAGGGGTATGCCTGTGCTGTCCTATCTTATATGCCTTAAGCCCTTCATTAACTTCACAGAAAAGATATTCCGTTGCCACTGTTCGACCTGCCCCTGAGGTACCTGACTTAGAGTCAACAACTATACTATTTAAGTCTATCATCTTGTTCTTCAATAAAGGTGCCAGTCCAAATATGACACTGGTTGGGTAACAACCAGGATTGGCAACCAGTGTTGCCTTTCTTATTTCAGCCCTGTAGAATTCAGGGAGACCATAGACGGATTTTTTCAAGAGATTTGGGGAGGTGTGTTTACAATACCACTTTTCATAAACCTCATGATCGTTAAAACGGTAATCTGCACTCAAGTCTACTATCCCCCCCCCTTTTTCCATGAATTGGGGGACTATATCCATGGCTGCCTTATGGGGTAAACACGAGAATACGAAATCCGAAAGATCACAGATTGCTTCTGTAGATGGGTAAATGAATTTAATATCCATCTCTCCTGCAAAGACGGGAAAAACCTCTGATACTCTAACTCCATTAAACCTTCTCGATGTCAATGCAGTGATTTCCACACATGGATGTCTGAGCAGGAGTCTGATCAATTCCTGACCGGTATATCCACTGGCACCTATTATAGCAACTCTTAGCATCTTTCTTTCTCTCCAACAAAAAAAGGAAGACCAGATGGCCTTCCTTTTGGCGCAGCCAAACTCTATCTTTTTGAGAACTGGAATTTTGCTCTGGCTCCTTTTTGCCCGTATTTTTTTCGTTCTTTGACCCTAGAATCCCTGGTAATAAACCCGGCTTTTTTTAAGACAGAACGGAAATCACCGTTTATCTCCAATAATGCCTTTGTAATACCGTGTCTTATTGCTCCAGCCTGCCCGGAGATTCCCCCGCCATGAACATTGGCAAGGACATCATACTTCCCTGCTGTATCGGTAAAGTCAAATGGTTGTTGTATAATCATCTTCAAGATTTCACGTTTAAAGTATTCATCGAGGGATTTGTTGTTAATCTTAAATTCACCACTACCTGATTTCAACCAAACCCTGGCAATGGATGTCTTTCTCTTGCCTGTTGCGTAGAACCTATCTTCTGTCATTATAAAAACTCCTCAATTCGGTAGTTCAAAAATTTACCGGAAAGTGATATGAAAGTCGCCATTTTTTTAAATAGTTAATATTTCAGGGTTCTGAGCCTGGTGGGGATGTTCTTCTCCGGCGTATACCTTTAGTTTCTTAATCATATTTCTGCCAAGGCTATTCTTTGGCAGCATACCTTTGACAACCAAGCTTATAAGGTCTTCGGGGTTTTTTTGTTGTAACTTTTCTGCAGTAATCGATTTAATTCCACCAGGATATCCGCTGTGGCGATAGTAAACCTTTTGTTTTAGCTTCTTGCCTGTTAGGAGAACCTTTTCTGCATTTATTACAATTACAAAATCGCCGGTATCTATATGGGGAGTATAGATAGGGTTGTGCTTGCCTCTCAATCTCACAGCGATTTGACTTGCCAATCTACCGAGTATTTTTCCATTGGCATCTATTAGGCACCACTTTCTTTCAACTTCATTCTTCTTAGCACTGAAAGTCTTCATTATATGCTCCGCGCTTAAAATAATAAGTTTTATAAAACTAATATATTCCCTCACTTTTGTCAAGGAAAATGTGGGGTTTTTCTTCTGTGCCAGTTATGTGGACAGTTGTAATCCTTCTGTATTCCCTGAATCATCTCATTGATTACAAGCTTTCAGAGCCTGTTCAAGAGGTATCGAAAAAGAACTTCAAGGTCATCCTCCTCCGAATCTAAAATCGTACTCATCAAAGTCCGGGATTTCTCTCTTGAAAAAGTTCCTGATCTTCTCTGTCAGCCTTTTTTGAATCTGTCGCACCCTTTCTTTTGATAGCCCATATTCATCTCCAATCTGCTGCAGAGTTAATGGGGAGTCTGAAAGCAGTCGTTTCTCAAATATATACAATTCCTTGCCCCTTAAAGTCTCACGGAACTCCTCTAACTTCTCAAGAAACATATCCCGCGTTTGAGACTCGGCCAGTACCTCTTCATGAGATATATCCCTGGAGGGCAAGAGATCTCCATGAGTGCTGTCAGAACCATCTCTAACCGGGCTTTCCAAAGAGACATCCCAGCTTCCCATTCTTTGGTCCATCTCTATAATTTCTTCTTCTTTAGTGTCCAGTTTTTCCGCTAATAATTTTGGCCCCACATCATAGCCCAGAGATTCCAACCTTTCTCTCTCTTTATTCAGGTTGAAAAATAGCCTTCTCTGGGCTTGAGTCGTACCAATCTTCACCAACCTCCAGTTGTCCATTATGAACTTTAAGATGTAAGCCTTAATCCAAAAGGATGCATAATAAGAGAGTTTAACCCCTCTATACGGATCAAACTTTTTCACAGCCTGCATCAACCCAATATTGCCCTCCTGTATGATATCAAGGAGATTCGTCATCCAGTATCTCTGAAACTCCAGTGCGATCTTAACAACCAACCTTAAGTTTGCCGTAATTAATCTATAAGCTGCTTCTATATCATCTTTTTCTCTATACTGTATGGTCAGACTGCGTTCTTCTTCCCTGGTGAGCAAAGAATAGCGTCTTATTTCTGCCAGGTATCGCTGTAAAGGATCAAGCGGGATTAGAGAAGTTCCCTTATGTTCCTCTTCTTTAGCCTTTTTGCTATAGTCGCTTTCGATTATTTCTTTTTTACCGGTGCCCATTTGGATTCTCATCAAAACTATTTAGGTCAGCAACACCCTGGCGACAGCGTTTCTCTGTATCTGGTTAGTCCCCTCATAAATCTGGAGACCCTTCGCATCCCTCATCATTCTCTCTACAGGATATTCTTCACTGTATCCATAGCCTCCAAGGATGTCTACAGCCCGGCTGGTTACCTTCATTGCCACATCAGTAGCGAAATACTTCGCCATTGTAGCAAGCTTCATAGACTCCCTGGTATGTTCTCTAACAACTGCTGCCGCCTTATAAACCAGATGTCTGGCCGACTCAGTCATAGTAGCCATGTCTGCCAACATGTGGCCTATAGCCTGAAACTGGGCTATAGGCTTCCCAAACTGGATCCTTTCCTTTGCATAACGTACAGCATAATCCAGCGCCCCCTGGGCTGTTCCCACACCTGAAGCACCGGCCAGGGTACGACCTTCATCCAAAACCTTAAGCACCGTCTGGAAGCCCTCTCCCTCTTTCCCTATGAGGTTTTCCTTTGGCACCCGACAATCCTCAAAAACCGATTCACAGTGGTGAATACCCCTGAATCCCAGCATCCTTCCGGTAACACTGTATGAAAACCCGGGTGTCCCTTTTTCTACTATAATGGCGCTAATCCCTTTTATGCCGGCAGAGGGATCTGTCTTTGCATAAACCAGGGTCATATCTGCGAAGTCAATACCACTATTAAAGTTTTTAACCCCATTTAAAATGTATTCGTTGTCATCCCGGACCGCCCTTGACCTCATGGAAGCAATATCGGAACCTGCATCGGGTTCAGTCAACCCGAAGGCGCATATCTTCTTGCCTGAAGTTACGTCTGGAAGGTATTTCTCTCTTTGCTCTTTAGATGCTGACAACTTAAAACAAGATGAAAAGAGGGAATGTATGCTTCCCAGAAAGGCGCCTACTGAGGTACTTACCCTGCATAATTCTTCTGATGACAGACAACATGTGAGCAGATCAGCATCTGAACCACCGTATTCCAACGGATAGAACAGAGCCGGGAGTCCCATCCTGGCAATCTCTTGATAGAGATCTCTTGGGAAGCAGTCCTCTTTGTCCATCTCCGATACCCTTGGAGCAACCTTCTCCTCTGCAAACCTCCTGACCGTTTGGCGAAACATCTCCTGTTCTTCCGACAGTCTGTATGGCATTTTCAGTATTCCTCCTTTATCATAAAATGAATTCAAATATTGTCCCTTAGCCTTCTCATCTCCTCCACCAGTGAAAGAGAAAGCTCCATGTTACCTTTGTAAACCCCTATATCTCCCCCTGGTTTGTTGTTGCCGTGGTAGTCCGAGCCTCCGGTAATCAAAATCCTGTGCTTCTCTGCCAAGTACCTATAAGAGGCAATTTGCTCATCTGTATGATCAGGGTAATATACCTCTATCCCCTTCAGTCCCCATCCAATAAGCTGCACGATAAATTCTTCAAGCCCCCCTGGGTCTAAACCGGCCAGAGTAAAAGGATGAGCCAGTACAGGGATGCCTTTAGACTTTAAGATAAGCCCAATGGCCTCTTCAGGCTTAAAACGGAATTTATCAACATAGGCAGGCCCCCCTTTTTTTAGAAACCTCTCAAATGCCTCCTGAGACGTCTTGGTATATCCCCCTCTCACAATAGTCTGAGCAAAATGAGGTCTTCCTATCTGCCCTCCTCCTGCCACCTGGAGAACATCACTGTATTCTATCGTCATCCCCAGCCCTTTTAACCTGTCGAGTATCTTTGAGTTTCTCTCCGCTCTCATTCTCTGCAAGAACTCCAGATTCTCTTTCAAGAAACCGTTGTCTATATCGATGAAGTGGCCTAGCAGATGCATAGTACCATAGGGGCATTCCACACTTATCTCCACACCGGGAATAACTTCAAGCCCTATTCTGTCCCCCTCTTTTAAAGCTTCCATGTTCCCTTCTATGGTGTCATGGTCAGTTATGGCAATGGCATTTAATCCCTTTTCCTTAGCGTATCTTACCAGTTCGGAAGGGGTCAGGGTACCATCGGATGCAGTTGTATGTACATGTAAATCTATATAACCCACCTGCTTACTCCTATCTATTCATTGTTATTCAAACCACTAACCGTCAACCTTTAATTACCCCCATTGGCCTAAGCTTTGCTACCTTTTGGCTGATGCCCGCATTATGAACCACCTCTACTACATCGGTCACGTCCTTATATGCATCAGACATCTCTTCCACAATAGTAGCCCTGCCTGCTGAACGGACTATTATTCCCTGATCTTTCAGTTCTCTGACAATAGCCCTGCCTTTGGCTGCCTTCATTGCTTGATGTCTGCTCATCACCCTGCCTGCGCCATGGCACGTACTTCCAAAGGTCTCCTCTAATGCTCTTTCGGTCCCAACCAGAACATAAGAATATCTGCCCATATCACCTGGAATCAATACAGGCTGACCTGTTTCCCGATAACACTCCGGTATTTCGGGATGATTTGGAGGGAATGCCCGGGTAGCCCCTTTCCTGTGGACACAGAGCTTCTTTCTTTTCCCATCAATCCGGTGTTCTTCAACCTTGGCTATGTTATGGCATACATCGTATATCAAATCAAGCTTCAGATCTTTTGGGCTCATCTTCAATACCTGCTCCATGGTATCCCTAACCCAATGGGTTATCATCTGACGGTTGGCAAAGGCATAATTGGCGGCGCAGGCCATAGCACCCAGATACTGTCTCCCTTCTTCAGAGTCCACAGGTGCGCAGCAAAGCTGCCTGTCCGGAAGTTCAATGCCGTATTTATCAGAGGCATCCAACATGATCTTTATGTAATCGTCGCATACCTGGTGTCCCAATCCCCTTGATCCGGTATGGACTATAACGGTTACCTGTTCCTCTTCAAGCCCTAAAGCACTGGCCAATTTATAGTCGTATATCTCCGATACAAAACCTATCTCAACGAAGTGGTTTCCAGAGCCCAGAGTACCCAACTGGCTTTTGCCGCGTTCCATAGCTCTCTCGGAAACAAAGTCCGGGTCTGCATTGGGTATGCATCCTCTCTCCTCTATATGCTCCAGGTCGTCTACACTGCCATACCCCTGATCCACAGCCCACTTAGCCCCCTTTAAAAATACCTTTCTCTCTTGTTCCTTATTCAACTTTAGATCCTTACGCCGGGACCCTACCCCAGAAGGGATGTTGGCAAAAAGGGCATCTATAAGAATATCTATCTTGCCCTTAATGTCGCTGCGGCGAAGCCCTGAGCGCATCAGCCTTACCCCACAGTTGATATCGTATCCCACTCCGCCAGGGGAAACTATACCTTTATGTAAATCAAAGGCAGCCACACCTCCAATGGGGAATCCATACCCCCAGTGGATATCCGGCATGGCCAGAGAATAACCCACTATTCCAGGAAGCCATGCTACATTGGCCACCTGTAGAAGACTCTGGTCATTCCTTATGTCTCTCAACATCTTCTCATTGGCATAGACCACCCCATCGGTCTTCATCTTACCGGTCCTGGGTATCCGGTAGCGATAATCATCTATCTTTTGAATCTCTATAGAGACTTCTTCTTTCATGGTCATAACCTCTCTTTTTGAGGGGCCTTGTCAAGACTTGATAGTTCGTCTTAAATGCGGATCTTCTGTGTCTGCATTGTATTTTCTATAAAAATCAATGAATTCAGAAGGTGATAAAATTTTCATTCCCTGCCGAGATTGTCGTAGAAAATGAGATTTATTTCCGGTAATTAAGCATGCAGCCCTTCCCGCAATGGCAATTTCAAGAAAAGGTTCATCATCCGGATCAGGTAGGCGTTTCTTCAATGGACCGGCTGGAATTACTTGGCCATTTAGTTTTACATAGGCAAGAAGGGTATCGATATGTTCCTTATCGAATTGAAATTTAGGCCGATAAAGGACTTCCTGGTACTCCAGCAGTATTCGCGAATCATACTGCAAAACAAGAATGCCCGCCGAAACCATGCGGACTATTTCACCGCTTGACCCAAATGGGGTGAGAAGGCCGGAGACAAGAACATTTGTATCCAGTACAATTTTCATATTTTATGCTTAGACCGAACCGATTTTATTTCATCATCAATTTCATCCATGGTAATTTTATCAGTCCCTTTGCGTACGGATTCATACTGAATGGAAGTCAGTGCCTCCATTGCTCGCGCTTGGCGAAATGCTGATAAAACTTGCTCAAGGTTGTTTTCAGTTATCGATGAAAGGATTGCAATAGGCCTACCGTTGCTGGTAATGACCATATCCTTTTGATCGGGAAGCTCTTTCCAAACCTGTGATGACTTTGTTTTAAGATCTCTAACACTTAAAAATTTCATGATTTCACCCCCAAATGAGGCTCAATTGTATACCAAACCGAGACACATTGCAAGCGCAAATTTTATTGGATATAGAACGTCATGCATCAGCCGGCGCCGCCACAAATTTTTCAAGAAATCCACGGTACTCACCCGGCGTCGGCTGGATGCAGTTATTGGGCAACTCCTTATTATTATAACTCATTGTATCCCTTTAACAATTCACATGTCAGAGGATAGCCCTCTGTTGTTTCCCCTATATCTCATCGGAATACTCAGCTATTAACTCATATTCTAATTGAAGATTCTCATATGCGGCAAATGCAGCACCTTCAAGTGCAGGGAATAACTCGTCAAGAATTTCGCAAAGCTCAAATAGATTGAATCGTCAGTTCAATAATGAAGTGCAACACTTGGGAAAGCGGAAAGGAAAGTGCTATCCTAAGTGTTTATGGAAAAATACAATCATTTAACGTTAGCCGAAAGGGATGTAATAACAACTATGCTTTCTGAGAAGCATACCTTAAGTGAGATAGCCAAATCTCTTGGGCGAAGTAAAAGCACTATCTCACGTGAGTTAAAACTAAACTCTTCTCCGGAGTATAAACTCTATCTCTCCCATAGGGCTCATGGAAGAGCCGTGCAAAGGAGAAAGAAAGCAAGCACAAGGCTGAGGCTTAAAAACAACCAGATCTTATCATATGTGACATCCAAGCTCAAAGAAGGCTGGTCACCTGAGCAGATCGCCGGTAGAATTTGCATTGACCATAAGGGTGTGTCTATAAGCCACGAGGCCATCTATCAGTATATCTATCATCCTGAAACCGAAGGTCATAAGGACTTGATAGGGTGTCTTAGAAGAGCACACCGCAAACGTAAAACAAAAGGCATCGGTAGAAAAGAGCGAAAGACCAAGATACCTAACCGCATTCCTATTGATCTAAGGCCTTCTTCAGTGGAAAAGAGAGTGCATTACGGTCACTGGGAAGCCGACAGCCTGGTGTCAAGACAATCTCTTGTTGCACTGAACTCTTTGGTGGAGCGTAAAAGCAGGCTCCTTATGCTTACAAAGTTAAGAAGAAAATCTGCCGATGCTACCTGCAAAGCCATTGTTAACAGGTTAAAGAACTTACCTAAAAAGGCAAGAAGGACTTTAACCCTTGATAACGGAACTGAGAATGCCATGCATGAAGAGATTACATCTTCTACAGGTATCAAATGCTTCTTCACTCATCCCTACTGCTCGTGGGAACGTGGTACTAATGAAAACTTAAATGGCCTTATCAGATGGTACTTGCCTAAAGGCACAGACTTCAGTAATATTAGTGATGAACAGATTGAACACATTGAATCGTTAATCAATAACAGACCCAGAAAATGTCTGGGCTTTAAAAAACCAATCGAAGTTGCTTCCCCTTTTGTTGCACTTCATTATTGAACTGAGGTAGTTAATCTTTGATTTCTGACGTTCCTTCGCATTAGAAACAACAATCTCTCTCTCAAAATCTGCGGTATAACCAAGTAAGGAATTCCACAAATCAATCTAACGCGGCGGGTGAGCGGGGGGGCTTTAGCCCTTCGTTCGAACCGCTTTGATGGGCCGCGCTTCGCGGCACATCAGGTTCGCGTTCACGTAAAAATCAGCCGCCGAGTTTACGAGGTCGGCTGAAGCGATATGTTCGCCGAATAGTTCTTAAACTTGATTTTCTACTTCAACAGACAGTTTCAAGCCGATACTATGAAAAACAGAACTCAAGCTTTTTAATTTTGGATTGCCTTGTGTTGAAAGAATTCGATAAAGATTTTCACGGTTGAGCTTCGTTTTTCGTGCTATTTCAGAAATGCCCTTTGCGTTTGCAACGTCTTTTAATGCCATTAAGAACACTTCCTGGGAACCATCCTCCAATGCGGCATTTAAATATTCTGCGGCCTCAATAGGATCGAGAAGATCTTCTTTGAGATTATTTTCGTATTTTTCTGTTACTTTTTTCATTTCACTCTCCTTTGAAAATCGGCCCAATATGCTTGAGCCAACTGAATATCTTTTGACTGAGATTTTTTAGAACCTCCGCACAGTAAAATCACGATGGTCATCTCTGATTTCCCATAATAAACCCGATATCCCGGGCCATCAATGTTATTAAACGACAAGACGAGTGTAATAAAAACAGGCTTTTTATGAAATAAAATTGGCATAACCCATTAATATAATTATACTAACTTGTCGGTTAACACCACAAACGGAAGGAATACACACATTTCGGTAAATACCAACAGCAGATTACCGAGCTGTCTATGATTATGGTTTTTTGAAGGTTTTTAATATCATGAAGGATATGTTTTAATTTCGCATTAACCTCTTCTCTCAGAGTTTCCATAACAACCTCCTATGAGTATATAAGATCTCTTTTCTTTGTATCCAAATATGGGCGGAATTTTCGTACCCATCTTGATGAGCGGAAGGTAAACATCTCAGAGCTTTTTTATCAAAACCTCTCTTGGCTTAACCCCGTCTGACGGGCCAATTACTCCCTCCTCTTCCATCTTCTCAATTATTCTGGCCGCTCTGTTATAACCTATTCTCAGATGCCTCTGTATCATTGAAATTGAAGCCTGTCTTGCATTAGCAACTAATTCCACGGCCTCATCATACTTTTCGTCATACTCATTATCGGTTTTGGAATAAACATCTCCTCTATGCTCAAGAATAGATTGGTTATAAGCTGGTGGACTTTGCCCTTTAATAAAAGCAACTACCCTTTTAACCTCCCCCTCGGACAGATACGCCCCATGAATTCGTTGGAGCTTTGAGGTGCCAGGTAACAGGAAAAGCATATCCCCTGATCCTAACAGGTGTTCTGCACCGTTTGCATCCAGAATAGTACGTGAGTCTATTTTGGACGACACCTGGAAAGAAATTCTGGCAGGAAAATTCACCTTAATTATTCCGGTTAATACATCTACAGAAGGACGCTGTGTGGCAACGATCATATGGATCCCAGCCGCCCTTGCCATCTGAGCTAACCTGGCTATGGATTCCTCCACTTCCTTCGATGAAATCATCATCAGATCCGCCAATTCATCTATAATCACCGCAATATAAGGTAACCTTTTATGTCGCTCTTTGGGTTCAGCTTCCTCATTCAATGAATAATCCTTCTTTAGGTCTAGGACTATACGGGCGGTACCTGTTGATTCACCCTCCAGCTTCTGGTTATAACGGTCTATATTTCTAACCCCTTTTTCTGCCAGCAGCCGATACCTGCGTTCCATTTCCTCAACTAACCATTTCAATACTATAGCAGCCTGTTTGGGTTCAGTTACTACCGGGTTTAAAAGATGTGGGATCCCATCGTATGCTGACAATTCCAGCCTTTTGGGATCTATCATTATCATCTTCACTTCTTCCGGGGTGGCCTTATACAAAAGACTACAGATCATTGAATTTACAGAGATACTCTTGCCTGTTCCTGTTGCCCCGGCTATCAACAAATGCGGCATCTTTGCAAGATCTGTGACCACGGGGTTTCCGAATATATCCTTCCCCAAAACTATAGTAAGTTTTGAAGTGGCTTTCTGATAAGTCTCTTGACCGACTACATCCTTAAAAAAAACCGCCTCTCTGATAGAATTTGGTATCTCTATCCCTACAACAGACTTGCCAGGGATAGGGGCTACTATCCTAACACTGATAGCACTGAGCGCCAGTGCCAGGTCATCAGACAGATTTGCTATTCGGTTGATCTTAATCCCCGGCGCAGGCTCATATTCATACATGGTTATCACAGGACCGGGGCTAACTTCTGTAACCCTTCCTTCTACCCCGAAATCGGAGAGTTTCTTCTCGAGAATCTTGGAATTCATTACTAAACTCTCTCTATCTACCTTGGCAGTCCTTTGTTCTTTGTCTTCTAAAAGCGATAGGGAAGGTAATTGATAAGTACCTTTTGGCTTCGGGAAGTCAAACTCTTCCTGTATTAAGGCATTCCTTTCTTCCGTTCCTTGATCCTTGCCTGAAGAATCTGTAATGACGGGGGGAGTAGACACCCAGGGCATCTTCTTTTTTTCTATGGTCGATGATTTTCCCCTCGCATGTTTGAGTCTCCCTCTGTATACGATAGAACCACTTTTAAAACGCTCTAATGTATTCGCTAATAAATCTCTGATTTTATTTACAAGCCATACAAAAGATATGTTTGCACTAATCATTAAAGAGGATATAAAAACTAAAATGAGCAGCGTATAAGCCCCCATTTTATTGAAGTATCTCACTAATTCACTTACGAAAACCCCGCCTAAAACTCCTCCCGCAATGATTGGCTGGTCAAAAAAATTTATCTGAGTAACTCCCATGCTCAAAATTCCGGTTGTTGATAACAGCAAGAAGACAAAACTTATCAACTTGTATAAATTGAATTTGACCTCTTTCCTAACAAATAATCGGAAAGAAACAACAAATAGAATAATCGAAAAGAGATAAGAAGCTAAACCAAAAACCTGTAAAAGGCCGTCAGACAAATAAGCCCCAACAACCCCCCATAGGTTATTAACTCTAGTTACATTAGGGACATAGTTGTTAAATGATGGATCTGCCGGGTCATAAGATATTAGGCTGGAAGTGATAAAAACAGTTACGGCAAAGATTACTAATCCACAGACTTCCCTTATTATCCTGTTTTTAGAGATGAACGATATTATCTTATTCATCTCACCTCCAATTTGGCTGGTAGTGAGAGCTTTGCATAAAAGTGGCTTTTCGGCACCCCATTACCTAGTTTTCCGACAGATTATTAGCTATGATCTCTTGTACTCTATAGATAAGGTTTTCTCTGTCCTTTAATCCTAAATTAAGGGTATCTATAGGTTTGTCAATTATAATCTTAATATTTCCAGGATGAACCTTCCTTGTACCCCTTTGCATAATCTTTCCAGTACCTATCAGTGTAATTGGGACTATGGGAATTTTAGCCCTCATAGCCAGAGTAAACCCTCCTTTTTTGAAAGGTTGGAGCGTCCCATCATAACTCCTCGTCCCCTCAGGGAAGATTATTATTGAAGTTCCCTTTTGTATCTTGGCCTGGACATAGTTCATACCACCCCGGGTTTTACGGGTATTAAATCTATCAATACTTACACAGCCCGCCAATGCCATTGCCCACCCTAAGAGAGGAATCCTGAATAACTCTTTCTTTGCAATCCATACAAAATGAAGAGGCAGTGTAATCAATGCAAAGATATCATAAATGCTCTGGTGGTTTGCCATAAATATCTGGGGTTTGTCCTTAATGATATTCTCCAGCCCACTTACGTTGAGTCTCACACCACTGGTATAGAGATTCAGTCTGCCCCATATATTGGCGTAAAACTTGATTACCCTGCCTCTCCTATCGAAGGGGTGACTAAAAGCAAATAAGGGTAGAGTTATCATAGTAGAAAGAGTAATCACGATCCAAAAATAGACTGTTCTGAGCAATTTAGTTATTCCCTAATACTCTTTTTTGTACCTTACAACAGCGGGCTTAAGCCTGCTGTTGAATTTCTTTTCACCAACAGCAAGCTTAAGCTTGCTGTTGGACCGAGAGGGACAATAACACTTTCTTGTTCGAGTTTCTTCTGGTACGCAATCTATGGTTCTAAAACTCGATGGACCTCACCGAGACCACTGCATAGGCAGCTATCCCCTCTCCCTTACCAGTGAAGCCCAATCCCTCTGTGGTAGTAGCCTTTACATTGACTTTTTTGGCATCGATACCTAAAACCCCGGCAATGCTTTTCTCCATCTTGGGTATGTATTCAGCCAACTTGGGATTTTGGGCTACTACGGTGCAATCAATGTTGTTTGTCCTGAACCCTCTCTCTTCTTTTAAAATTTTGACTACCCGCAGTAATTCTAAGCTGGATATACCTTTAGATTTCAGATCGTTTTCAGGGAAATGTTTACCCAGATCACCCGCTCCGATAGCTCCCAGTAAGGCATCACAAATAGCATGAAGAAGAACATCGCCGTCAGAATGTCCCAGCAACCCTTTTTTATAAGGTATCTCTACACCACCCAATATAAGCTTCCTGCCCTCTACCAATTGATGAACATCATAACCAAAACCTACTTTCATAATCCAGCCTCAAACCTCGTATTTAGCCGCGGATTTACGCTGATTACCGCTGATATTTTTCCTTTTATTATCAGTAACTACTCAGGCACAAAGTGACAAAGGCACATAGGCACAAAGCAGAGCGAAGCAGGGTCGTTTCATTGTTTTTTCATACTTTGTGCCTTTGCTGCCCTGTACCTCTGTGCCTAACTAGAATAGTTTAAATCTATCTGCGCTCATCTGTGTGAATCTGTGGCTGAATAGTTACTTTAAGAAAAGCCTCGGCTATAGTCAAATCCTCCGGGGTTGTAATTTTGATGTTCTCATAAGAACCCATTATGGTTTTAACCTGTACTCCTAAAAGCTCTACCAAGGATGAATCGTCAGTACCGCAGATATTATTTTCAAAGGCATTTTCGTAAGCCCTTTTTATAATATCATACTTAAAAGTCTGAGGAGTCTGGGCAAGCCAGAGTCTATTCCTATCCAACGTTTTTATTATCTTTCCATCAGAAGAAATGGCTTTAACCGTTTCTTTTATTGGAATGGCAACTACAGCTGCATCATATTGGAGGGTCTTTGATATGGATTCATCTATCAGTTGAGTGGTAATAAAGGGGCGAATGCCATCGTGTATCATCACTATATCACACTTCGATTCGATTGCATCCAGGCCGTTCTTAACAGAATCGTGTCTCTCAATACCACCTATAACTATCTTAGCAACTTTTTTCAAATTATACTGTTTTATTATATCTTCTCTGCAGCGTATTTCCTCTTTTTTGGAAACAATAACATAAACTTCACTGATATTTGGTGAATCTTCAAACCTCAAAAGGGTTTGAGCTAAGATTGGTTTATTGCCTATGTGAAGAAACGGCTTATTAATACTTGTACCCATTCTTTTCCCCACACCAGCAGCGGGGATCAGGGCAATAACCCTCATGTAATCCTCTTAACTAGTACCCTAAATTATGAACAAGCTCAGCCGGCGCTTCGTCTTTTAATTCAGTAAAAATCATCCTGCCAGCAGTAGTTTGAAGAACACTGGTCACTGTTACCTCAATGTTTTTTCCCATATACCTTTTAGCATTATCTACTATAACCATAGTACCATCATCGAGATAGGCCACCCCCTGTCCTGATTCCTTACCCTCTTTCAGTATCCTGACATTCATAACCTCACCCGGCAAAACCACGGGTTTGAGAGCATTTGCCAGTTGGTTTATATTTAAGACAGAGATACCCTGAAGTTCTGCCACCTTGTTCAGGTTGAAATCATTAGTAATAACCTTTGCGTTCATTTCTTTAGCCAAGGCTACCAGCTTGGTATCGACATCCTTTATCTTTGGAAAATCATGTTCCACTATTCTCACATCAAGGTCAACCTGTTTTTGCATCTTATTCAAAATATCTAAACCTCTCCTGCCTCTGGTTCGCTTAATTGAATCGGAAGAATCGGCAATATGCTGTAATTCTTGAAGAATAAATTGGGGTATGATAAATGTTCCCTCAATGAAACCAGTTTCGCAGATGTCGGCTATTCTGCCATCTATTATCACGCTGGTATCTAATATCTTAGGACTTTCTCCCAGAGGTTGTCTCTTGTAAAGCTTCGTTAAATCAGAGAGATGAAATTCTTCTCCTTTCTTGCTCCCTATTTTTAAGCCTAGATATCCGACTATGAAGTTTGTTAATATATGGAGTAAAAGACCGGGGACCTGCCCTTTAAGCAACCCCAGCAAAAATACATAGGAAAACAGATTTGCTACAATAAGACCGGCGATTAACCCTATGGCTCCCCCGATTATAGCCCTCAAAGGATATCTTACAATGCGTTGTTCTAAGATAAGGATTATGGCTGAAATAATTGAACCTATTATTGCTCCCGACAATGCCGGGTAGACAGAATTCAACAACTCATAAGCAGCATAGTAACCGACAGCCGAGCAGGATAAAATCAAAAAAATACGTAAAACAGTAGTACCCATATTTAGTGTCACCTCCTTTCCTGTGAATTCTGCTAATGGGTAAACTATGTTAAAGTTAGATTCTGCACATGAAAATCAGCCATTCACCCCTCTCCTGTGGGCAGGGATAAATGGCTAGGTTAAAAAATAGGTAAGATATAGTTCACACGTATAAGGGCAACATCTTAACAATTAAAAATACTCATAATGTTACCTTCTATTATCTCTTCAGAACTATTTTGAGCAATGGAGAGTTCTTTTACCAAAAGATTCCTGGCTGAATCTAACATCTTTCTTTCCCCAAAAGAAAGGTCCTTTTCTAGTTTTAATATGAAGAGGTCTCTAAGAACCTCGGCCACCTCAAATACCGAACCGCTCTTTATCTTTTGCATATACTCACGATATCTTCTATTCCATGTTTGATTTTCAATCTCAATATCTTTCTTTTTTAATATGTCGTATACTTTGGGAACTTCTTCCAGGTGAATCACCCTTCTTAAACCAACCATTGCAATATTATTTATCGGAATCATTATAGTCATATCACTGTCCAATATCCTGAATATAAAGAATGTCTGTTCATTATCGAAAATCTTTTTGTTCTCGATAGACTGAATAACCCCTACACCATGGGAAGGATATACGGCTATATCTCCAATCTTAAACATCCGATAGTACCTCCCTCTTCTTTAATTGTTTTTTTCACTGAAATTTAACACATTTTAGCGAAATAGTCAATAAAATTATTGCCAGAGGATGATTTCTGTGAACTAAGCTTAAAAACAAGGCAGTGAGATAACATCTTAAGGGGTATATTACAGGTCTCGTAGCAAAGGGAGGAACGATGCTCCAGTTAGGTGTGAAGATTGGAGTGAAGATAAAAAGGGTGTAAAGTTAAAACTCATCGGAAAGGAAGTTACGGATCCGGGCAAATATCACGGTTATCAAAGACATTCCAGACCAAAGACCTCAAAGACGCCAAACCAATACCTCCACCAACAAAGGCAATGGTTGTCGGGGCATAATTATATCTCTTTATCACAATTAAGTGTTTTATCAAGTGATAATTTTCTTCGTCATCTATAATGAGTATTTTTTTCAAGGATATCGTGACCTCCTTTATCATTAGCCCAGAAGCTGAATCATTTTGACCATCACGAATGTTTCAATGTAATTGAGATCAAGGGGTTTGGTAACATAGTCGTCAGCGCCTAATTGAAGGGCTCTTTTGGCCAGTTCTTCGTCAATGACGGCTGTAACCATAATAATCGCAATTTTAGGATTTATTTTTTTGATCTCCTTCAGGGCGTCAATGCCGCCCATGCCAGGCATGATGATGTCGAGCAATACGATATGAGGCCTCCTATCTTTTACCTGTTGAATAGCCTCCAGACCTCCCGTAGCAGTGTATACCTCGTATCCTTTCGATGTCAGATACTTCTGCAGCAGCCTCACAACGTGAATTTCATCATCGACAACGAGTATTCTTTCCATAGGATAACCTCTCATTTTAGTATTGATTTTTTTCAATATCCGTTTTAACGGGGAGCCTGACACAAAAAGAAGCGCCCCCCAACTCATTGTTCTCAGCCCAGATACTACCTCCGTGATCATGGATGATGCCGTACGATATGGAAAGCCCCAGTCCTGTTCCTTTCCCCTCTCCCTTGGTGGTAAAAAACGGATCGAAAATTTTCGACATATGTTCACTCTTGATACCCATGCCGGTGTCGGCAATCATTATTTTCAGTTGATCGTTCTTCCCAAACATCGTTTCTCTCTCCGTTGTTATACGCAACACTTTTATCTCTTCCCCCTCCATGGCAGCCACAGCATTTGTAATCAGGTTCAGGATAACCTGCTCTATTTTTTCTCTGTCCATGGCGATTACCGGCAAATCGGGCTGGTATTGCACCTCTGTTTCTATTCCCTCTATCTTCAACTGCGTTGCGTATAAAGTCAGAACACGAGCGATGACGCCGTTGATATCGGACATAATCATCTTTTTTTCGGGGATGCTGGAAAACTGTTTGAGATCTTCAGCAATGGCAACAATGCGGCTGATTTGAGCCATGCAGACCTTTAATTCTTCCAGCACTTCAGGTGAGAGGTTTTCCATCGTCTGCAGTATCTGCAGTTCCACAGAAATAATATTTATAGGATTGAGGATTTCGTGGGCAACCCCGGCGGATAACCGACCGATGGAAGCAAGCTTTTCCGACCGAAACAACTGGTCTCTTGCATTCAGCAGGTCTCTCTCTGCCAGCTTCCGTTCGGTTACGTCCTGAATGATAATTGTTCTTATCGAGCTTTCATCGCTTCTCTCATCGGAGGAAAAAGATATTTCAGCAGGGAATCGGGTCCCGTCTTCTTTCCTAAGCTCCATTTCAACGCCTTTCAGGGAATCGCCTGAAAGCATTTGTTTGA
>QZJR01000057.1 GCA_003599365.1 Deltaproteobacteria bacterium | reverse complement strand
CTTAAAGTGTTGATAAAATCATTAGAAAACAAACACTTGAATCCTTGAACCCTTGAATCCTGGACCACTTTCTCCCAACTAATTGGGAGAAGAATCTTATTTAATTTGGAGCTTGATCCTATAACTCCTCTCAATTGTCACTTCTCTTCTTATCGCCTGACAATTTAGCATATAGTTTTTTTGTACTTTACCACATAAGTACCATAATTTACAAGTTCGAGTTGACATTTTGTTGCGGTTCTACTATTATACATAAATTAGGCGGATAACTCCATTTATAAATGTCCCGTCAGTAAATGAAGACTCGGCATAACTTTTCTGACTCTGAAAAAGAAAATTTCCCTCAATTTATCGTTTGGACAACAGCCTGTTAAGGAGGTATAAAGATGTCAGATATCCTATTAAAAGAAGAGAAGGATGGTATCCTGATTTTAACTCTCAATCGCCCTGAAGCGATGAACTGCTTTAATTTTGCCCTTCTTAATGAGCTCAATACTGTCATTTCCGAGGCAAATTTCGATCCTGACCTTCGGGTAATAATCATTACCGGCGCATCTGGTGAAAAAAAGGCGGCCTTTTGTACAGGAGCCGATCTGGTTGAGAGAAGAACCATGTCTCCGGACGATGTCAAGAGGTTTATTCATACCATTAGTTCCACGTTTTCTAACGTTCAAAATGTAAAGGCACCGGTTATCGCAGCCATTAACGGCTTTGCCTTCGGAGGGGGATTAGAACTGGCTCTGGCCTGCGATATAAGAGTGGCATCCTCCAATACGGTCATGGGATTGACAGAGACCAGTCTGGCCATTATCCCTGGGGCAGGCGGTACCCAACGTTTGCCCAGGGTCGTAGGTATATCAAAGGCAAAGGAGCTTATATACACAGCCAAACGTATCAGTGCGGATGAGGCTTTAGCCTGCGGTCTGGTAAACCAGGTAGTGGAGCCCGATAGGTTAATAGATGCCTGTATGGAAATAGCCCACAAGATTGCTGAGAACGGTCCTATAGCTGTCCAGCAGGCGAAATTCGCTATCAATAAAGGGATGGAGTGCAGCCTCGATATCGGTCTGGGCATAGAAGCCCGGGCTTATGCCATAACAATACCAACGGAAGACCGTATTGAGGGGCTTAATGCATTTAGAGAGAAACGGAAACCGGAATACAAGGGCAGATAGAAGACTGACCTCCGTCCCCTAACAGCAAGCTTAAGCTTGCTGTTGCGAAGCTTGCTGTTGCAAAGCTTGCTGTTGCGGAAACCGGAATACAAAGGGAGATAACAGCAAGCTTTAGCTTGTTGTTGCATAAACCACTGACAGGGAGGTTGAACTATGGAACTAAAATACCCTAAGAAGGTCAGGCTAGGGGATATAACCGTGCGGGATGGGTTTCAGCATGAAGAACACTTCATACCTACAGAGGCAAAACTCTTTTACCTGGAAGAGTTGATCCTGTGTGGCTTCAAACGCGTGGAGGTAACCAATTTTGGCAATCCAAAAGGGATGCCCCAGTTCAAAGACTCGGATGAGTTAATGAAACAGTTGCGGGGAAGCAAGAAATTAGCCAAGGCCGGTATTAACTGGAAGGAAGTAGAACTCACAGTGGTCACCATAAGGGAACAGGCAGTGGACAGGGCAATTGAGGCCAGGAAAGATGGCTGGGGCCCTGACCGTATCCTGATGATGGTCTCCACAGATGAACAGCACCACTTTGCTAACTCCGGCACATCACTGCCGGCATATTGGAAAGAGGCAGAAAGATGCACCAAAAAGGCAGCCGACGTGGGAATCAAGATGTGTGGCTGCGTCAGTACTATCTGGGGAAGCCCTATCTCCGGGCCTACAAAACTGGAAGATGCTGTGGAATTCTCCAAACGATGGCTGGATATAGGTGCTGCAGACATAGAACATGCGGATCACGACGGTTCAGCGCCGCCGAATCAGGTTTACCGTTATTATTCCATGGTATTGGATGCCATGCCGAATACAGACCTCCACGTGGGCCACTTTCATGTAACACGGGGTTGGGGACTAGCCAATGTATTGGCTGCCCTTCAGGCTGGTATTGACATATTTGAGGGAACCATTGGCGGTCTGGGAGGTCAGCCTGCCAACTTCATCGATGGCGTTCCTGTTACAGGGACCGGGGCATATTACTACAGGGACCCTAACATAGTCGGCTTGACTACCATGGAGGACATGGCGGTTATGATGGATGAAATGGGTATAGAGATCGGGATAAATGTAGATCGTCTCCTGGAGTTGGGTACCATGATGGAGAAGACCATAGGACGTCGGCTCCGTTCTGAAGCGATTCTGAACGGCAGGATTCCCAAAAAGCCCAGAGAGGAATTTAAACGAAAAGGATTGGCAAAAGCCAAAGAAAAACTGGGCGAAAAGCCCGATCAGATTTATCCTGATGGCTGGCCGGAGAAAGCTCAGTATAAAGGGAAGTAAGGGGAGCAAGGAGGGATTGATATGTCAATAAAGGAAAGTGCGGCAAATTTCTGTAAGAATGCCTGCCCAGTTTGTACGACAGCCAGGGAAAAACAAAAGGGCGCTGCTTATTGGTTTGTCAAGAACGTAGATCGAAAGGTCTGCCCTTTTTGCAAGTCTTATGAAAGTGTATACGGAAGACTTGCGTATGAGCCAGAACCGAAAGATGAAAGTTAAGCAACAGCCTGAAGTAACGCTTTGAAAAACATGCACTTTGTCATTTCGACTGGAATGAGAAATCTTGAGACCTTTGAATTTATAATTAAATCACCTTTCTGTCATTCCGTGCTTGACCCCGTATCGAGTACGGGGCAGGCACGGAATCCAGTGTTTTTAAGCGGTTCTGGATTCTGCCCCGATTTTCATCGGGGTGACGCGCCGGAATGACACGAGGGAAGCGTTTTTCAAAGGTCTCATCTTATAAGTGACAGTTTGTATAGATTTCCAAAGTTATCGTAAGGGGGTCATTAAATGCAGATAGGGCTTATGAACAATCCTATGGAGCCATTTGAAAAAGAAATCTTAGCCATTGGCGATGCCGGTTATGACTTTGTAGACTTAACCATAGAGGGCCCTCATATACAATACTCTGATATTGATAAAATAAAGTCCTTTCTTCAGCGTCATGGGCTCTTCATAGTTGGCCATACCGATCCCTGTTTGCCTTATGCCTATCCAATTAAAGGGATACGTGACGCGTCCATAAAGGAACTTGAACGTTGTGCCTCTATATTCTCCGCCCTTGGTACTAAGGTAATGAATATCCATCCATGTTATACCTTTCCACCTGCCATGAAGGCAAACCAGATCGAGCTCAACATAGAGGCATTATCTGACATAGTTGAAATGGCAAGTTCTTTTCAGTTAACGGTCGCTTTTGAAAATTTCAGGGCTCCCTTTGACTCTGTCTCCACATTCAAGAGAATTTTGGCAAAAGTCCCTGGGTTGAAGGTGCACCTTGACTTTGGACATGGAAACATGGGCATCGATGACGGGGTTGCATTTTGTAAAGAATTTGGGGAAGAGATCGTTCATGTTCATCTTTCAGACAACCTGGCATCAGGTGATCACCATATTCCATTAGGTTCAGGAAATATAGAGTGGAAAAATGCCATACAGGCACTGAAGTCTGTGGGATACAACGGTGCAATCACATTGGAAATCTTTTGCAGGGATGATACTGTTCGTTTTGAGTACCTGGAAATAAGCCGTAAGCTTCTTTACAGATACTGGGGGTGAAGCTCACCCTTATTATATGTTCAAGGGTTTGGCTGCATGTAGTAGGAAAGTGAGTTCTAAATTTAATTTCGTTCAAAGGAGGTAGTTCAGCATGGATTTTGAGTTTACCAAAGAAGAAAAGGCGTTGCAGGAAGAGGTTCGTGAATTTATGAAAAAAGAGTCAACCCCGGAGATGTTGAAGGAAACCGAAGACATGGGTGACATCTACGGTGGCCCTGAGGGTCGAAAGATTATCCGGAAGATGGCGGCAAAGGGGTGGCTTACCCCTACATGGCCAAAAGAATACGGTGGACTAGGATTGTCTGATGTTGCGAGTTATATGATCCGGGAAGAGATGGGTTATCATGGTCTGCCTTTCGGTTTTGTGGCTGCCCATATGGCAGGTCCTACGATTCTTCGATTTGGAAGCGATGAGATGAAAAAGAAGTGGCTGCCACGAATCGCAAGCGGGGAACTGGAATTTGCCCTTGGATATACAGAACCTCAGGCAGGATCAGACCTTTCTGCATTAAATCTTCGGGCTGAGGATAAAGGTGATTACTTTATATTAAATGGAAACAAGCTGTTCAATACCAGTTGTCATATCGCAGACTGCCACTGGCTTGCCTGCCGGACTGACTTTGATGTGGCAAAACATAAAGGCGTTTCGATGATGATAGTGGACTTGAAGAGTCCCGGCATTACCATAAGTCCTCTTATCACTATGGCTGGCTGGCAAACCAACGAGGTTGTCTACGAAGATGTTCGCGTCCCTAAGGAAAACCTCGTGGGTGAAAAGAACAAAGGATTCTATTACCTGATGGCAGCCTTGGATTTTGAGAGGATGTTTCCTCTTGGAAGGTACCACCGTGTCTTCGATGAATTGGTCGAATACACAAAAGAAACAATAGTAGACGGGAAAACTCTGTCCAAAGACCCATTGATACGTCAAAAGCTGGCACAGCTTTCCACCGAAATTGAGGTTACGCGGCTTCTTTACTATCAACTCGCCCATATCCTGGATAAGGGAGGCATCCCCAACTATCAGTCGTCAATGGAAAAGACCTTCGCCACAGAGTGTGCCCAACGAATTGTCAATGTGGGGATGGATATTTTGGGTCTCTATGGTCAAATTAAGGAGGGTTCCAAATGGGCTCAATTGAAAGGGAAGGTGGAAAAATTCTATCGAACCAGTATTGTGGAGACAATTTACGCGGGGACCTCTGAGATACAGAGAAACATTATTGCCCAGAGAGGATTGGGCTTGCCAAGATAACTAGCTGAATATGTGGGTTTTATTAAACTGCTGAAGGAGGAAATAAGCATGGATTACGATTTAAATGAAGAACAGGAATTATTGAAAAAAGCAGCCAAAGGCTTTCTATCTAAGGAATGCAAGCCTCTATTCGTGAGAGAGATGGAGGAGGATCCCCAGGGGATTACACCCGAACTCTGGCAAAAGATGGCGGAGCTTGGATGGATGGGATTGATATTCCCTGAAGAATACGGTGGTATTGGTGGAAGTTATCTTGATCTGATGGTGCTTCTTGTTGAAATGGGATATTCCTGTCTGCCAGGACCTTTCTTCTCCACGGTCATTTTAGGCGGAATGACCCTCATGGAGGCAGGAGATGAAGAGAAAAAGCAGGAATTACTTGGAGGGATCGCAGAAGGCAAGATATTTGTTACCCTGGCGCTAACTGAGGCAACTGCAGGGTATTCGCCTGAAAGGATAGCAGTGAAGGCAGAAAAAGACGCCGATGCTTTTGTAATTAGTGGAACAAAACTCTTTGTCCCGGACGCCCATCTTGCCAATTATATCATCTGTGTTGCAAGGACAAAAGAAGGAGAAAACAAAGAAGACGGAATTACCCTTTTTCTAGTAGATGCAAAGAGCCAGGGGGTAGTGATTACTCCTCTCAAAACATTTGCAGGCGATAAACTGAATGAAGTCGTATTCAACAACGTAAAGGTTCCCAAGGGAAATATCATGGGTGAGCTGGACAAGGGTTGGCCAATTGTGAAAAAGGTCCTTCAAAAGGCAGCAATCGCCAAGTGTGCGGAGATGGTTGGAGGAGGTCAACGGGCACTGGAGCTGGCAATAGAGCAGGTTACCGAGAGGGAGCAGTTCGGTGTAAAGGTAGGAAGTTTTCAGGCCGTTCAGCACCATTGTGCAAATATAGTAACCTATCTGGATACATCCAGATTAATGACCCATCAGGCAGCGTGGAGAATAAGCGAAGGCTTGCCTTGCGAAAGGGAGATTGCCATGACCAAGGCATGGGTGACCGATTCCTGTCGCAGCCTTGTTGCACTTGCGCATCAAGCTGTCGGAGGTACAGGTTTTATGGAAGAACACGACCTCCAACTCTATTTCAGAAGGACTAAGGCGGCAGGGGTGTATTTCGGAGATGCCGATTTTCATCGCGAGGCACTGGCTGATGTGATGGGACTATAATACGGCGCTCAATTTTTCAGGCAATAGGGTAGGGTTGGAAAATCCCACCCTACCCTATTCCTTATTCAATTTCAGAGAGACCTGGATTTTATCTGTTATGCCTCGTTTATCTTCCGGGCCATTTGAATGAGTACATCTTCAGAAGCGATTTTGAAAAAATCCCGTACCCCCATGAACATGGCATCGATGGGGTCTCCTTCTCCGGTGGATGGTTGTAAAATGATGTGGGAATGGGCAACCTGCTGCCCACGGATAAATACGGTTACGAATGCAGGATCAAATGCCTTTTTGATCTTGCGGGCAATCTTCGTTGCGGCTATAAATAGACGGCCTGCCTCTTCATCCTCCAGCTCATAATAATGGACCACATGACGCTTGGGAATTACCAGGGAGCGGCCTGGTATAATTCCACCATCCTTTTTTATGACCTGTCCGATATCAACTATTACAAGGGTTGAATCGTCTTCATAGAGTTTTAGACACTTTTCCTTGCCTGTTAACATTCTGCAGAAAAGGCAATCTTCCTTATAGTCTGTCATCTCCTTAACTACCTCCTGTTTCTTTCTTTGTAACTACTCAGGCACAAACAAGTAGGGGCGGGAATAACCCCCCCCAGTACCCGGTAAAGGCACATAGGCACAAAGCAGAGGGTAGCATGACTTTGTGTCTATGTCACTCTGTGCCTCTGTGCCTCAAGCCATCGGCTTTAGCCGATGGTAGTTGACATCCATTACATCGTTTATACAAATCTTCCAGATCTATTTCATTGTAATGCATCCCGATATCTTTAACGGAATGCGCATCGCTGTTTTCAAGCATAATAAGATCATACTTTCTGGCTACCTCTCTTACTTTATCCTCTTGAAGCTGCCATGCTGCGTTCTTGATCTCAATCCCGTGGATTTTATCACCCTCTTCTTTTAAAAATTCCCTGAAATGACCCCCGAAAAAAGGGTGGGCACAAAACCTGAATACAGCATCATTGGGAAGGTACAACTCCACCACATGCTCTCTATGGAGGGAAATCTCCTGCCCAGGAATAATCACAATCTCATCAGGAAAATGAAGATCTGCTACCTCTTTTAATCTAAAACCATAATCTTTTTTATCATGATCGGTGACAGCGATCCCATCCAGTCCCCGTTTCTTTACCTGTCGTATAATTTTCTTTACCGTATCTACCATGGGGATAGAGTCCCCGGTTGACTCGAGACAATGGGTATGGAGATCAATCTTTATCTTCAATTGAATAAGCCTTTCATCCTTAAAATAACTCTTTCATATAAGTATTTGGTTCTTCTCCCCTTTAGTAGAGGTAGGGTTATCCCTGCCTCTACAGGGCAACCACAAGGGATTGTCCCTACCCTTTGACCCTTTGACCCCTTGAATCCTTGAACCCTCAAGCTATCGGCTTTAGCCGATAGTAGCTGACATCCGCTCGGAAGCAATAATTGCAGCTCCGAAGGCACCAACTATCTGGGGCTCATGAGGGACAAGGAGACTGGTTTCTATCCTCTCTTCGATAGCACGCACAACCCCTGCGTTCTTCGCAACCCCTCCTGACATCACCACCTTTTCCCTCAAACCTACCTGCCCTACCATACCCATGATACGCCTGGCAATAGCATGGGCTATGCCTGCTGCAATATCGGCCTTCTTATGACCCCGGGCAAAGAGGGATATAACCTCTGATTCAGCAAAGACGGTACACATGCTGCTCACATCTACCTTCTCCTTAGAGGCAAAGAACAAATCGCCCATCTCTCCAATATCAACCGACAGAGCCAATGCCATTACCTCTAAAAATCGCCCTGTTCCGGCAGCACATTTGTCGTTCATAACAAAGTTGGTCACTCTACCGTTGTCACCAATTCCTATTACCTTGCTGTCCTGACCGCCAATATCAATGACTGTATGAACTTCAGGGAAAAGCCTTGCAGCTCCCCTTGCATGGCAAGTTATCTCAGTAACCTCGGCATCTGCCTCTGCAACAGCCCCTCTTCCATAGCCTGTCCCCAATGTATAGCTTATATCACCTTTCTTCAAACCGGCGGATTTAAGGGCATTCTCTATGGACTCCTCAGCCGCACCCTTATAGTAGTGCCCGCTTCGCATAATGTCATATGACAGGATTTTCCCATTCCCATCCAATATCACCGTCTTGGTACAGAGAGAACCCACATCTACCCCCGCCACTACAGCCATTTTTTTACCTTCTTCTTGAATCTATCATTTCGTATAACGCCTGAAGCCTTGTCTCTATCTGAGCATCTGAAATCATAGCTGAATCAATCATGTCTCCTTCAACAATTACCCCGGGAATCCCGTACTTTTTATCCAACACATCTATTACCTCCGGTTGAGCAAGGTTCATTACCCTGCATGTCTTGGAGGAGAACATGATCAATCCGTCAAGGGAGTAGTCATCAATCAGCTTACCTATCAAGTCTACTGTTCCCTTAGGGGAGAAGGTATAGACCAGGTGACTTTCCATCCCATAATACAGATCTGCCCAAGTCTCAACCGGATGTTCAGGGTCAATCAGTTCCGGATGGGGGAAAAACTCCCATGGGTATCTTCCACACAGGACAACGGCGCCATGAGGGATAAATTTCCGCATAAATTTGCCTAAAAATGCCCAGGGAAGCCACCCATCCCAGTATAGCCGGTATTTCTCTCCATCCGGGGCTATTGCAGGGATGCCCTTTTCTCTCCGCTCTTGTAATTCTTTCAGGAGTTTTTCGTAATAGGCAACACCTGCCGGATTTCCCATCAGATAGAAAACAGGCGCAATACTCACACCATAGTCCCAGAGTGTCCAACGGGAGGGTTTGTCCTTAAAAAATTCCCAGCACTGATTTCTAAGTGTAGCTACTTTTTTGAGTACACTTAATATCTCACTCATTCGATCATAATCGAAGGGCTTTCCGCATACCTCTTCAAAAGTCGGTATAACAACCTCTTTAAATTGCCTGTAAACAAATTCTCTAATTCTGGGCATGTCTTCCATATCTACAACAGCCGGAAGATCAATGGGCAGAACCCGAACCCCAAATCTTCGATGAAGCCCTTCAGCATAATGGGACATTTCAGGACAGAGGCGACCTGCCACCATCAAATCAGGCATGGGAAGTATTGCCTGTGGATTTATGGGTATCCCTCTGGCTACTGCTTCGCCCATCCCCATGTGAAGCCGATGATATGAGCATGTTTCAGGAAGGTCCCCCGCCATCTCTGCTACCTTTAATACCTCTTCTCCTGCCCCTATGCCGCCACAGTATGCGGCATAACCGGCCATAAAGTGGCATTTCATACCCATTGCATAGGCGAATATGAATGAGGGGCCCGATGCCCATGCCACTAATTCTCCTCTTTCCTTGGCTGTTCTGAGGTCAGCCCAGTGTTTATCTACCAGCGGTCTGATCTCATTCGTTGTTTGAAGCCGGTTTACCTTATACTTTGCGTCCATTACACACCTCCTATTGTCTCTGCAAATGACTGCAACCTGGTCTTTACACCTTCCAGAGAGATAATCTCGTGTTCCATCTCTATCATTACCTCAGTCACCCCCTCTTCCGCCATCTTGCTCCTGAAATCAGGATAATAACAGGTGTGAGGAGGACAGTACTTTACTCGAACACTGATAATGCCTTTGGCATCATTGTCCCTCATCCTCTTTATGGCCTCATCACCCCAATGGATATCCCAAACCCCCTTGGTAGGACAGAGAGGGCTTTTGGTAAGATAACGATCGGCAAGGGCCTTCATTGGATTACCATTAAGATTGACTGGATTCGCAAAGTATCTTGAACCGATGTAGAGATCATCATCAGGGACAATCATCCCCAGATCCTCTATCAGGTCAAGGATATCAAATTGAAGGGTCTGACAGAGGCAGCCGACAAGGATAACCTTAATCCTTTCTTTTTGAGGTGTTATACTCTTTTCTTCCATCCCAGAAATAAGCTCTGCCAGCAATTCATTGTGGTCTTCTTTTGGCATCAACATGCCCGACCATACAATCTGCATGACCTCTTTTGCCTTTAATATCTCCGGTTTTGCCCGTCGTATTTCATAGACCCTTTCCATAAGGCTGCGGTTCTTATTGTATATCTCAATACTCTTCTTGAGGCTGTCATCGCTTATCATGTTGCCGGTGAAGTCTTCTAACGATGTCTTAAAAGATTCCAATTCCTTTAGTGCAAAATCCCTTGTGGCATCGCCGGGATAGATGGCAGGAAGGTATAAAATCTTTTGGTAGGCAGGCTTAAAATGCCTCTCCATAATAAAGGGAAACTCTCCGGCTTGCAGGCATTGCCTTATATGAAAGACAAACCCGTCCATAAAACTAAGTTTCCCTCTCACTGCATCATCAACAAAGCTTCTTGTAATACCACAGTCATACGGCGGCACATGAGCATGCCCCCATGTTACCGGTTCGTTACCTCTCCATATTACTACCGGTATCAGACCGGCTGCATGCACTATCTCTTCAGGAACGTGCATCGGAAAGCATCCAATAATCTTCTTATTCTTACGCTCCTTGAGCCCGGCAACATACCCATAGGGATCTGATGTCACCTCTGCAATCTTACTCAATACCTTTTCCATTACTATACTCCTTTCTTTCGCCTTGTTTATCTGTAACTACCAAGGTTCAACGTTCAAGGTTAGATAGCAATGAAGACAGCCAACCGTGAACCGTGAACCTGACAACCTGAATAGTTACGTTTATCTTATAGTCAATTCAGGAAATAAGCTTCTCGCATTCACCAGCCTTTGCACATAGGGGGCTCCCTGGGCAAAAACCCATGTCCTTGCATCCCTGAACATACGCTCTACAGGGTGGCGTTTTGTACAGCCAAAACCCCCATGAACCTCCACTGCCAGGTTAGTAGCCTTAAGGAGTAATTGTGATGCAAATGCCTTGGCAGATGCGGTCTCTGCACTGTGTTTTACCTTCTTGTCAGAGAGTATTGCGGCCTTGTAGACAAGGAGCCGGGCCGCTTCAATCTCAGTAGCAATATCACCCAGGGAGAAGCTGACCATCTGATACTCACCTATAGGGTGACCGAAGGCATGCCTGCTCTTAGCATATTTAACAGCCTCTTCAAGGGCTGCTCTTGTCAGCCCTACAAAACCGGCAGCCAGGGTAGTTCTGGTCTCATCAAGGGTGGATAGGGCATACTTCAGACCTTTCCCTTCTTCGCCAACCAGTTGTTCCTTTGGAAGCACACAGTCCTTAAACAGCACCTCTTCATCCTGGTGTCCTCTGCATCCCATAGTCGGAACCTTTTCTATAACTGAATAACCGGGTGTCCCCTTTTCTATCACAAATGCGCTGATACCCCTTGCTCCCCTGGAAGGATCGGTCTTTGCCATAACCACCCCCCAATCTGCAGCATGGGCAAAGCTCATATACCTCTTTCTCCCATTGAGAACGTACTTGCCATTTTTCATCTCGGCAACGGTTTCAAGGGCACTGGCATCGGAACCCACACCGGGCTCGGTAAGACCAAAGGCACCAAATGCCTCTCCCCTGGCTACAGGGGCCACATACTTTTTCTTCTGTTCTTCGTTGCCGCCGGCCAGAATAGTCGTTGGTGCCAGGCCTGGCGCCTCCATAAGCATTCCAGCCATGGCAGACTGAGAGGTATATGTGATCTCCTCAGCAGCTATGCATATATCCAATATAGGCCATGCAGTGCCATCGTACTCCCTTGGTATATACATTGCCATATATCTATGGGGGGGCTGCCCCATCTTTTTTATCAGGTCCCAGGGCATTTCGTCCTTTTCGTCAATCTCAGCAGCTATGGGTGCAACCTCTCTTTTGCCAAATTCCCCTGCCTGTCGTTTAATCTCTTCCTGCTCTGGTGTCAGATCGAAACAAATAGCCATCGTTTTCCTCCTTTCAGTGAGAGCGCCTATCTCCTTCTGGCATCGATGGTCTCCAGCAAGGCTTCGATTCTCGTTCTTATCTGATCCTCTGAAACCATGGTAGAATCGATCATATCCCCATCAATGACAATCCCGGGTATGCCGTATTTTTTTTCTATATTTGCTATGATTTCCTGCTGTCCCAGATTCCACATTCGGCACGTTTTGGATGAGAAGAAAAGCATTCCGTCGATGGAATAGGTCTGTATCAGGTCCTCAATGTGCTCCTGCCCTCCCCATGGACCATCATGATAGGACAACGTGTTGGGGCTGGTGTAAATCAACCTGATCCATTCATGTATGATATCATCAGCCTCTGTGTTTATGTCTTCAGGGTGAGGGAAGAATTCCCATGGATACCTTCCTGCGATAGGAATTGCACCGTAAGGTATCATCATGCGGATGAATTTTCCAAGGAATGACCAGGGAAGCCACCCATCCCAGTATAAGCGGTACTTCTCCCCGTCGGGATGAACAGCAGGGATGTTCTTTTCCGTCCTCTCTTCCAGTTGTTTCAACAGATTATTGTAATATTCCAGGCTCTCAGGCTTCCCCATGGCGTAGAATACAGGGGCTATGCTGACACCGTAATCCCAGAGTGTCCAGGGGCTTGGCTTTTTCTTAAAGAACTCCCAGCATTTGTTACGAATGATACATGTCTCTTTCCAAGGTCTCAGTATACTCCTCATATTTTCCTCATCAAACTTGCTGCCGCTCACTTCTTCTATAGCCGGTATTAGGGTTTCTTTCACCTGATTCGTCAAAAACTTCTCCAGTCTCGGCAGATCCTCCCTGGAGCGGGCAGACGGTATCTCTATTGTTACCGCTTTTACGCCAAATCTCCGGTGGATTGCTTCCATATAATGAGACATCTCAGTGCAGAATCGACCACCAATCAATAAATCGGGCATGGGGAGGAGAACCTGCGGATTACTTACCGGCCAATCGTTCATTATCATTGCCGCCATACCGGTATGAAGGCGATGGTATGAACATGTATCCCGAAGCTCCCCGTATCTCTCGGCTGCTTCCAGAACTTCGTCCGCCATCCCTCTCCCGCCGCAATAGGCTGCATACCCAGCCATAAAATGGGATGCTATATTGGGAGTAGCATATGCATACACAAACATAGGGCCGGCACACCAGGCTATCTTCATGCCCTTTTCCTTTGCCTCCCGGAGCTCTCTCCAATGTCTGTCAACAAGGGGACCTACCCCTGATGTGTCAAGTTTGTTTATCTTGTACTGTGTACTCATTCTAATGACCTCCTATCATTTCTCTGAACGATTGTAATCTGGTTTTTATACTCTCCATGGATATAACCTCGTGCTCTACCTCTATGAGAACCTCCGGTATGCCGGCATTCGCCAATTCCACCTTTATGTCCGGATAATAGCAAAGATGGGGAGGACAGTATTTGGTCAACAACGTTATGATACCATCTGCATGGAGTTTCTTTACTTTACCAATCAATTCCTTCCCCCAATTTACCTCAACCTCTCCTCTGGCAGGGTCTACCGGAGTCTTAATAAAGTGGCGTTCCATTAATGCCCCTATGGGGTCATCCGTTATCTCCGCATCGTTAGCAAAGTATCTGTATCCAACATATATGTCATCATCTACAACGAGCATCCCTAAGTCTTCTATCATGTCCAGAAGCTCAAGCTGGGGATGGATACAGAGACATCCTGAGAGGAAGACCTTTTTTCCTTTTGCTGGCTTGTATCCATTTTTCTCCAGCTCCGAGAGGAGGCTTTCGAGTAATTTATTGTGCTCCTCTTTTGGCATCAACATGCTCGACCATACTATCCTGAGGACATCCCTGCCCCTTAAGATTCCTGGTTTCTCTTTCCTCAAATCATATAGCTTTCTGAGTAATGAACGATTTTTGTTATAAATATTAATGCTCTCGTTTAATTTTTCATCCGTTATCTTTTCCCCTCCAAATTCCTCAAGCCTCTTCCTGAGTCTCTTGAATTCGTCTCTAGTGAAATCCTTTGAGGCTTTATCTCCATGATATATTGGCGGAAGATAAAGATACTCTTCAAAGGCCGGGGGGCGATTATTTTCAACAATAAAAGGAACCTCCTGTGATTGCAGGCATTGCCTTAAAAAGACCATACCGTCCATAAACTTCAATTTTCCTTTGACAGCATCATCTACCACACTTTTGTTTATCGCGCAGTTATAGGGTGGCACATGGGCGTATCCCCACGTTATGGCCTCGTTACTTCTCCACATCACCACAGGAAGCATACCTGCGGCATGTATTATCTCCTCAGGTATCCACATGGGGAAGATACCAATAACCTTCTTTTTAGTATTCTCCTTCCATTTTGCAATACTAGTGTAAGGGTCTGACGGATATTCAACAAACTGTTTCATTATTTCTTCCATAGAAATTTACCTCCTCACCTTTTTAACAGGGAAACTCATCCCTTTTCTTTTTTCAGGTTATAGTGAACGACTTAAATAAGTTGACATCCACCTTCCGTCATTGCGAACGAAGTGAAGCAATCTCTTGGGATTGCCACGTCGCTATGCTCGCAATGACTACTTTTCGAGGTCGTTCGCTATAGTTTAATTATAAAAAATTTCCTTTGAACAGCCCGTTGCAGGATTTTTGGGGCAGGGGAAAGGGGAATTTTCCAGTGTGGACTAACTAGACCACAAAGATTCTCCCCATATGTCTCCTCATTAATCTGCCTACCTGAAATAGATGTTCCTCCACAGCTTTCCTGGCAGCTTCTGCATCTCTTTCAGAAAAAGCCTTCAGGATATTTTTATGGGCAAATATACACGAATCTATCATCCCAGGGCTTGTACAACCAAGATACCAGTACCTTCCCAATGGCCCGGTCCTCTGATTCAATAATCTTATCAGAAGAGACTTTTTACACGCTGAAATAAAAATATTATGAAATTCATTGTTTAACTTTAGCCACCTCTCATAGTCACTCTGGCACTCCCCGTCCTCTAAAATGATCTCTATTCCCCTTATCCTATCTATATCTGCCTCTGAGAGGTTATCCACTGCCAAATAGGCTGCGAGACCTTCAAGTACACCGGCAATAAAATACATCTCCTCTATCTCTTCAGGAGACGATTTTAATACTGCGGCCCCTTTATTTGGGATTATCTTCACAAGCCCCTCGGTCTCCAGCCGCTTTATTGCCTCCCTCAAAGGTGTACGGCTTACATTGAGCCTTTCCGCCAGTGATGCCTCTATCAGTCTCTCGCCAGGTTGAAAGTAACCGGAATATACGGCCTTCCTTAGGAATTTATAGACAGATTTCTCTATAGATTCGCCCTCTTTCACTAACAGCTTAAACTCAAAGGGGTTGTTGTTCAAGAATTGACCTCCAGAGAATAATACAATCCAGAATACAATATATTTTATCGTACTTTATAATAAACAGCGATAGTTGGTCAAGGGTTTTTTATGAATAAGATTCACTATGAACTCTCAACCTCAAGAGTCTGTCAATATATGACCTCTTTCAAAAAACTCCTTCCGTTCTCAAGGGAATTTACACCGAATGCTGAGGCTATGGTCTGTCCTACATCAGCAAAGGTACTCCTGACACCTAAATCTCTTCCTTCGGAGCAGGATGGGTTAAACACCAGTAAAGGGACATACTCCCTGGAATGATCTGTACCCGGAGTTGTGGGGTCGCATCCATGATCAGCAGTAATAATCAGCAGATCACCATCGGCTAGCAAGCCTAAAATCTCAGGAAGGCTGTTGTCAAATTCTTTCAGTCCGTCGGCATATCCTTTAACATCTTTTCTATGCCCCCATATCATATCGAAGTCGATCAGATTTGTAAAGATCAGCCCCTTCTTCGTACATTTTATCGCTTCAATGGTCCTGATTATTCCATCAAGGTTGTTTTCGGTAGGGATTGTTTGACTCAATCCTCTGCCTGCAAATATGTCACTGATTTTACCTACACCTATCACCGGCAATCCGGCCTCTTTCAGGATGTCTAAAATCGTATCCCCGGAAGGAGGAATTGAGTAATCTTTTCTTGCCCTTGTTCTTTTAAAACTACCCGGTCTGCCAATAAAGGGACGGGCTATTACCCTTAAGACCCCATAAGGATTCAGAATCTCTCTGGTTACCTGACATATCTCATAGAGCCTACTTAGAGGGATTATGTCCTCATGGGCAGCAATCTGAAATACACTATCCGCTGAAGTATATACTATAGGTTTTCCTGTGTTTAAGTGCTCCTCTCCCAGGTCTTTAATGATCTCTGTGCCTGAAGCGGGAAAATTTCCAATGACATCCAGCCCTGTTGCCTCCTTAAACTTTTCTATAATCCCCTGGGGGAAGCCATTGGGGAATACCGGAAAAGGGGTGTCCGGAATCACACCGGCCAGCTCCCAGTGGCCTGTAGTGGAGTCCTTCCCCTTCGACCTCTCTGACATCTTTCCATAAAATGCTGTGGGTACTATGTTGTTTCTTAATCCCTTTATATCCTCTATCAATCCCAATCCCATAGACTCTAAATTGGGGAGATTCAATCCTCCCAACTCCTCAGCAATATTTTTAAGGGTATTGCTTCCAACATCACCGTAATCCAAAGCATCCGGCAGTTCACCAATGCCAACACTGTCCAGTACTATAAGAACTATGCGTTTAATGCAAATTGATGACATTAAATAACTGCCTCCTACTTTATCAAAAATCGTAAATCGTAAATCGTAAGTCAACTACCATCGGCTAAAGCCGATGGCTTGAGGGTTCAAGGATTCTAGGATTCAAGTGCTTATTTTCTAAGGATTTTATTAGAGCCTTAAGCATTTCCCTCGAATCCTTGACTCCTTGACCCCTCGAATCCTCATGATCTTACCAACTTTTTCGGACATGATGTTTTTAAAGATACCAGCAGCAAGCCCAAATTGCAAGGGGAAACCAGGGAGAAAAAAACGATTTACAAGACTCGATTTATACTATACGATACAACTGTTAGCTATCAGCTATCAGTTGTATGGATGGATGGGAGCCTGCAGTTGAGCATCTTAAACAGATACATCGGTAGAGAATTTTTAAAGATATTTCTTTTGAGCATGAGCGCTTTTGTTGTCATCTATCTTATAGTTGACGTTCTTGAGAATATAAATGACTTTATTAGGCAGGGGGTCCCTCTCTCTACAACTATTGAATTTTTCATGTTTAAGATCCCCCTTATAATGGTTCAGGTCGCCCCTGTTGCCACTCTGCTTTCCTCTGTCATAACCTTAGGAATACTGTCCAAAAACAGCGAAATTACAGCTATTATGACAAGCGGGGTCAGCATATATAGGATTATTGTTCCTGTCATAGGGATATCCATGCTGGTCAGTATTGGTTCTCTGGTAGGCAATGAGTCTATTTTACCCTATACAAACCAGAGGATTAAATATATTGAAAGTACAGGATTAAAAAAAAAGTACCCTCGTGGTTCTTTTAAACAAAACAGGATTCTGTACAGAAGTAACAGCTCCATTTACAATATCAACATATTCGATCCCAAAAAAAACACCCTCCAAGGTATAACCATCTACTATTTTGACAAAGATTTCAATTTGATTGGGCGTATAGACGCAAATACAGCTAGATGGATTAATAAGAAATGGTATTTCTATGACATTTGTTCCAGAAGATTTGAGAATGGAGGAGAAGTCGGAATGGAAACGTGGCATGAAAAAACAATTCCTATCTCAGAGACTCCTGACGACTTTAAGATTGTAGAAAAGAGTGCCGATGAGATGAGTTACACTGAACTTAAAGGCTATATTAAAAAGATTAAAGCCGAAGGCTACGATGCCACAAAATATCTGGTTGATATGCATGCAAAGCTGGCTTTTCCTTTTGCGGGCATTATAATGCCGCTTTTCGGGATACCCTTTGCCCTAAGAACAGGAAGGGAGAGAGGAATCATTAGCGGGATTGGGATTAGCATAATAATAAGCTTTGGTTATTGGGTTATACTGTCAATTGCTCTTTCTTTAGGACACAATGGCACTCTACCACCCATAGTTTCTGCATGGATATCCAATTTTATCTTCTTGATGGTTGGAATCTTTATGTTGTCGAATGTAAGATAATCAGGAAGCATTCAGATGACCGCGGCCTCCTTAATTCAATTTCTCCAACTCTTTCTTGGCTATCTTAGCCTCATTAGAGCCCGGATGATCCTTGATGACCTTTTGGAATAACAGCATGGCACTGTTTTTGTCCCCCAACATATAAAAGGCCAGACCCTGTTTTAACAGGGCACTGGGAGCCTTGTTGCCCTTGGGATATTTCCTTAAAACCTCTTCAAATTCCAGTATAGCCTCTCTGTACTTTTTTTCTATAAAGAAGGATTCCGCAATCCAGTATTGGGCATTATCCGAATAGTTGTCATTGGGAAATACCCTTAGATATTTTCGAAACCCTGTTCTAGCGGTATTTATATCCCCTTTCTTAAAGTCATCGTACGCCTTCTGGTACAATTCCTCACTGGTTGGTCTCTTGGTTTCGGTTGCCTCTTTCTCCTCACTCTGTTCGGAAGTTCCCTCCTTAGAGGGAGTTTCTCCAGTAGAAGAGGCGCTTTCAGAGACCAAAAATCCCTCCAGAAAAAGGAGACGCTTCTCCAATCCAGACAATTTTGCTTCAATGGTCTTTGTTTCAGATTCATACTCCTTTTTTAAAGAGGTATTTTCTCTGTTTTGTTTAGCTAAAAGATAACCGTATTCTTCAATCTTTCCTCCCAAAGATCGAATCTGAACCTGTAAGTTATCTAGCCTTGCGCTTGCATCAGCCTGATTCTTCCTCACAGGACTTATAGATTCCTTAATATTACCTTCGAGCCCTGTAATTATATCCTCAATTTCTTTAATATTACCTTTGAATCCTGTAATTCTATCCTCAATTTCCCGTATTTTTTCCTCATTTTTCTTCAGCAGGTTAAGAGACTGCTCAGTATCCCTTTTTATATCCTTTCTTAAACCAGAGATCTGTGCGTTTAAGCTGTTTAAATCGTATTGAATGCCAACAACATCCTTTTTAGAAGCACATCCATTCAAGAAGAATACAAGGGATACCGAAACCAAAAATAAAATCGGCCTCCATAATGGAAATAAAAGGGATTTATAGGCATTAATAACCAAGATCCTATCCTCACAAATGAAACAAGACCCTCCGGGGAATGAAACCCTTCCGGAGGATCTTGCTAAAGTTCATCCCCCGCTTTCTTAGTGAAGGGGTTATTCTGAAACTATTTTAAAGTGCGCCCTTCTATTCTTTGCCCATGCATCCTCATTGTGTCCTGGATCCAGGGGGTTTTCCTCGCCATAACTTATAGTGGAAACCCTGGAAGCCTCAACTCCGGCAGTGACCAGGTACTCCATAGCACTGTTTGCCCTTCTCTCCCCCAAAGCCATGTTATACTCATTGGACCCCCGTTCATCACAGTACCCCTCAATCTTGATTTTTAAATCAGTATGACCCTGAAGCCAGGAAACCTTCTTTGCCAATATCTCTCTTGCTTGATTGGTGAGGGAGAATTTGTCAAAATCGAAGTGAATATCCGTATTCTCAAATTCTTCTCTAACTGCTGCTTCTCTCTTGGCAGCC
>QZJR01000092.1 GCA_003599365.1 Deltaproteobacteria bacterium | reverse complement strand
CTACTTCCTCTGGAATCCCGGTGAAGGAGGTATATACTCCAGAGGATATTGCCCATATTGATTACGACAGGGATATTGGTCCTCCGGGACAATATCCATTTGCCCGTGGTCATCATCCTTTGATGTATCGAGGTAAATTATGGAATATCAGGAACATTACCGGCTTATCCACACCGAAGGCTTATAACGAGAGATTAAGATATCTGATAGCCCAGGGTATGACAGCCATAGAGTGTGAGTTAGACAACCCTACATTCTATGGGCTTGAGCCGGACCAGCCATCTGCCGATGGTCATCTTGGGGTATGCGGCACTTGTCTCCACTCCTTGAAAGATGTAGAGGAAATGGTTGAGGGTCTGCCCCTGGATGTACTCAGCTTTTCTTCAGCCCCTTCCACGCCGGAGCTTTCGCAGGCCTATATCTTGACTGCCATGAAGCATGGCTTTGACATAGGCAAACTGAGGGGCTTAGCCCTTATTCCACAGTTCTATTTATTCAACACCTGTATCCCGGATCAGGAATACATAACATTTGTTAACGGCCACACCTCGACGATATTCCGATGGTCAAATGATTTCCTGGAATATATTTGCCGAAATCTATTCAAGTGGAACGGGTGGTATAGCAGCGGCTATGATTTACGTGAGGCATTTTGTGATGCTATTCAGGAGATTGCATATACCATTGCCATTCGTAATGAAACGCTCCGCGAGATGGTGAGAAGGGGGGTTGATATAAGTGTTGCTGCCCAGAGGTTTATGCCGGTGTTGAACGTAAATCAAGATTTCTTTGAAGAAATAGCGAAGTTCAGAGCAGCGAGGAAGGTTTGGGCTGAGACATTAAAGAGGGACTTTGGAGTTACCGACCCAAATGCGTTGTGCCTTAGATTTCATGCCAATGTTGCGGGGTCAAGCTTTACACGTCAGCAACCCCTGGTCAATCTTATGAGGGGGAGTTTGAGTTGTCTGGCTGGTGTTCTTGGTGGCGCCCTGGGCATCCAGGTCCCATCATATGATGAGGCATGGGCAACCCCGTCAGAAGATGCAGCGACTCTTGCCGTCAGGACACAGCAGATCGTAAGGTATGAGTCTGGTGTACCCAGAGTGGTTGATCCAATGGCAGGTTCTTATTACGTAGAGTCTCTGACTAATGAAATGGCGCAAAGGATCGAAGCAGAGGTTAACAGGATTGAAAAGCTAGGTGGCTGGTTAGAGGCGATGAGGACCGGTTGGGTTAAGAATGAACTGGAAAAAAGTCAGATAGCACTACAGGGGAAAATAGAAAGTGGGGAGAAAACAGTTATCGGTGTTAATCGCTTCACCATTCCACTTGAAGAAGATTTCAAGCCAAAAAGGTATGCACCTGACGTATCCAAAGAAGTCGAGCCTTATCTGGCTGAATATGTAGAATGGAGAGACAAAAAGAGGGACAAAGAAAAAGTGAAGAGGGCGTTGGAGAATTTACGCCATATCGCAGAGAAAACCGATGATAGTTTAGTTCCTCCTGTATTTAAAGCTCTGGAAGCCGACGCTACTTTTGCTGAGATAAGGGGGGTGTTAAGAATGGTTGATGGATTGGAATACGATTGGGCTGGGGAGAGAGAATATCCTTTTTAGAGGTTGATAAGGGGGCCAATGAGCATGAGTAACAAAAAGATAAAGGTGATAACAGGTAAGATCGGTACTGATGGTCATTATCGCGGGATTGAGGCAGTAACCAGGGCATTGCGTGATGCCGGAATGGAGGTAGTTTATTTAGGTGCGGGCAGGAGAGTCGAAGAAGTGATAAAGGCATTGAGTCAAGAGGATGCTGACGTTTTGGGACTGAGCTTTTTATGTGGTGGACATATTCAAGCTATGAAAAGATTAATGACTCGGATAAAAGAAGAAAACCTGGAACATGTTTTGGTCTTAGTGGGCGGAATTATTTATGATGATGAGATTCCAGAGATGAAAGAATTAGGTGTTGCTGAGGTGTTTTTACCCGGGGCTCCTTTGGCACACATGGTTGACTATGTGTCAAGGGAGGTTGAGAAACGAAAGAAAAACAAGGAATAGGCAATAGGCTAGCCAGAAAACAAATACTAATGGAAAATTACAAAAAATTATTGACGGTATCTATTGACTCAGGTAAATTGGCTGTAGTTCTTTAATGGATAGAAGTAAAGTCGAATGAATGATAATAGAGAGGAGGCACATATGGCAGTAGGAATAGTTGGTTATGGAGTTTATATCCCCAAATCTCGCATTAAAAGAGAAGAAATAGCAAAGGTATGGGGTGGGCGTGGTAAGGGCGAAAATGCCGTTCTTAATGAAAATGAGGACATCATAACAATGGCAATAGAGGCTTCTGTCAATGCATTCGAACATTCAGGACTGGCTGATGTCAAGGAGATAGATGCCATATATTTAGGCACCGATTCTCCTCCGAATATAGAGCATTCATCCATAGGTGTTATCGCCCAGACATTGGGGGCAAGACAGGACATTGAAGTAATGGACTTTACCACCTCCACTAGGGCGGGTATTGCTGCGTTGAAGGCATGTGTAGATGCGGTAAAGGCCGGTAGGATTAAATATGGTTTAGTAATCGCTTCGGATTATCGTCCGGCTTCACCGGGGAGCAATATGGAAATGTTCTTCGGTGGCGGAGCAGGGGCTTTTATAGTTGGAAGTAAAAACACTATAGCCGATCTTGAAGAAGTTTATAGCTATTCGGGTAATTTTAGAGATAATTGGAGGGGGCAGGCAGACACCTATGTAAAAGACTATGAACCAAGGTTTACCCGACAGTATGGATATTCGGAATACGTACTCAATTCTGTAAGGGGGCTTTTGTCAAAGACAGGCTTAACCATTGATCAATTTCAGCACATTGTATTCCAACAGCCTGATGCCAGGCTTCCCATAGAGATGGCCAGAAAGCTTAAGGCAACACCTGAACAGACAAAAGCGGGTTCCATATTTGATGACATAGGTGATACAGGAGCAGCCTGTTTGTTTATAGGTCTGTCATCAGTCTTTGACAGGGCAGTTTTAGGAAATAGAGTTCTTGCCGTATCTTACGGATCGGGGACAAGTGATGCCCTGTACTTAACCGTAAGAAAACCCATAGAGAAGGCAAGAAAGAGATGCAAACCGTATCAATCATATCTGGCTAGCAATTCATATATAGATTATCCACAGTATCTGATGGGTAAAGGTGTCCTGAAAAAAGACGAAGAACCTGCAAGTTTGGGGGTTTCTCCCTTATCTCCTTTTATGTGGAGGGCTAGTGCCGAGCTCTATAGGCTGATCGGCGCCAAGTGTTTGAACTGTGGTTATGTGAACTTTCCGCCTTCTCAGAGGAAGATCTGTATAAGGTGTGGCAATACAGAGTTTAAAGAGGTGATATTCAGCAGGAGAGGGAAGATACATACCTTCTGTGTAAACTATTACATGCCGCCAGGTTTTGAATCCCCTTTACCTATTATAATTGCTGACCTCGATGACGGAGTGAGACACAGGGCATTGGGTACAGAGATGATTCCTGAGGAGATAAAGATCGATATGCCGATAGAATTGGTTCTGCGAAAATTAGCTTCCGAGAACAATGTAGACCTTTATGGAAACGTATTCAGACCGATAAGAATCAAATAAATAGAATGCCGGAGGTACTAGAGATGGGATGGAATAAGATAGCAATAGTCGGAGTAGGAATAATAAAGTTTGGAGAATTATTTGACAAAGATTGGGAGGTTATGGTTGAGGAAGCTTACCTCAATACCATCAGCAATGTAGACAAAGGTTTTAATCCTAAGGACATTCAGGCGGCATGGATTGCCGATTGCAGGCCCGGTGCCCATGGGACACAGACCATTGCCGGAGTTTCCCTCGTGGGAAATATCGGGCTTGCTGGTATTCCCTGTACCCATATAGAAAACGGTTGTCCTACGGGAAGTGATGGATTCAGGAATGCCTGTCTTGGAGTTGCTTCCGGTGTCTATGACGTAGCATTAGTACTTGGAGCAGAGAAGATGCGGGACAAATCAACGGCAGAGATGCTCTCTCTGGCTGCCCAGGGGCATCCTGTGCTTCAGCGGGGGGAGACGGCTATGACCATGTTTGCGCCCCAGGCAATGCGGCATATGCATGAGTTTGGTACCACCAAGGAACAAATGGCCATGGTGGCTGTCAAGAACCATAGAAACGGTGTATACGACCCGTACTCTCACTACAGGTATGAGATAACCATAGAGGACGTGTTCAAATCACCCATGGTATGCAGTCCATTGAACCTCTTGGATTGCTGTCCTCAGACAGATGGTGCGGCTGCAGCGATAATATGCAGAGCTGATTTGGCTGAAAAGTATACGGACAAACCTGTGTACGTTGCAGGCTTCGGTATGGGGACAGATACTTTTTATGTCCATGAAAAGGAAGATTTTACAGAGTTTGTGGCATCTGTCAGGGCGGCCAAACAGGCATATTCTATGGCTGGAATAGAACCGAAGGATATAGATGTGGCAGAGGTTCATGACTGCTTTTCTATTACAGAGATAATCAACTATGAGGATTTAGGGTTCTGCAAAAAGGGTGAAGGAGGTAAGTTCATTGAACAGGGCAAATCTGACCTCGATGGCGAAGTCGCGGTCAATCCCAGTGGTGGTCTTATGTCCAAAGGGCATCCATTGGGTGCTACCGGTATTGCCCAGATAGCAGAGTTGTTCTGGCAGTTGAGAGAAGATGTGAGGAACTCGAATGGCACCGGTGACCCCAGCGTCAATGAGAAGCGGCAAGCAAAAATAAAGAACGGCTATGGTTTGCAGCACAATGTAGGCGGAAGGGGTATATCGAATTCGGTGGTGACTATCTTGACTAGAAATAAATAGATAAAGGTGAGGAGGATGATAATAGCAAGAAAAATACTTGCTTTTTAAAGCTTTCTAATTTACGTTAGCCTATCTTCCGTTAAATATTACTGTTAAATCTTATAGTTGTGCATTTAACAATTCAACTTATATGTTAACAAGAAAGGAGGCTATCATGTTTTATCTTCATTGTAAGAAGTCTTTGGCTATGATGGTATCTTTACTGTTTTTGCTGACCCTAATGACAGGCTATGGTTTTGCGGAAAAAGGGTCCACCATAAAAGTGGGTTTGTTAGGGGCTATGACAGGCGCGTATGCCCTATATGGCGAGGCATTGCCCGGTGCGGAATTTGTTTTTAGTGAGATTAATGCCAGTGGAGGTATCAAGAGCATGGGCGGTGCTAAGATAGAGTGGGTTTATGCCGATACCGCCAGCTCTTCTACTAAGGTTTTGAGTGAGATGGAACGTCTGGTAGATGCAGAGAAGGTTGATGCCATTATCTTTTCCTCCCCCACTGCAGAGGTCATGGCAGGTGCCTCCCTCTACGATAAGCTTCAGATCCCTGTAATTAGCACCATCGCTACTTCCGAACCGTTATTCAAGTATAATCTGAAGTACTGGCGAATGCTCAGTATACCTTCCGACGAGTATGGTGTCAGTGTAATTAAGTGGCTCAAGTCCCTCTCCGATGAATATCGGGTGAAAGTCAAGAGGATAGCGATAGCGACGGCTGAGGTGCCCTGGCTTTTAACCTATCTGGATTATGAAAAAGAGGAACTTAAAAAGCTTGGTTTAGACAAGAATATAGTTCTGGATTTAAGGTATAGCGACAAAAGCGAGTTGGAGGGTATGTCCTCTATTCTGCTAAAGATAAAGGCCAGCAACCCTGATATCTTAATCGTCAACGATGCTGCTTCTACTTTTCCACATTACTGGAGGGCTGCACACAATATCGGCCTTTACCCTCCGGTCACCCTTTATGCCCTTACTGCCATTGCCTATCCAAGGGCCAGGGCGATATTGGGAGATGACCTGATGATGCAGCACGTGGTATCGAAACCGGTCTTTTTCGGAACGATTGCCCACGAAAATACCCCCCATAAGGCTTATCAGAACCTTCAGAAAAAGATAGTTCCCTGGGTCACCAAAAAGAGGCGGAAGATGAATGACTATATCTATATAAATACACAAGCAGCCTACGCCTTCGCAAAGGTATGGGAGATGAAAGGGACCAAAGATCCTAAGGTAGTGAATGACGCCCTGAGAGAACTTGAGATACCGGATGGTGATCCTGCTTTGGTTATGCCATTATTCAGACCTTCTCTCAAATGGCTTCCAAATGGAAAGGTATTGAACGCCAGGTTACCTTGTGCACAATGGCAGGGCAGTCTGAAGGATCACAAAGTGGAGTTGATTTTCCCAAAAGAATCCCGCACTGCCAAGCCTATACTCTCTAGATAGCTCACACTGGGCTGTAGGCTGTAGGCTAACAGTCTATAGCCTGCAGCCTATTAAGTAACGAGGCAGCATGTATTCACTCGATATCTGGTGTCAGTCAATTTTGATGGGATTGGCCATAGGCGGTATCTATGCATTGGTTGCAAGCGGACTTACTCTGGCTTATGCGGTAACAAGGCAGTTACACTTAACCCATGGCGATTTTCTGGCTATAGCCCTGTATGTATGTTTTCTCCTCTCCAGCTCCCTTGCCATTGACCCTTATATATCGTTTTTTATCACCGCTCCTATATTCTTTGGTATAGGCATTCTTGTCTACCTTTTTGTGATAAGACCGTTACAAGGTGCAGGCACCCTATTAACCTTCCAGGTTTTTTTGGGACTGGTGCTTATCCTTGAAAATACTCTGCTTGTTATTTTCAAATCAGACCCTCGCCTGCCAAATAGCTTTATCGCCCTCAATTTAGTTCATTTCACCGATTCCATAATGTTGGGGTTGCCCCAGGTAATAGCCCTTATAGCCTCCACCATAATAGGACTGGGATGTTTCTGGATGCTTCGATCAACCGATTTTGGTCGGGCTATTAGAGCAGTGAGTGAGGATGCTGAAGCAGCCAGTCTGATGGGTATAAAAGTACCTAGACTGAGGATGGTGGTTTTCGGCCTAGCCTTTGTCCTCATAGGAATATCTGCCTCTTTAGTCGCTCCATGGTGGAATATAAGTCCCCATAAGGGACTGGATTTTACCCTCTTTGCTTTAATCATTGTGATCATAGGAGGAATGGGGAACTTTGCCGGCGCTTTGATAGCCGGATTTATAATTGGTGTCCTAAGAGCAGTAAGCGGCTTGCTATTTGGACCGGCTCTGGCCTTGATCATACCATATGCGGTGTTGCTAATTATCCTTATTATAAGACCGCAAGGATTGATGAAAGGAACTTGAGTATATGCAAGTCCTAAAAAGAAACTATGCCTTATCAGGCTTGATTTTTATCATTATGCTCGCGCTGCCCTTTTTTCTTAGCCGCACATGGTTGAGCATTATGATCTATCTGCTTGTAACGATATATCTGTGTTCTGCATGGAATATTTCCGCCCTGCCTGGGCTATTCAGTCTTATGCATGCTGTATTTTTTGGTTGTGGAGCCTACTTGTCATCCATACTTTGGATTTATTTCCACTTAAGTCCATGGTTAGGGATGATAGTAGGGGCGTTCGTGGCACTCTTATTGGCATTGGGTATTGGTTGGTGTTGTTTTCGTGTTGCCCTTCCCATACTGAGTTTTGCCATTTTCACCCTTATAGTAAGCACCATTGTGGTTTTTACGTTGCACTCCTTTCCTATCGGTGGTTCTACGGAAGGGCTTTTGCTTGTTTATAGCGGAACGCATCCATTGTATTTTCAGTTCCAAACTAAAGTTGCGTTTTACTATATAATTCTTGCTATGGTCGTAGGCATACTTTTATTGGCCAGATACATCATCACTACTAAAATGGGCGCCTATTTTTTTGCTATTCACGATAACGAAAGGGTCGCGGCAGCTTGTGGGGTAGACGTAATTCGCTATAAGCTGATTGCGTTTTCCATCAGTGCAGTTCTTACGGCATTTGCAGGTACATTTTGGGCACAGTATTATAGGTTTGTTGGTCCGGCATCTGTAGAACCCCACGAAACCATTGTCGTGATACTGCTGACTGTTGTAGGTGGAATAGGCACTCTGTGGGGGCCTGTTGTAGGCCCTGTCATCCTGATCCCTCTGGGAGAGATATTGAGGATTCGCCTTATAGGGCTTCCGGGACTCCACCTGATAATATATGGGATTGTTGTAGTAGTTATCCTCTTAGGCCTGCGTCAGGGGCTTGTGCCCTGGTTCATTCAGTGGAGGGAAAGGAATCGGAGAATGGAAAATGGAGAAACAGCATGAAAGAACAGAGTATGTCGTCCCTTCCCTTAAGCCCTTACCGAGTCATGGATCTAGCCGATGAAAAGGGATATTTTTGTGGTAAGGTACTTGGGGACTTTGGCGCTGACGTAATAAAGATAGAAAGACCTGGGGGCGACCCTTCCCGCAATAAGGGGCCTTTTTACCATGATATTCCTCACCCTGAGAGGAGCCTTTCCTGGTTCGCGTGCAACATCAACAAACGCAGCATCACCTTGAATATCGAAAGCCTGGATGGACAGGAGATATTCAAAAGATTGGTTAAAGATGCCCATTTTATTGTCGAGTCTTTCCCCCCAGGTTATATGGAAAGGGTAGGTTTAGATTATACTGAACTCGAGAGGCTTAATCCCAGAATCATCTTGGTGTCCATTACCCCATTCGGTCAAACAGGTCCATGCAAAGACTACAAGGCTTCTGATATTGTATATATGGGTATGGGCGGGATGATGTATATTAGTGGAGACCCAGACCGTGCTCCTATCCGAATCAGCGTAGAACAATCCTATTTTCAGGCCGGAGCGCAGGCAGCCTCAGCCGCTATGATAGCCCACTATCACCGTCAGATGACCGGAGAAGGGCAAAAGATAGATGTCTCCATTCATGAGAGTGTGGTTTGCAGCACTCATCTTACCTCCTTCTTCTGGGAGATTGGTGGCAGGAACGTACGCCGGGAAGGGGATCGAGTCTCCCGAGGCACAGTCAGCCCAAGAATGATATGGTCATGTAAGGACGGTTATATCTCATGGAGGATATGGGTGGCTCAACAGGGATCGAGAACACGCGCTTTGGTAGAGTGGGCCAATAGCGAAGGGAAGGCGGAGGAACTCAAAGATCTGGATTGGGAGAAGATGGATTTCAATCATCTGACTCAAGAACAATTGGAATTATGGGAGAAAAACTTCATCGGTTTTTTTCTTACCCACACCAAGACAGAGCTGTATGAAGGGGCGATAAAGAGGGGAATAATACTCTTTCCTATAAATACTGTCAAAGATCTACGGGAAGATATACAGCTACAGTGGAGAGATTTCTGGCTTGAAGTGGAACATAAAGAGTTGGCTGATACTATAATATACCCGGGCGCCCCGATTAAATCCAGCGAGTTTGATTGCCATATAAGATACCGCCCCCCTCTCATTGGGGAGCACAATGAGGATATTTATCATTACGAGCTGGGGATCACTCAAGAAGAGTTAGTTGTTTTAAAAGAAGGAGGGTGTATCTAATGGGATCGGGGGAGAACCAAGGGCTCAATGGTTTGCGCATCCTCGACTTTTCGTGGGTTATTGCCGGTCCGGAGACTACTAGATATTTAGCCTTTCACGGGGCCACTGTAGTGAAGGTAGAGTCGAAGAACAGGCTCGATATATTCAGGAGTTATATACCCATGGCAGGGGGGATCCCAGGCGTGAACCGTTGTGGGGCTTTTGATGCGTATAATAGCGACAAGTACGACATCATGCTGGATCTCAATAAAGAAAAGGGTGTGGATGTGGCAAAAAGACTGGTGGCCTGGGCCGATGTTGTGGTTGAAAACTTCATGCCCGGGACCATGGAGAAATGGGGACTTGGCTACAATGACCTCAAGGAATTAAAACCTGCCATCATAATGGTCAGTTTTAGTATGCAGGGTCAGACAGGGCCCAACTCCAGGGTGGCGGGATTCGGCACCGAACTCCAATCCCTGGTCGGATACACCAGTCTTATAGGCTGGCCTGACCGCCCCCCCTCAGGAACGAACAGCCCCTACACCGACTTTGTAGTTCCCTGGTACGGTATAACCGGTATTATGGCAGCCCTCGATTACCGGCAGCGAACAGGAAGGGGGCAACATCTGGATATTGGTCAGCTTGAAGCCGGGGCATCTTTTCTTTCCAGTGCTATACTGGACTACACTGTGAACAACAAGGTGGCAGGCCCTATGGGGAATCATTTGGATTATACTGCACCTCACGGCGCATACAGATGTAATGGCGATGATAAATGGTGTGTTATTGCCATTCATACTGATAACGAGTGGAGGTCATTCTGCCAAGCAATTGGACATCCCGAATGGACAAAAGAACCTAAATTCTCTACTCTATCAGGAAGAAAGAAGAATGAAGATGAGTTGGATAAGCTGGTAGAAGAGTGGACAGTGATATATACTCCTGAACAAGTGATGGAAAAGATGCAAAAATGTGGGGTAGCCTCAGGTACAGTTGCTACGGGCCAGGATATACATTCTGACCCCCAAATCAAACATCGCGGCCACTTTAAGGTATTGGACCATAAAGAAATAGGTCTGCATTCTTACGAAACCCCTTCGTGGAGGTTATCCAAAACACCGGGGGAAATCCGTATGCCTTCACCATGCCTGGGAGAGCATACTGAATATGTGTGTAGAGAGATACTGGGAATATCCGATGAGGAGTTCATTGAACTCTTTCAAGACGGTGTCTTTGAATAGATAATAAGGGATAAGTGAACAGTGATCAGTAATCAGTAACCACTTTTCACTAACCACTAACCAACTAACTAACTGACCACTAATCAGGGATTGATAAGATGTTGGCTGTTGAGAATATGGTCAAGACCTTTGAGGGAATTTTAGCTGTAGATTCTATCTCTTTCAGGGTAGGGAAGGGTGAGATAGTAGGGCTTATCGGGCCAAATGGTGCAGGCAAGTCCACCATCCTTGAAACTATATCCGGCTTTTATGCCCCAACCAGGGGTGCGATACTGTTAGAGGGAAAACAAATTCACGGGTTAAAGCCCCATGAAGTTTTTAAACTGGGGTTAACCCGTTCCTTCCAACTGGCAGAGTTTCTGCCTTCATTCACTGTCTTTGATACCATCTTGCTTCCGGCGCTCTACAATGCACCCTTGTCTGAAGCCCATAAGCGGGTTGAGAGAATAATAGAATTGCTCGACCTTAATTCTATTGCAAAGAGGTTGGTTTCGAGCCTTGTTCCTGCCGAACAAAAAAGGGTTGAAATGGGCAGGATATTGAGTTGCCATCCCAAGATAGTGCTTCTCGATGAGATAATGGCCGGGCTTACCCAGTTTGAAGCCACTTCTATTTTATCTATAATTAGAAATTTGAATGAAGAGGGGGTCACTTTTTTAATAGTGGAGCATCGGCTCGAATTACTCAGGGAATTGTGTAATCGGATAATAGCAATTAATTTTGGGAGAAAAATTGCAGAAGGTTCTCCCCGGGAAGTAATGGACAACAAAGAGGTAATTGAGGCATACATCGGCAAGGGGGCATAAGTGTGCTTAAAGTCGATAGAATAAGCGCAGGTTATGGCGCGATAACGATACTCAGTGAGGTTTCCTTAGAACTCTCTGAAGGCGAGACGAAGTGCGTAATAGGAACTAACAACAGTGGCAAAAGCACCTTCTTTAAGGTTATAAGCGGTTTACTCAAACCGTTTTCGGGTGAAATAACCCTTAACGGAATCAATGTAGCAGGCCTGACGACTGCAGAAATTGTTGAATTAGGAATTGTCCTCGTTCCGGAAAGAAGGAGATTATTTGCTAAAATGAGTGTATATGAAAATCTGCTTCTTGGCAGTTATGTCTCCAGGGGGAAGAAGGAGAGGAAAAGAAGCCTGGAATTTATCTATCAACTTTTTCCGGTATTGGAAAAGAGGAGCAGCCAGCTGTCCGGAACCCTCTCTGGTGGTGAGCAGCAAATGCTGGCCATAGCCCGGGGCCTAATGGCCAAACCGCGTGTATTGCTTCTGGATGAGCCTTCTTTGGGGCTGTCTCCATTGATTATACAAAACATCTTTAATATCTTTAACACCCTCAATGAACAAGGGGTTGTCATACTCTTAGCCGAGCAAAATGCTGAGATAGCCCTGAGAGCAAGCAGCCAGGGTTATGTTTTGTCCAATGGCAAGGTAGTGCTTCAGGGAGAGAGTAGGGCTCTGCTCCAAGATGGGAGGGTGGAGGATGTTTACCTGGGAAAAATGGAGTAGGGGAGCACTCAACCCGAAGAGAAAGGAGGGACCAAAATGCTGCTGGGAGATATACTTAGGAGAAATGCCAAACTCTTTCCAGATAAAACTGCTGTTGTTTTCGAGAATAAGAGATGCAGTTATAAGGAACTGGATAATAGGGTAAAGAAGCTGACAAATGGGCTTAGGGCAAAAGGCATTAAAAAGGGTGATAGGGTAGGTATTCTGGAACATCCCTGCCCCCAATATATAGAGCTTTATATTGCCATACCAAAGATAGGGGCAGTTCTTACACCGCTTAACTGCAGATTAGCAGAGCGGGAACTGGAGTTTATAATAAACGATGCAGAAGTAAAGATGCTGATAATGGGTGAAGAGTTTGTAGATATTGTCAGGTCTATTAGGTCTGATCTCAAGACCGTTGATTCTTTTTTCTGTCTGGGTGAGTCCATGTCAGACATGGGTGCGTATGAAGACATGATAGAGAAATATTCTACAGATGCTCCCCACGTTGATATACAAGATGAGGATGTGGCTGTGCAGATGTATACCAGCGGGACTACAGGGAGGCCCAAAGGCGTTCTGCTCACCCACAAGAACCTGACCTTAATGTATATGTCCAGAATCATCGACCTCAAACTGGACCAAAACGACGTCTTTTTGAGCAGTCTCCCTTTCTTTCATACTGCTGCAGAGTATGCCCTGATCACCCTTTACATAGGGGGCACCTTGGTCATACATAGTTCATTCGATCCTGGTCGTTTCCTGGATGCGATTGAGAAAGAGCGGGTCACTGTAACCGGTGGTGTTCCTGCCATGGTGAACTTTTTGTTGCAGCACATGGAAAAACACCCTAGAGACTATGACTTCAGTAGCTTGAGGATATTTGCTTATGGCGCTGCTCCCATGCCTGTAGCCTTAGCAAGAAGGACAATTGAGACTTTTAAGTGCGACATTTATCAGTCTTATGGCATTACAGAGGCGAGTCCAGGGGTTACCCTTCTCAGGCCTGAGGATCATGTGTTGGACGGTACTGAGGAGAAAGCAAGGAGGCTGGCTTCCTGTGGCAAGGAGATCTTCAACGTTGAGGTCAGGGTGGTGGACGAAGAGGGGGTTGATGTGAGACCTGGAGAGGTGGGTGAGATTATTGTCAGGAGCGACAGTGTGATGAAAGGTTACTGGAAACTACCGAAAGAAACGGCAGAGACCATCAGAGACGGGTGGTTGCACACCGGCGATATGGGCACAGTGGATGAAGAAGGCTACATCTTTATTGTTGATAGAAGGAAGGACATGATTATAAGTGGCGGAGAAAACATATATCCCAGGGAAGTTGAAGAGGTACTCTACACTCACCCAGCTATCCTGGAGGCAGCGGTAATCGGGGTTCCTGACGAACAGTGGGGTGAAGCAGTCAAGGCGCTTGTAGTTCTTAGAGAAGGGGAGAAGGCTTTAGAGCAGGAGGTTATAGATTTTTGCAAGAGAAACATGGCGAGCTATAAGAAACCAAAATCAGTTGAGTTTGTAGATGCTCTGCCCAGAAACCCAGTTGGAAAGGTTTTAAAGAAAGAGCTGAGGGAGAAATACTGGAAGGGTTACGATAGGAGGGTTTCCTGAAAACAATAACGTATCCAAACAACAGGTATATTCATTCCCACTGGTGAAATTAAAGTTGATTACTAACTGACAATCTATTATCCCTATCAACGAACTGAGGTGGACTTCATTGCAACGGTTGTCAGAAACATAAGAGAAAGAAGAGATGGATATAGATTAAAGGCCATTCTATGGTTCTACTCTTTTAAGCCAGTCGATTCTATCATAGTCCTTATCATAGGAGTAGAGTTCGTCTATGCCTTTCTCTTTTAAGACTTCAAAACTCTCATTTTTGTTTTCGTATGAGGTCAGTTACGGATGTGGGAAAGTTAACGGTTAAGATGACAATCTGGTTTGGCTGCGCAATCTCGATTGTCTCGCCATCTTCATTTATCATTTTCTCCAAAAAAAGGTGATTGATCTCTCCTGACTTGCCTATAAATTCGACCTCATCGCCCAATCTTATCTGGTTTCTAACCTCAACCCTTATCTCGTTATTTCCTGAGACCTCCCTGACCACTCCAACCAGGTCATGGGTTTGAACATAAGAGGATGATGAATAGTTCTGTGACCCTCTGGTAGATTTTTCACAAAAAAAGCCTGCCGTATAGTTGCGGTGACTAACCTTTTTCAACTCTTCCGGCCATTCATTCCGAAATTCGTATTTATCAGGATTGTCCAGGTATTCGTCTATTGCCTTACGATAAACCCTTACCACGTTTCCCACGTAGTTTATCCCTTTCATCCTTCCTTCGATCTTAAGGGAATCTACACCGGCACCTATTAGATTTGGTATATACTCTATAAGGCAAAGATCTTCAGAACTTAGGATATAACTGCCTCTGTCGTCTTCAAAGATTGGAAGATAAATGCCAGGACGACTTTCTTCCATGAGCATGTATTTCCATCGACACGGTTGCGAGCACTCCCCACGGTTGGAATCCCGGTGAGTGAGATAGTTGCTGAGTAAACACCTCCCGGAGTAAGAAATACACATAGCCCCATGGACGAAGGTTTCTATTTCTATGTCTACCTTTCCCGTGATATATTCAATCTCTGAGAATGAGAGTTCTCGTGCCAGATTGACACGAGAGATCCCTTGATCTTTCCAGAACTCCACACTTCGCCAGTTGGTAGTGTTTGCCTGCGTGCTCAGGTGGAGAGGAATTTCGGGAATTAATTCTTTAGTCATAATAACAGTTCCGGGGTCCGATACAATTATTGCGTCTACTCCTATTTGTTCCAGATCAATTAAATAATCAGGAAGTTTTCTCAGATCTTCATTGCGGGGAAATATGTTAACTGTGACGTATACTTTAGCCCCCTTTTTGTGGGCAAGTTTAATGCCTTCTTCCATTTCAGAAATAGTAAAATTCCCGGCAAAGCTTCTGAGTCCATATAATTTACCGCTTAAATAGACTGCATCAGCGCCATAATGAATAGCGGTCTTTAGTTTCTCTAAATTTCCCGCTGGTGCAAGAAGTTCCGGTCTTTTCACTCGAAAATGCACCTATTCCTGTCATTGCGAGCCCCGACAAGCCGGGGTTAAGCAATCCCATCCTTTTCAACAGCACACTTAAGTATGCTGTTGAAGGTCGCTTGCCTATTGCAAACTCCTCGCAAAGACATTTTCCTTATTCTTTGTGTCTCTTTGAGGCATGTAAGTTTCATTAAAACCCTTTTCCAAATATTAGACCCGGTTCCGACGTGTTTATAAAAGCTATCATAGTCATATTTGAAAGACAAGAGTTTACTTTCTCTTGTGCTGGCCATCTGGAATTTTCCCTTGACAAATATAAGGTTAGCAGGTATTTATTCAAAAATTGAAATGTACCTACCCCTTTAATAGTAACTACAAAAAGTCTGATGTAAAAATTAATAGGATGGGGATTTCAGCAGGCATTGCTCTAATCCCTATTTTTTTGGGACATTGTTTATTTATGAAGTCTACAAATATTAGAAACAGAATGGATAAGAATTTTTTTGGAATAGCACTGAGTCTTGTCCCCGGAATAGGTTGCGTTTTGTATAAGAGGCTGATTGATTATTTCAAAAAGGCCGAAGCTGTATTCGATGCATCTTTGCAGGAATTGATGAACATTGATGGGATAGGGCATGAAACTGCTCTGGCAATTAAGAACTTTGATCAAGGAGACCTGGTTGAGAATTGGCTCTCAATGGCAAAAAAAGTCAATGCCCGTATATTGACTTTGGAAGATGAAGATTATCCGACGAATTTAATGAGGATCAATAATCCGCCACCAGTGCTCTACATGAAGGGCGAAATTAAAAAGGATGATCACTTCGCTGCTGCTGTTGTTGGATCACGAACCCCATCGGGATACGGGGAATTAGCTGCCAGGTCGATAAGTCGTGACCTGGCAGCCGAAGGGATAACCATTGTAAGCGGTATGGCTCGAGGGATTGATGCCATTTCTCACAAAGAGGCTTTATCTGCAGGAGGAAGGACTATTGCTGTATTGGGAAGTGGGATAGATGTGATATATCCACCGGAAAATAGAGAACTTTTCAATAAGATTTGCCGGAACGGAGCTGTTATTACTGAGTTCCCAGTTTCAACACCTCCTGATGCTGTAAACTTCCCAAATCGAAACAGGATAATAAGTGGCCTATCCTTAGGGGTGGTAATTGTTGAGGCTGGGGTGAAAAGTGGGTCTCTAATTACTGCAAAGTTTGCTGTAAGTCAGGGTAAAAAGGTCTTTGCCGTGCCAGGGCAGATAGGGTCTGTGGGAAGTAGAGGGACAAATAAACTTATAAAAGAGGGTGCAATGTTAGTAGAGAGCGCTGATGATGTTATGAGTGCAATCTTACCCCAATACAGGGATTATAAAGAAAATAGGGGAGGGGTTAAAAGAGGCGAGAATCTTTCTGAAACCGCTAAACAGATACTGACTACTTTGACTGAGGGTCCTTTACATATCGATACTGTTGCTGCTAAAAGCAGATTAAATATTAACGAGGTTTCAAGCATATTATTGAACTTGGAGCTTAGCGGCTTAATTATCCAACTACCCGGAAAAATATTTACAATAAACTAACTCATAACCCCAATTAGCATTGCCTTTTCTTGGGGAACATACTTCTTGGAGAAAAAAATGCCTAAATCTCTGGTTATCGTTGAGTCGCCTGCTAAAGCAAATACTATTAACAAATTTCTGGGTAAGGATTTTATAGTTTTGGCATCCATGGGACATGTTAGAGCCCTCCCCAGCAAGTCCGGGTCTGTAGCTATAGAAAATGACTTTGAGCCAAAATACCAGATATTGCCTCAGCGAAAGAAGGATATCTCTAAAATAAAGAAGACATTAGAAAAATGTGAAAATCTCTACCTGGCTACCGACTTGGATCGAGAAGGAGAGGCTATCGCCTGGCATTTATTGGAGATATTGAATCTAACTGATGGAAATGCTTACCCCGATAGAGATTCCTTCTCTAACGGGGCTTATACCAAAAGAAAGGGTTCGTCTTCCCCCTCAGTCAAAAGAATAACCTTTTATGAAATTACAAAAGAGGCCATTCAAGAAGCCATTAAAACCCCTCGACATGTCATGCAATCCCTGGTAGATGCTCAGCAAGCCAGGGTAATTTTAGACTACCTTTATGGATTTAACCTGAGTCCACTTTTGTGGAAAAAAATCCGTTATGGGCTTTCTGCCGGACGAGTTCAATCCGTTGCTCTGAGGTTGATTTGTGAGAGAGAAGAGGAGATTCAAGCATTTAAACCCAAAGAATATTGGAGCATCAATGCCAGGCTTTCATCAACAAAAGAACCAACACCGGAGACTAGCTTCAATGCCACGTTGGTTGAGATAGATGGCAAGAAACAAAGTAAATTTTCGGTCAGCGATGAAGAGTCTGCTGAAAGGATTATTAAAGAACTTGAAAGTGCAGAATATGAAGTTGTAGAGATAAAAGAAAAAGAGGTTACAAGGACACCTCCCCCTCCCTTTACTACCAGTACGTTACAACAGGAAGCATTTAGAAAGTTGCGTTTTTCTGCAAAAAAAACCATGTCAAACGCCCAAAAACTCTATGAAGGAATAGAAATCCAGGATGAAAGTGTTGGTTTAATTACCTATATGAGAACAGACAGTGTAAATCTTTCTTCAAACGCACTGGAACATGCAAAAAGCATAATAACCCGGTTTTTCGGAAGTGAATATGCATTAAAGACTCCTCGTTACTTTAAAAATAAGGCAAAGAATGTACAAGAGGCCCACGAGGCTATAAGACCCACTGATTTGGCAAGGAAACCGGAGGACATGAAGGATTTCTTGACTTCCGATCAATGGAAGCTATATAGACTTATTTGGAGACGAACCATTGCCTGTCAAATGGCTAAAGCTATCCTGAACACTGTTTCTGTTGACATAACCGCAAAAAAAACTCATACGTTTCGTGTCTCAGGTTCGATAATAAAATTTCCAGGTTATACGAAGGTATACGAGGAAAGCAAAGACGTTGACAAGGAAGAGAAAGAGGAAGTGTTACCTTATCTTACCAAAGGCCAAAGTCTTTATCTAATAGAGCTCCTTTCTAATCAACATTTTACCCAGCCACCCCCTCGCTATACTGAAGCTTCTCTCGTAAAGATTCTGGAAGAATACGGGATAGGACGTCCTTCTACCTATGCTGCAATTATGAACACCCTTCTAATTCGAGGTTACGTTAAGATAATAGAACGGAATTTTCATCCAGAAGATACCGGAATAACGGTTAACAGGTTACTGGTTAGCCATTTCAATAAATATGTTGATTATAATTTTACAGCGAAAATGGAGGAGGATCTTGATCAGATAGCCAAGGGGAATACCCAATGGCGACCAGTCATACAGCAATTTTGGACCCCGTTTATTGAGTTGATCAGGAAAAAAGATGCTGAAATTAAGAAGTCAGACGTAATTGATGAAAAAACAGACGAAAAGTGCCCGGAGTGCGATGGTGATCTTGTTATTAAATTAGGACGCTATGGTAAATTCTATGCTTGTAAAAGGTATCCGGAATGTAAGTTTGTAAGACCTTTAAAAGAGAAAAAAGAAATAGTCGAAGAGGTGTCTTCCAATGCAGAGAGGTGTGAAAAATGTGGCAAATCTATGACAATAAAAGATGGGAGGTTTGGTAAGTTCCTGGCTTGCTCAGGATATCCTGAGTGTAAAAATACTAAACGAATCTCTAAAAGTAAAGATGGAGATTCTCAAGTAGAAGGGCAGGAGATAACTGCTGAAAAGTGTGAAAAATGCGGTAGTAATTTTGTAGTCAAAAGAACCCGTTATGGAAACAGATTCCTCTCTTGTCAGAATTATCCAAAGTGTAATAATGCTAAACCGTTAAGTACAGGGGTTAAATGTTCAATGCCTGATTGTAATGGGGATATAGTAGAGAGGGGTTCAAAAAAAGGAAGGCTTTTCTTTGGATGCAGTAATTATCCTGATTGTAACTTGATGTTTTGGAATAGACCTATACCTGATAAATGTCCCGATTGTGGATCTCCATTTTTGGTAGAAAAGGTTGTAAAAAATAGCGGGACGATACTTGAATGTTTAAATAAGGAATGTAAATATCAAAGGGAAAAAGAAAGGTAATAAAAAAGGCCATCTTATCATAAGATGGCCTTTTAGCAGTTAATTTCTCGGCAGTGACCTACTCTCCCACCCCGTTGCCAGAGCAGTACCATCGGCGCTAGAGAGCTTAACTTCCGTGTTCGGGATGGAAACGGGTGTATCCTCCCTGCTATAACTACCGAAAAATTAAATTATTCTTTTTTTAAATTTTTAATAAGGTTATGGTCAAGCCTCACGACCTATTAGTATTGGTTAGCTGAGTTCGTTACCGAACTTACACATCCAACCTATCAACCTTGTAGTCTACAAGGGGTCTTTAGTCCACCCTTGGGTGGAGGGGATACCTAATCTTGGGGTGGGTTTCCCGCTTAGATGCCTTCAGCGGTTATCCCTTCCGAACATAGCTACCCAGCTATGCCACTGGCGTGACAACTGGTAAACCAGAGGTTTGTCCATTCCGGTCCTCTCGTACTAGGAACAGATCCCCTCAAGTATCCTGCGCCCACAACAGATAGGGACCGAACTGTCTCACGACGTTCTAAACCCAGCTCACGTACCGCTTTAATTGGCGAACAGCCAAACCCTTGGGACCTGCTTCAGCCCCAGGATGCGATGAGCCGACATCGAGGTGCCAAACCTCCCCGTCGATGTGGACTCTTGGGGGAGATAAGCCTGTTATCCCCGGCGTACCTTTTATCCGTTGAGCGACG
>QZJR01000093.1 GCA_003599365.1 Deltaproteobacteria bacterium | reverse complement strand
TTTTAAAGGAAATTCTTTTTGAGTACACAGAGTATTCCTCTGTGCTCTCTGTGGTTTCATATTTTTCCCTCTTTTTTCATAGAACTTTTGACATTACCTCAGGATAGTAAAAATAGATGTAACTATTCAGGTTCATAGGGGCAAAGGCACAGAGGCACAAAGCAGAGTGGGGTCGTTTCGTTGTTTTTTCCTACTTTGTGCCTGGTGCTCTGTGCCTTTGTGCCTACCTGAATAGTTACAAATAGATATATATATAAGGGATGAAGCTCTATGATAATGCCTTGCTATCCCCCATTATAAGAATATCTGAGACCAGATTTACAAGTCCCCATATGGCATCTGCCGCAAGGTGATGTTCTACGGATCGGTCAAAAAGAATGGAAAGACTAGGTCCAAACTCCTGGTCACCCTTCCAGAACAGATAGTACAGGGGCACCTTTGGGAAGACTAAAAGTCTGTAAGCGGCATCTGCCATATCCAGAACCTCACCCCTTACTCTCTCCGCTGCTCTTTTGAAACCCTCAAGATCGTTGCCGTATCGTGCCAGAAGAGGTCTTATTCTAAGTTCGTGAGGACCCTTGAAAAAATGGGCGGACTTGAGTTCTTGAACACTTACCATTTCTTGGCTGAGAGATTGATTCCCCACATTTAGCAGATATACCAAGCACAGTAATTCCAAAAGGGGATTGTCTATTCGCTCCCACTGGTCTTGTACCTGTCGATACAGGCAGTGTGTTCGCCTGTCAACTAAAAGGTTTTCTTTCAAAAAGGGAAGAAGCAGACCATCTGAAGGGTGGTTAATGGCAAAGGCGTTCTCACAAAGCTTACTTATATCTCTCTGTTCTAAGTCTTCCCAGTATTGAGCCGGCACCTTTACGGCATCGCCAGAGGGGCTTTTGGCTGCCTGCTTTTCACTGCGTCGTCTTTCCTGCATATTCAAATATCCCTGGCTGAATGGATAAGGCCCAAGTCTAAATTCATCGCATGGAAACCTGTCACAGTCCTTTGGACAATACTCAACAAGATTCTTTATGGCGCATGCAAGGACAGGACATGGTTGACCCAGTATCTTCTCTTGAACAGCTACCTTCTTTAATCCGTCCTGGCTCCTACCTGATCCGCATGTTGAACAGGTTCCCAGGAGATTCAGTCTGCAAACATCACAGTTAATTCCACAGGTTCCAGTAGGCATGACCAACCCTCATAATAATGAATATCTTCTTGATGTTACTCCGGTTTCCTTTGATCTAAGAAAAGACTATTTCAAAAAGACGAATTTGTTAAGTTTAACCCTGAAAATCCATACTTATCTCTCCTGTCCCGATAATTAATGATCAGGAGAGATCAGGGTTAAAATATCAGGCCCATCCTCTGTAATTGCAATAGTATGTTCGAAATGAGCGCATAGACTCCCGTCCACCGTTACGACTGTCCAGCCGTCGGGTTGAACCTTGACCCTCCATGTCCCAACATTAACCATAGGCTCTAACGCTAGCACCATCCCGGCCTTTAACTGTACGCCTCTATTTGGGAGACCGAAATTGGGGATTTGTGGTTCTTCATGGAGGTTCCTACCTATCCCATGACCTACAAAATCCCTTACCACAGAGAAACCGTTCCCTTCAACCCAAGATTGAACAGCATGGGATATATCATGGAGTCTGCCTCCTGCTTTAGCCTGTTCGATTCCCTTATAGAGGGCATTCTGTGTAACATCCAACAGTCTTGCAGCCTCTTGACTTATCTTCCCAACAGGGACAGTAATAGCGGCATCGCCATAGAATCCACTCCGAACTACACCCAGATCCATGCTTACGATATCCCCTTCTTTTAACCTCCTTGAATCTGGAATCCCATGTACTAACTGTTCATTAACAGAAACGCACAGACTTGCAGGGAAACCACGGTATCCCTTAAACGCAGGAATTGCCCCTTTTTTTCTTATTTGTTCTTCCGCATAGGAATCTAACTCTAATGTAGTGATCCCCGGTTTGATAATTTTCCTTAATGCCTTTAATATATGAACAACAATCTGGTTGCTCTTTCTCAGTAATTCAATCTCTTCTTTAGACTTTAGAATAATCATATATCCGTTTCTTTACAGGCTATTTCCTAAATTCTGTTATCTGTTTCCAAGGGACATTCAGTGGCTACCTTCCCGAAACTCGTCCATCTGCATATAGTAGTCCTGTCCATCATGAACAATGATCCGTATAATCCTCTGCTTCTGAAGGTCTTTTAAGTACTTGATTGCTTCGTTCACGTGGATGCCGAGAGAGCTTGAAATATCAGGGAGGGTAATCGAGCGTCGTCTTACAAGGTTGACTATTGCCGATTTTATATCTGTTTCATTGGCATCTTGTTCTTTCTTTTGAAATTGTCCTATAACGCTGTATTTCTCCCCCAGTATGGTCTCTATCGCCTGCAATTCTTCTACGGATAGACCTTCTGCAGAACTTTCAGCAGGGGGACGAATAACAGTATTGAGCTGGATTTTTTTAGGATATATCTCCGAAACTATGGTTTTGATCTTCTCCACTTCATCAAGGTGGTCATTTTGCCCCTTGACAAACATTATCTCAAGCCATATTTCTCCACCAAACTCTCTGCTGAAGGATTTTAACCCGTCGATTATCCGACCTACTTCCAATGAACTGTGAGGGCGGTTTATTCTATCAAATACCTCTTGTGTAACAGCGTCTAGGGAGGGAATAACAAGATCGGCGTTACACAGGGCATTTCTTACCCCCTTTTGATAAAGTAAAGTCCCATTGGTTATTACGGCAACAGGGGTATTCGTTATCCCTTTAACGGCTTTGATAATCTCTCCAATATTGGAATTTAAAGTAGGCTCACCAGAACCGGAAAGAGTGATATGATCTATACTCTGTCTTTGGTCTAAAACATAGCTTAGCTCATGAAGGATATCCTTTGGTGTTACAAATTCCCCCCTTTTTACTGTCTTTCTGGTTGTTCTACCCAGTTGGCAGTACACACAGTCAAGGGTACATGTCTTGAAAGGGACTATATCAACTCCTAATGAAAACCCTAACCTTCGGGAAGGTACAGGGCCAAAGATATAATTCAATTTCACTTCTCTCAAATTGTCCATTCCTTTTTGTATATCTATTTTTCGCTACTTTTTTATTTATAATTTTATTCATAGTAATTTGCAAATAAAAAATCTAAATATCCCTTGCCATTTTTCCGTACCTGGGTTATATTTTATAATAGAAAACTTAGAAGACAAGTATACTTTTCCCCCTCAGCATTAATTTTTTGATGTAATTCACTGAGGGCCATTCTGTTAAAATTGCTTTTGCGGTAGATGGGTCTGCTTGAAGATTAAGGTTATGGGAAGCCTTCTACATTTTGGCGACAGAGAAATATATATGATCGAAGAGTCAATAGATCTGGCTGAAGAGCTAGTGACTGCTTATTTCAACATATCCTCTGAAGAGTGGAGGAATTGTTATTACGAGCTTAAAACCCTGGAACATCTTAGCCAGGTAGAAATAACGGATAAAGCTTTTGCCCAAATATGTAAGTACGAATGCGTAAAAGAGAAAGATTCGAGCCCCCCGCTGTTTTTTGATCTTTATAGGATTTGCCTGCAGGACAACAAGATACTAAATGCTGTCAAAAGGTCACTCAATAGAATAGAACTAAAACCATTAATGTTATATATAGTTACTCACGAACTCTCTCACGTTGTGAGGTTTAACAAATACTTTAAGGATTTTTCTGCTTCACCTGAAGAAAAAGAGTGGGAAGAAGCAAATGTTCATTCTATTACTTATGAAATGCTGAAATCAATGAAAGATCGGGGGTTAACCCGTGTCTTGGATCACTACCGAAGTTACCGATTGGAGCTAGGATAGTTTTATAACTTAGATGGGTAAAAATGGGGAGTATTGATAAAACAGAAAAGATTATTATATTTGAACATAGCTATTGATATAAGATGAGGAGAAGGGGGTAGTTAAATTGCCAATCTACGAGTATAATTGTAAAAATTGCGGGAAGGGGTTTGAAATTTTGCAAAAATTTTCTGATCCCCCCCCTTTAAAATGCCCATTGTGCTCAGGTGAGGTAAGCAAATTAATCTCACAATGTGCCTTTCATTTAAAAGGAACCGGTTGGTACGCGACTGATTATGCAAAAAAGAATGGAGGTGCTGACCAGAAAGAGACGAAGTCAGAGACTACGAAAAGTGATGATTCTGTCATTAGTCCTTCCAAAGACTCAGCAGATTAATTTTACAGGCTCAATCTATCTTTCATTATTTCACATTACCTACTTTAACCAACTCAAAAACTCGGGGTTTCCCCGGGCTTTTTGTATCATCTTTAATCTCTCCACTCCTTTCTATCATTACTTTGGTTGCGGGCGAAAAAAATTGAGGGGACAATCCACCTTATAGTAGAAAGATGTATGTCCCCTCTCTCTAAAAATATACTGAATGTTACGCGTCCAGAATTGCCAGCGCCTCTTCTCTGTAGGCGTCCATGAGATACGGTATTCCTGTAACTTTAGCGCATTCTTCAGTTAGGGACATAAGCTCCCTCCGGGTGATTGCAGGCATGCTAAAGCATCGGGCGCCAGCCATCAACTGTTGCAGTCCTACCTTAATCTTCTGGCCATAACTGTAAATCCCTAAAGCACCCAAAGGAATTTTATCCATCTCTTTTTTGCCAACCAGATCTGCAACTTCTTCATAACAAACAAAGATTTCTTCCGGGGTTGAACCAAATTCACTGACGGTCTTGGGAAGATCCTTTTCTTTAATCCACTTGGCAATGTTTTTACCGACCATACCCGGAATCATCAATGCCCTTCCCATGCAGACTGCTTTGGTAAAAGGGGCACCCAAGGCAAGAGCCTTGAATACACCGTCTTCACTGCTAAACCCACCGGCAAAGGCAATGTCTGGTACTCGTTCACCTTTGTCGGACAGTTTCTTACAGAATTCGTAAGCCGCAGCATGGAGATAAAGGCTGGGCATCCCCCACTCTTCCATCATCCTCCAGGGGCTCATACCGGTTCCCCCTGGAGCGCCATCAATAGTAAGTAAATCAATTTTAGCCTTTGAAGACCATTTGATGGCCATAGCCAGTTCCCTCAAACCATAAGCGCCGGTTTTCAAGGTGATTCGTTTGAATCCAAGATTCTTCAGACGTTGAACCTCGGCATAAAAGCCCTCTTCGTCTATAAACCCTAGTCGGCTGTGACGTTCAAACTCTTTAATTGCACCGCTCTTGAAGGCAGCCTGATTTGTGGGGTTGGAAGGGTCAGGAGTGACAATATAACCGCGTTTCTGGAGTTCCAAAGCCCGCTCTAAGCTGTTGACCTTGATCTCACCACCGATACACTTGGCACCCTGCCCCCATTTTAATTCAATAGTATTCAGACCATGCTTTTTGCTAACGTATTCTGCAACACCAAGTCTGGTATCTTCCACATTCATTTGAACAAGAATTTCACCATAACCCTGATGATACCTGCGATAGGTCTCGATTCGTCTGTCCATGTCCGGGGCCTTAATAGTTTTGCCATTGGAGTCGAGCTCAAGCTGGGGATCGATACCGCAAACATTCTCGCCACACACCAATGTTACCCCGCTTATGGCTGCACCGATGGCAAAGTGTTCCCAATTCTTTCTGGCTATTTCGGTAGAGCCTAAGGCACCGGTAAAGATAGGGACCCTCATCTTCACCTTGATATCCCAGCCATATTCGGTCTCAGTATTTACCCCGGGAAAAGTTGCGGTATCAGGGTCACCTATAACCCCGGAAGGCAGTCCCTTGGCTCCAAGGGCATATCCCTGAATATTGAGATGGGAATAGTCAATAGGATAGTCTTTGTCTCCACCAGCAGTAACTTCTCCGAATGGACCAGGATATATCAATTCCCGACCCCGGAAGGTAGCCTTAAAGACTTCACAGTTTCCCCTGCAGCCGTCCAGACAACGGGTACAAAGACCGCTCATGGGAACTACACTCCGGGAGCGGTTTGTGGTTCTGGTTGCATCATTTGCGTTTGGTTGTTGTAAATTCATACAAATCTCCTTTCTCTATGCAATAAATAAAAATTTGATTAGACACCATTATTCTTTGCTGAAATAAAAAAAGGTGCCCTTTTTATTGGACACCTTTGTCACTTCCTAATCTGATACCCCACTGTATAAATAATATAACACTTCATTGTATTATATTATGTAAGTTTTAACTGCTAGGTTTATACAAAAAGTTCTTAAGTTTGTCAAGCCCTAAATTTTAGCCTGCCTGACAGCCCTTTCGGATTCAGATAACAAATCGGTCGGATTTCCTCCAATCAGTCACAGGGATAAACTTTTCAGTATCCGGCTCGGCCTTTAAATATCTTCCAGGTGTTTCCACCTTCGTGGCTAGTGGTGCTGTAACTAATAGGACCACAAAGTCCTCCCGTATCAAAGTTCTTTATACCCTCTAGCACATTTATATATGTTTCTCTGTCCAGAACTCTGCCAGCCCTCTTTAAACTCTCTACTGTTACGAGACCGAGAACCCAACCATGGGTATATATATTCCCACGATAAGGTTTTTCTGTGCCGGGATCATACTTGAGGGTTATTTTCCTCATCTTGGCTACCCCTGGTTCATCGTCATACCATGAACTCATATGGTTCACGGCATAAAATCGTTTTGCAGCGCCTCTAGCCAGTCTTATAACTTCCTCTGCACACGTAGCCCAACTCCCCAAAACGGGTATGTTCAGTCCATATTTCTTTGACTCTCTCAGAAAAACAGCCGCTATTTGAGGAATGCCGCCACAGAAAATTATGTGACTTATCCCGCCCTTTTTTAATCTCATTATTTGTGAACTGGCATCAAGTGCACCCGGGTTGAGAACCTCTTCGGAAACTGGAACGAGCTTATACGACTTAAGTACCTCCAAGGCTGCTGAACGGTCAACTTTGCCCGTTTCGTTATCAGGATAAACCAATCCAATTCTTGGATATTTGGGATTTAGGTCTTTGAGAAGATATTCGACCAGCCATCTGGTTCGGATAGATATCCGCAGTGGTAAAAATGTATCTTTTAAAGGGTTTTACAGTTATTTCAGGCATTAAAACAGATATTAAAGGTATTTTGTGATCTTGTGCCGATCTACTGAGTACCGTTACGGCACCGATTGAAGTAGGTCCCATTAGAAGAAGCGCCGAGTCCTTAAAAACGAGTTTCTTGAAGGCTGAGATAGCCATTGGAATGGCGTAACGATCATCTTCAACCAGGAGATTGAGTTTTCTGCCATTAATCCCTCCTTGCTCACTACACGATTACCGTGCGCTTAATGGTCTTCACCACTTCGTCTGGGTCATCCAGGATGGTTAGCATATCCATATCCTCCGGGGAGACCTTGTTTCGTCCCAAAAGGTCGCTTCGCATCCACTCCAACAAGCCGTTCCAGTAATCAGACCCAACAAGAATCACAGGGAAGGGTTTGATCCGTTTGGTCTGGATGAGGGTCATGGCTTCGAATATCTCGTCAAGCGTTCCGAAACCGCCGGGCATGCCTATATAAGCTTGAGCATATTTGATGAACATTACCTTCCTTACGAAAAAGTATTTGAACTCCAGGTTTACATCTACGTAAGGGTTGATTTTTTGCTCGAAAGGCAGCCGAATATTTAGCCCGACAGACTTTGAGCATCCCTCTCTCGCTCCTCTGTTAGCTGCCTCCATGATACCAGGCCCACCACCGGTAATGATGTTAAAGCCATTTTCAGCCAATTTCTTAGCGATGATAACTGTTTTTTCATATGTCTCCTCACCTGACTGAACTCGGGAAGAACCAAAGATAGAAACGCAGGGATATATGTCAGATAGTGTCTCAAAACCATCGACAAATTCGGCTATAATCTTAAAGAGCCGCCAAGAATCATTAACAGTTATTGCATCAATCAGGTATTGTTTTTCTGACATGGATATCTACCTCTCCTATTCTTCTAAAAGACAGTTTTGCATAACCTATCGAAAGCTTTGAGAAAGTGTCCCTGAAAGCGAATTCATAGATGGGTCAAGGTTTATCCCGTTGAAAAAAGGGAAATGTATGCTAAAGCGAAAAGGGGTACTTCTTCAAGCTCTCTATCTATCAAATAGTTTACCTGTTGTCAAGGATGTTTGCTGGATGGGTAATTGAGACGGCTAAATCCACTAACAAAGGAGGAGGGGCTTTTTGAAAACTCTTGATCCGTTGTTGATTGGTCATCGATTAATTATGAGAATATCTTTCTCGTGCTATAAGCGCAGCGCCAAGCGCGCCAATGGTATCGGGCATCGGGGGGATGACGACCTTGCTTTTCATGGCATTGCTTATTGCTCTTACCACACCAGAATTACGGGCCACCCCGCCCGACATGGCTATAGGAAAACCGGCTATGTCCGGTATTATGCGCTTTATCAAAGAAAGGGTGCGTGAGGCGATTGAGCGGTTCAGCCCGTGCACTATCTCGTTTACTTTAAGCCCCTCGGCTATTAGAGATACAACCTCACTTTCAGCAAAGACAGTGCACATGCTGCTTATGGTCAGATCGCCCCGAGCTCCGTTGTCCAGCTCGCTCATTACCTCGATATCCACCTGCAGAGCCCGAGCCATGGCCTCAAGGAACCTACCGGTTCCTGCCGCACACTTGTCGTTCATTGCAAAATCAACAACCTGTCCATTTTCATCAAGCTCAATGGCCTTACTGTCCTGACCGCCTATATCTATCAATAGACGAGTGCCGGGCAACAATGCCTTAATGCCGCGCGCGTGGCAAGTGATCTCAGTAACCGCTGTTAGACGTCCTTCAACTCGCTTGCGACCATAACCGGTTGAAACTGTGGCAGTAACTTCTTTTTCTGAGATGCAGGCCGATCTTAATACTTCATCAGCAGCGCGCGTTATCGCCTCACGATTTCGAGCGCCTGTTGGAACTACTGATGATGCAAGTATCTTTTCGCTATCATCGATAAGAACAGCATCACAGGTCAGACTCCCTATATCGATCCCAAGGTAATACATAACTCGCTCCTTTTTGTTACTTCTACCATGGCGAGGGGCGACTCTCGATCATCTCCATGAATGCCTCTATCCTGGTTATTAGTTGTCCTTCAGCAAAATTTCTCGGATCAACGCAATCAACCTCCAGATTAAGAACAGGCACGCCAATCTCCTTCATGCTGCTGTCGATAAGACCTCTTGCTCCGGTTCCCTGCCTGCATCCCCAATGACATGGATTTATAGCGCCGTCTATTTTGTAAGCTTCGGCTAATTTCACTATCTGTTTAACCCGTCGCTCTACGGTTCCGTTCAAGGGGGAAGAGATTGAACGCCGCGCAAGGCCGATGTAAGGGTCCTCGGGATCGATTGGATCCCAGGTAATAACATTTAGCTCATCTATCACAATTGAAGCATTGAATTCTTTTTCAAGCATTTTTACAAGATTATTCTTAAACTGTATGCGGTTTTGAAGCCACATAAGCCTTATGCGCTCTCCCGGCACACCGCTCCTATTTGCCTTAATTCTGGACTTTAATTCATCATAAAAGGATTGCGCTATCTCGATACCGACCTCAGTGCCGAAGAATAGCGGCAGGACGATGCCGAAGTTGCTTAGATCTCGTCCGTTTACAGGAGAAGGGACTTGCTGCGCTAACTTATAGATATTCGAGAGGATATCTCGCGTTTTATTTGTATTTTCCATTGCCTTCCTCAGTCTGTCTTTATCAAGGACTTTGCCGGTGTGACTCGATACGGACTCTGCCATATTCCTGATATGATTGGCAAGAATGCGAACGCCATGATCTGATTCTTTCTGAGGTATATGTAGAATAAATAGATCTTTTTTGAATACTCTGGCAAGGTTTTCCATCGCCGCCAGGCCGCCGGTGCATGGGCTCATTGCCGAGATTAATAATTTTGGAGTGGGTATCATCCCTTTTAGCGCAGAACCCATAAGCATCCGATGGTAACCGCAGGTATCAGATGCATAGCCGGCTTGCTCTGCATTTTCAAAAAAAAGCGGCCCGGCATCTGTCGAAACAAGGATTGAGGCTATGAACTCTGCAAAGCATGGGGTTACCTCCATAGCATTAAGCAGATCAAAAGGAACTAAGGGCCCTGCCCATACCAGATCATCGGCATTGGAGTACAGTCGTTTCCCCAAACGAGCCGTTTCCAGGGCTAATTTCTTCCTCGGGCTTGCGCTTTCAGGATTTTTCTTAATTGCGTTCATTATTCCTGATTCCTGGTCCTCAAAATGTTGAAGTATCATGATATTCTCCTTATTCCTTTAGGATATTTATCTTAACATTTCAATAAATGCTTCGATCCTGGTTTTATGCTGCCCAATTGAGCGCATAGTGCAATCCCCCTCAAGCAGCAGGAACGATATGCCCTCTTTTTTCAAGGCATCGCGCACGGACGGCATCCTTGCCAAATAGGGATCACAAAACTTTACTGTGTGGCCGATAACTCCGCGGGCATTGCAGGCATTTGCCCTCTCCACAACATCAAGAGCCATCTTCCCGGGATTAATTGGGTCAACTGTTCGAGCGCATGCAGTGCGAGAAAGAAGACCATTCGCTAAACGCTTGAACACGTCCGAGCTTTTGTCGGTCTCTATGGAATGTGTCATTCTGGAGCCGGTGCATAGATCTTCGCTTACAATGCGAGCGCCGCAAGACTCGAAAAGGACAAAAGCCTCAGGATCGGGCAAGACGTTTCCAAATAAGTAGACAGGCAAGCCGCCATCAGATAACTCATTTGTCTCATCAATCATCTGCTTGATCATCTCCATAACATCTTTTATGGGTTCAGTCGCAGCTTTATTGTAGATGGTCTGCAGCCTGAGACTGCCATCCTTAAGAGTCCCGTTATCGACGCGTTTTTTTAGTTCATTTAGATGCATGGCAAGTTCATTATAGCGTCCTATGCTATTCTCAATTCTTTCGGGTGTTATGTTGTTTCCGCTCCATTGTGACAGGGTATCCGTTAACAAAGCAAGTTCCTCTGCAAAGAAGGAGACTGATCCGGGGTCATTTGAAACCGGCAGATCAACAAGGAGGGTATTGTCGTTGGGCCGAACTTTTTGCCATGCATCATTTAAACGACGCATAGTGTCGCAACTATTCATGAACACTATTCCGGAAAGCTCCGGAATGTCATCCTGCATGCCTCGATCCAGGACACGTTTGACATGCGGGCATAGATTTTCATGCAGAATATGGCCCGCTTGATCCGGACTGTCGCCCATTGGCAGGATGCGATATGGTGCAAAGCCGGCTGCGTCTATAAGCGCAAGTGGCGTATAGGCGCAAGTAAAACCTATTAATTTACTCTTATCCTTCATAATGAATTACACCTCCTTAACAAGCCGTGAAACTGTCCGGCTAAGTTGAGTTTCAGGAAACAGATAGTTTCCGGAAATGTGGGCGAAGTGCCAACAGGTTATATCTCCCTATCACCTGTTAGCTTCACCCCTAGCAAGAGATCACCCCTTTTTGTATCTCTCTTTTGCAAAGAGGGCTGCGCCTAAAGCGCCGACAATCTGAGGTTCCTCAGATATAAGTGGTTTTAGCCCGACTTTTTCAGCCACCTTTTTAATCACCCCTATGTTCTTTGCAATTCCACCGCTTATAACAAAATCGCCTTCTATCCCCACCCTTTGGAGTAAAGCGAATACCCTGCTTGCTATAGCCTCATGAACCCCGGAGAGGATCTCACTCTTCGGGACCCCACTTCTTAGCAGAGAAACCGCCTCTGATTTAGCGAAAACAGCACATGCAGAACTTATCATAGCATCCTTTTTAGCCTCTAAGGAAGTTTTACCGATATCTTCAAGGGCTATACCCAGTACATCTGCCATTACCTCACAGAATCTCCCTGTTCCTGCCGCACATTTGTCGTTCATTGCAAAATTTGTTACCTTCCCTTTCTCATTGCATCTTATGGCTTTACAGTCTTGTCCACCCATATCAAGAATGGTCCTTACGGTGGGGAATAGATAGTTAGCCCCTTTAGCATGACATGAAATCTCTGTTATATTTTCATTTGCAAAAGGGACAATAACCCTCCCGTACCCAGTTGCGATAGTATAATCAATATCTTCAAAAGAGATATCGGCATTCTTTAACGCTTCATCCGTTGCTTTTTTAGCAGTCAATGCGCTGTCTGCCCCTGTTCTAACTATACTATACGAAAGTATCTTGTCATCACTTAAGATTACTGTCTCGCCACTTAATGACCCTATATCCACTCCAGCCACTATCATTCTCTGCCTCCTTAAAGAGGGGTCAGTCCCCAAATACCTTGAACATCATAGAGTTAAAAGCCTCAACAAGTTTGGAAGTCGTATTCTGAGAGTTTTGAAAAAGTATCCCTGAGAGCGAATTGCATAGATTTTTAGGGAACCCTTCTTAGCGAGCGTAATATAGAAAATTCACATGTTTGAGCCCAAAGGGCGAGTTTGTGAATTTTCAATGTAGCGAGCTTAGATGGGTCAAAAAACCTGAACCAGAGAGTGGAAAAGGGAATTTTTCAGGATGAACTATTTAGAATTTCGGGCAATAAGAGCAGCTCCCAATGCACCGATCATTTGAGGGTATTCCGATACATATATTTTTGTTCCCAGTTTTTCCTCTAACGCCCTGACCATACCTATGTTCTTTGCTACTCCACCAGTCATAACAACATCATTTTTCATACCTATTCTATTTAACATGCCGAATATTCTATCAGCTATAGACTCATGAATGCCAGCCAGGATGTCGTTTCGCGGTATTCCCTTGTGTATATGAGAGACCACCTCAGACTCTGCAAATACAGCGCACATACTGCTGATTTGTGCCTTTCCTTTGTGTTCTAAAGAAAGTTGTCCTATCTCTTCGAGAGGCACCTCCAATGCCTTTGCCATAGTATCTAAGAATACGCCCGTTCCAGCCGCGCACTTATCATTTCCGGCAAAGTCTTCTACTGCTCCCCCTTCATTAATACGTATTGCCTTGCTGCTCTCAGCACCAACATCAATTATCGTCCTTGCTTTTGGGAATAACCAGTGGCTTCCTTTGGCATGGCATAGCATTTCTGATTTAGATTCTTTTGCAAAAGGAACCAACCTTCTCCCATAACCTGTAGAAACAATGTTTTTCAACTCCTCAAAAGATATGTGTGCTTTTTTAATGGCCTCGTCCATTGCTTTTTTGGCAACTAAAGCCCCTTCTTCTTCTGTCGTAAGTATACTGGTAGACAAAATGTCGTCATCTTCTAGGATAAGCACTTTGGTGCTCAGGGAGCCAAGATCAATACCTGCCGTTATCATCCTTTACTTCCCCTCCTCTACAATCATATCGATAGGATTGATGAAAAATTGAGAGTAACTATTCAACCCGTCTATTCTCCCCTCGCTCCGCTCGGGGAGAATGCGGCGCTGAGCGGTTGTGCCTGCCCTCCGCTTCGCTCCGGGAGAACCAGGCACAGGAGACGGATATCCCTTCGGGACACCGCTCAGCGCCGCATTAATCTTCTAGAGTTTTACCCCCCCTTAGAAAAGTCAAGAAAATTTTTTAACATTATGCTTTCTTAAAAATACTCCTTTAGCCTGTCGGCCAGATATTCGGGCATCTTATCAAAAAAATTGTCCATGAAATACAGAGTGGCAAGAGGAATGTCATTCACATAATTGTCCGAAAAATTTGGTCGGGTGGTTATCCTTATATTGGACCAAAAACTGTTATTTTTTTCTCCCAAAGGACCTGAATATACAACGTAGTTAAAGGAATTCTTTTGAAGGTCATTCTTATAGAAGGAGAGTATTTTTGTAACCCCCTGTGCAATACCTTCTATGTCACTCTTATCAAATTCGAGAAAGTTTGATTTCCCGGGTATCACACCAGTAAACTCATTTCCTGATATAGGAGAAAAGGAAGCCATCCATTCAACGCTTTTTGTTCTTCCTACATACCTTTCGCCGAGTTCTTTCTCCGTATCTATGAGGTCTTGCCAAAAGTTTATGGAGTTTTTGTTCAGGTAGTTTTGACTTTCCTTCATCATACTATCGAGGTATGGAAAGGGATTCCTGGTCATAAAAACCGGGTTGTGAGGGTGGAGCACAGACGAACCGGCGGGGGGAAGATAGTTCATCCCAAAGGCTGCATATTTAAGTTCCGGCTTTCTGCTATGTACAGTTCGGCAGAAATCAATAATCATACTGTAGAAGTTTATGAACATTTCAACGGAGAATTGATCGAGCTTCAGGAAATGGTCTTTGCCTATGACACCGACAGCACTGATCTCATAAATCTGGAAAAGGTTTGGGAAAATCCATGAATCGCCTTTCCTGAGCCTCCCCTCCGGCAAGATGTCAGGTGGGAATTTAGGCGTTCCTTTTTCTATGTTCTCAGGACAGAAGAAACAACCTTCTCTTGTTTTTTCTGCTATCATTTTTATCAGGTTTTCATCGGTAGGCTGGTTCACATGTTTCGCCTTTTCTGCGAGATCCACATTAAATAACCTTCTCACCCCGGTCAATGGATCAAAACGTACTTCAATAGTCTGCCTTTCCTCTTCAAATCCCTGCATTGGATTGAAAATCGAAGAATCATACTCAAGTTTTTTGAACTCTATTGCCACAGCATCCTACTTTTTATTGCCCCGAACATTGCCCATCGAGGAAATCTTACTCCGAAGTATAACTATTGTGATAATATTTCCATGAACGCCTCAACATGAGCTAGCATCTGCCCTGGGGAATTGTTTTCCTTGTTCATGCAGTCTCCTTCTAAACTGAGGAGAGGGACTCCGACCTGGGCTAATGTATCTTTGAGGATGCGAACTCCCCCACGGGTATAACGACAACCAAAATGCGAAAAATGAATTGCAGCCTGTACATTGTAATCTTGAGCCAAACTCCTGGCTTGATGCGCTCTCCTTTCTATAGCTCCCACAGTATAACTTTGACACATCTTTCGGGCAAGACCTCGTAAGGGGTCCGCCTCATCAATCTCGTCCCAATAGATATGAGAAAGGTCCTCCATCACTATATGGGCACAATATTCTTTTTCTAATACTTGAAATATCTCAGAAAGTCCTATTGGATAAGCATATATCCAGAGTAACCTGATCTTTTCCTCCTCCTTTAAATTCTCCTCTTTACTCAGGGTCAAAATCTCTTCATAGAAACGTTTGGTGAATTCCAGGATACTCTCCCCTCCTGCAAGCTGATCAACCATCAATAGAAAATCTCCACATCTCCTTCCCGGGAGGGGAGTGGGAATCTTCTTGCGCAATTCATTAATCTTCACCTGGTATCTCATCGTTTGATTTCTATATTTCACCAGCTCTCGCAACCGATCAATATCGAATGGCGTAGAAGTAACCTGACTCAATTTATTCACTACCTCTTTGAGTTGTCTCTCTACATAGCTCACGGAATCTTCACTGTACTCGAAGGGGACCTCCACCAATAAGTATTCTCGTCCATAGTATTGACTTAAGTGTTCAAAGAATCTCATCCCATTCTCACAGAAATCCGTAGAGCCTATTAAGAGTTGAGGGATACGAAACCCACCCTCCAGAGCCGCCCCAAGGGGCGCTCTTTGAATAGAACAACTATCAGAACTAAAATATTGTTCTTCGGTTCTTTTCAGAACATCCCCGGTCTTTCCCATAATGGTGAGAACAGTTCCCACCATTTCAGTATAGATGGGCAGAGCCCCAAACGCAGAGATTATCTCGGCAGGAAAGGTGCATCTGGTCCAAACAAGAGGAACTTCGCCTTCGATTTGTCTTCGCCCTATCTTGGCTGCCTCCCAAAGAAGAAGATTCTTGGCATAGGGTTTGGCCTTAGCCTTTGTTTCCATCATCTCTTCAAAGCTAAGGTACATTTCTTTTATATCCACAGCCTTCCTCCTTTTAATATTCCAACATTTCTAAAAAAGCCCCCACCCTGGTCTTGAATTGTCCGTGGCTACCCATCGTACAGTCTCCTTCTAAATGCAAAACAGGAATGTTTTCCCTCTCCAATTCCTTTCTTATCAGGGGATATGTCATTAACTCAGGGTCACAAAATTTGATGGTATGATATACGACCCCATGGATACCGTATTCTTCGATTATATGTTTGATAGACTGGTATCTCCTCTCCACCCCTTTCATCCTGGAACAAGGAGGACGATTGAGGTATCTGAGGGCAATAGCCTCAATGGGATCCCCTTCTTCTGACACCATCCCTTCAAGGCTTCTTATTCCGGTGCATAGATCTTCTGCTACTACTCTCGCTCCACTGTCTTCTAAAAGCTTAATAAACTCCGCCTGCTCTATAATGCTTCCAGAGACGAGGAGGCGAGGACGAGGTGTTTCAGAAGGTTGAGGCTCCGTTCTCGAAATCTCTTTTATGTACTGCTCCAGCCTTTGGTTAAAACTCTCCTTGGGGCTGCTCATACTGGCTAACATGATAGGAAAAATTTGACTGCCCCAAAGGTTTGAGTCATCTTTTTTTCTCAGTTCAAATAACTCCTGGAAGAGTTGACGTGTATGATTCACTAAGCGAATAGCCTCCCTAAGGGAATCAGCAGTAATGTCAACTCGAAGCTCTTCTTCTAATCGCCTGATAAGGTCCCTTAACTGCTGAACATAGTAGTTAAGCTTATCTTCGCTTGCCGTGCGAGGCACATCCAGGATATGGATAAAGTCATTCTTAATGTAATGCCGCCATACATCATACAGTCTCCGCATAGCATCACAAGAGTTAACAAAGACCATGTTCTTGAAATCGTCTAAGTGCCCTTCAAAGGCCAAATCGAAGATGCTTCGCACATAGGGGCAGAGGGTGCTGTAAAGGTAAGCATCACCCCGTTTGATCACCTTTCCACTTCCATAAATCCTTACCGGCTGGAGGCCAGCAGCATACAAAATCTCTTCAGGGGTATAAGAACAGAGCATACCTATGAGCGGCTTGGAACTCGGTGGTTTAAGTCCTTCAAAGCTAAATTCCATATATTATCCCTTTCTTGATATTTCGTATTGTCAAAATATTTTTATCTTTTAAGCAAAAAACCTTTTGTTCCCAACATGTTACTTGAAATAGGCTTGCCTCCCCCTATAAGATAGGGTTAAAGGTAGTTTGAGGACCACCCGGAGGCAAGCCGTTATGACCAAAATAGCCCGTTTCATCATCTGGATATGTTCTAAGTTTACAAGGAATGAGATAGAGCAAATTATCAATGGTCTCGTAGATGTTCTCCAAGACCGCAATCCAGAAGTAAAACCCAAAGATGACTTCAAAGAGAAGCACCCCAATTATAGAAACTTTTCTGTTGATCCTCTCGCACCACTGAGCGAACCTCCCCAACCAAAAGAACTCTTCCCATCGAAGGACTACAAACTCCTCCTTGCAGAATACCAATTAAAACATGGCAAACCGCTGTCTCCTGTTAAATACCGTTCAAGTTCTCCCCGGGTACCTGAGCATACCGGTTGTGCCTGCTGTGGCGCACCCCATTGCCATATCTATTACAACGATGGCAAAAAGAGAACCCAACTGAAGTGCAAGGTGTGTAATCACCTGTTCCAACTGAACAGGAGATACCAGAAGGGAATGAAAACGAAGTATTACTGCCCCTACTGCCACCATGCGTTATTTACCTGAAAACAAAGGAAAGAGGTCACCATCTATAAGTGCTGCAATGATCATTGCCACCACCGGATACGGAAAATGCGTAAACTGAATGACGCAGAAAAGGCTCTGATGAAGAAACGGAGCTCCCAGTTTAAACTCTGCTACCAGTATCGGGAATACCATTACGCACCAGAAAAACTGATCCATTCATCACCTGAGAAACCACATGTGGATATTACCAAAATCCACAATTCTCCTGATATCCTCGGTCTTATCCTTACTTTCTATGTGTCGTTTGCAAGCAGTGCGAGGAAGACCGCCCTCATCATGAGATCGGTGTTCAATATCAATGTCTCCTACCAGACTGTCCTCAACTACGCCGCAGCCGCTGCCTTCTATTGCAACAGCTTTAACCTGAAATACAAAGGATCAATTGATAATATCAGTGCAGGTGATGAAGCCTACATCAAGATCATGGGGAAACACCACTATGCCTTTTTCTTCATCTCTTCCGAGAGTCTCGAGATCACTGCATACCACGCTGCAGACAACAGAGAAACACTTCCTGCAATTATTGCCATGAAGGAAGCAGTCCGTACCGCCCATCCAGGACAAACGATTATCCTCGTTACTGATGGGAATCCCTCCTATCCTGCAGGGATACACTTTCTCAATGCACACAGAGAACTTGATCCCTCTGTCCAGCACAGAAAGGTCATAGGGCTCCAGAATCTCGATAGTGAGTCAGAAACATACCGACCATTCAAACAACTCATTGAACGGCTCAACAGAACCTTTAAATACCATGTAAAACCATCTCATGGATTTAACAGTCGCAATGGCGCCGTTGCGCTCGTTACCCTCTTTGTGACCCACTACAACTTCTTGAGATCCCACATGTCACTGAACTATAGAGTACCAATTGAACTACCCGAGCTTGAGGGTATCTCTACTATTCAAGGAAAATGGGCAAAGGTTCTCTCCCTCGCTGCGTAGAGGGTACTCCTCTCTAATTGTCAAAGAACAGATATCCCTCTAATACTTATTGCGTGCCCTCACTGGGGCATATTCCGTAACTCCCCACCCTGTTCTACTGATTTTCCCCTGCCCCCTCCTCTTACCGGCCTCTCTTCTGACCCGTTTCCTATCCTCATACTCTCCTTGTCTACCCCTTTCATATCTCATTCCCTGTTTTTCATAAAACTTTTGACATTACCCCGATTCTTGGACGAGTATTACATTAACGGTTTTATTGGAAAGGGTTCATGTAAAATCAGAAAATATGCTGTAAATTACCCAGTAATCATCATCAATTAATCTTTATGAGAAAACGCAATAATTAAAAAAGCTCAAGCTTTGTCTACCAGTTAGATAGGAAATTTATCCTGAATTAACAGTTTAATACCATGCATAAACCTATCTTTTGAGAGCAGGCTCATACCAACAACCGGGGTCTTCTCCCATGGGGTCTCCTGCCATAGCGGCTGCCCCTCTGCATCCGCCACAGGCGTATTTATACTCACACCTTCCGCATTTGCCGCTTACTTTCCTTGACTGTAATTTCTTCAATAGTGGAGAATTTGCCCAGGTATCCTTTAATTTATCTCTTCTTATATCACCAACCTCGGTTAGTAAACCAAGGGGACAGGGGACAATTTTGCCATCCACTGTAAGGCCGAGCCCTGCTATTCCTGCCCCACAACCTAGGGATACTTCTTTTGAATAAGGATCTATGCATGTGTTCTGCATGCTCTTATTTACTATAAAAATATGGGGCAGCTCAGAGGTTATAATAAGCGTGGGGATAGTCTCTTGTATTTCAGCGAGAAATTTCAGCATCTCTCCCCTCTGCTCTCTCGATAAACAGAGGTGTGCAAATTTCTTTGCCCTTCCTGCGGGCGCCATATCCCCTGCTTCAAATACGCCTACCCCAAGATCGGATGCGAGTTTGATCATATCGGGCATCTCGTCATAGTTCAATAAGGATATGGTGGCCTCAATCCCCACGTCAGGAAAACCCAGGCTGACACAAGTTTCGATCGCCTCTACCGCCCTTTCAAATGAGCCTTTTCCTCTTATTAAGTTATGGGTTTTTGATTTGGCCCCGTCAAGGCTGATCCTTACCTGATTAACACCGGCATCCTTTAGCCTTTGTGCTGCGGATCGGTTAAGGGAAAATCCATTGGTATTGATCCCTACCGATAGCTTTTTCGATGCGTACTCTGCCAGAGTAAAAATGTCCTCCCTTACCAGTGGCTCTCCACCTGCTATCAACAGGTGTTTTGTTCCGGCCTCTGCCATATTATCTATGGCACTAAGTGCCTCTTCAGTAGATAATTCATTTCTGGCGGGTTCCCCTGCTTCCGCCGCACAATGAATACATTTCAGATTGCAGGCATTAGTGAGTGCCCAGACAATAACCACAGGGCGACTCAACCGGGAGACCTTTCTTTGATATTTATCCCAGGTAAAATCCAGGATGTCTGAAGGAGAGAGCTTTTCCACTGAATTTATTTATTCCCTTCGTCATAAAAAAGGATACCCCCACCTGAAGGTGAGGGTATCCTTATATGTTTTGCTCTGCTTTGTACCTTCTACTTACCAACGTCTTCCGGCCAATCCTGAGTCGGAGCAGGCATCTCTAAAGGCACCG
>QZJR01000056.1 GCA_003599365.1 Deltaproteobacteria bacterium | reverse complement strand
ATAATTTAGAGGGCACAGAGGGGAGGAAAACAGAAATCTCACAACTTATTGATGTTTGATAATTTCTCTGTGTTCTCTGTGGTTTCTTTTGACAATACGGGAGTGAGAGAAGGGGGGGGAACCATGAAACGATTGCTAAATTCTAAGTATCAGTTATCTATTGTTCTTTTATCAGTTGTTTTGATTGTGTTGCTGAGTAGTCAATTATATGGAGAGGATGTTAGAGGTGTAACCGATGACACTATAAAGATGGCAATCATAGGTGATGTAACCGGACCAGTGGCAGACACATGGAAGTATGGCATAGCGTCATTTAGGACATATTTTCAATACGTTAACGATCAAGGGGGTATCCATGGGAGAAAGGTAAAAGTTATCGTGGAAGATGACCGTGCAAATGTAGCCTTGTCTGTTGCAGCCTTTAAAAAGATTGTTTACAGAGACAAGGCACTTGCGTTTATTGGCACAGGGCAGGGTGGTGGTAACATTGCCCTTTTCAATCAGATAGAAAAAGAAAAGATTCCGAATATCCCGGCAGGTCTTGAATTGAGGCTTTCTTCTCCGCCGAAAAAGTATATTTTTTGCACTGGGGCTACCCACGAGGATGCTGTGGCTGTCTTAATGGATTATGCAATGAAAGATATGAAGGTAACAAATCCTAAGTTTGGAGTAGTCTATCCTGATATTGAGTTTGGAAAGGCCGGTATGCAAGGGGCTATAGAAAGGGCCAAGTTCTATAACGTGGATATGCATAGAGAGGTACTGAATGTAGGGGCATTGGATGCCACCTCTCAGATCCTGAATTTGAAAAAGGCGAAGGTTGATTATATTATTGTTCAGCATATAGCTGTGACCGCAGCAGGATTGATAAGGGATGCGAGGAAATTCGGTTATGAGCCTACTTTTTTGGGTACCCAGTGGGTTTGCAGTCAGGATTTGATAAAGCTTGCTGGCAAGGGGGCAAAGAACACATACGTTTCCAATATCTACGGTCAGTGGCATGAAGATACTCCTGGGATGGCTAAAACAAGAGAAATTACTCTGAAGTACCATAAGAGTTTAGATATCATGACAGACAGTGGATATTTTCAGGGTTGGGTTGCTGCTATGGTATTTACAGAAGGGATGAAAAGAGCTGGAAAAGACCTTAGCGGAGAGACCCTAATGAATGCTATGGAAACGATAAAGGATTTTGACACAGGGGGGATATGCGGCCCTATTACCTTCGGTAAAGAAAACCGCCGTGGTCAGAAGTATGTTAGGGTTTACAAGGCCGATATAGACAAGATCAGGTTTATGCCTGTTACAGGGTGGAGGATGCCGGTTACAAAGTAAATCCCGTTGATAAGGATTCTTTAATGGAGTAAAAATTTCAAAAAAGGGGATTGATTATGAGAACAAGGTGCTTAAGCGGGTTATTATTTGTTGGTTTTATGGTTTTGGTCACTTCACAAGGTAATTTAGCTTACGGTAAAGAAGAAAGAGGTGTGACAAATGATTCGATAATAATTGGCTCAATAGCCGACCATACAGGTCCTACTTCCAATATTGGGGTTCTGATGGTGGAAGCTTACAAAATCTTTTTTCGCCATATAAATGATGAAGGTGGTATAAATGGAAGAAAGATTAAATTGGTCGCGGAGGATTCCCGTTATTCTATTCCTGCATCAATAGCAGCCTTTAAAAAGCTGTTATTCAAGGACCAGATGTTGGCACTTTTAGGCCCTGTCTCTGTTGGTGAAACCAAGGTATTGTTTCGTCATATAGAGAAAGAGAAGATTCCTACATTGCCATGGGCCCCTGATGAGTCGGTAATGAAGCCGTATAAAAGATATGTATTTCCAACTAGTGGATTCTACGATAATGAATGGGGTGTGACCCTTGATTATATTGTTAACAAATTAAAGTCTAAAAATCCAAAGATCGCTATGGCCACTGTTGATGTTGAATCAGGCAAGGTTGTCAGGGCATCGGCTGTAGCCTGGGCTGAATCTTATGGTTTAAAACTACATCATGAGACAATACCCATAAGCGCTATTGATGTTACATCCCAGGTTTTGAGCATGAAGAGGGCAGGTGTAACCCATATCTTGATACATCACGTCGCACCGGGTGCTGCTGCTGTTCTCAAGGACATGAAGAAGTTTGACCTTGATGTACCTATGTTCGGGACATCTGCTACATGTACTGAGGACGTTATCAGGATAGGCGGCGAGGCATCAAAGAATTATGTGGGCGCAAGTCCTTACAGTTCATGGTATGAAGAAAGCCAGGGAATGGCAAATGTAAGAAAGATAAGCCTGAAATACAATCCTGGCGCTGAGAAGTCCTATAGAATTAAGAGCTATTCTATGGGATGGGTTATACCTCTTATTTTGTGCGAAGGGATAAAGAGGGCTGGCAAGGACCTGGATGGGGAAAAACTGGTAGCCGCATTGGAGACCATAAAGGATTTGGATACCAAGGGCTTATGCGGTCTAATTACCTACACCCCTTCCATGCATTACGGGTTGAATTACAACAAGCTTTTCAGGGCTGATCCAAAGAGCGGCAAGCTTATCCCCATCACTGAGTGGAAACTGCCGCCTGTAAAAAAATAGTTCATTATTTTTGGTTTTACTGCCTATTGAAAGCTCATGGCTGAATGTTTTAGAGGTAAGGAGGAGATAACTTATGAAGATCAAAAGAAAAATTTTATCGGTAGTAATCTTTACGATTGTCTTTATGTTTTCTATGCCATCTGAAGGATATTCAGCATCAGCAAAAGGGGTTACGGACACTACGATTAAAATAGGAGGGATATTTGACCTTACAGGTCCCCTGGTAACGACTATAAGGCCATTGGTAGAGGCACTGAGAAACTATACCAGATATGTGAATGAAAGTGGCGGAATCCATGGGAGAAAGATAAAACTTATCATAGAGGATGACCGTTACACCATTCCTGCCGCTGTAGCAGCATTTAAGAAACTGGTATATAGAGATGAGATGTTTGCACTTATGGGACCCGGTTCTACCGGAGAGACCAGGGCATTGACCGATCATATTATGAAACAGAAGCTTCCTTCTATTGTTTTTGCAGCAGACAGGGACGTGATAGAGCCGTATAAGAGATATCTCTTCCTGCCTCTAGACACATATGAAAATGAAATAGGGGTTATCCTTGATTATATCGTTGAGATTACAAAACCGAAGAAGCCCAGGATAGCCAATGCGTGTGTTGATGCAGGCGCCAAGATACCAGTGTTAAGGGGATTTGAGAAATGGTCCAAATTTTTTGGACTGGATGTTGAAACCATTATGCTTCCCCTAAATGTTCTGGATACTACCCCGGAAGTCCTGACAATGAAGAGGGCGAAGGTGGATTACATTATAGTGACCCATACTATCCCCGTTGCTGCCCTTTTCCTCAAAGACTCAAAAAGGTTTGGACTCAACGCTAAGGTCTTTGGTACGTATTCACTTACCTCAGAAGATGTGATAGGGCTGGCAGGAAAGGCATCAAAAGATTTCTTTGGTGTCCATCCTTATAGTTCATGGTATGATGATAACCCGGGAACGGCTGAGATGAGGAAGATCACCTTAGAGTATCACCCGGGAACTGAAAAACCGTATCGCAGCAAAAACTACTCTGCAGGGTGGGTTGCGATGAAACTCCTCTGTGAGGGGCTAAAAAGGGCTGGTAAAGACATTGATGGCGAAAAATTCGTAGATGCAATGGAGACCATAAGGAATTTTGATACAAAAGGCATATGTGGTTTCATAACATATACCTCGAAGAGCCACGAGGGATTGAAATACGATAAGGTATTCCAGGCTGATCCGGAAAGCGGGAAGCTTATCCCTATCACGGATTGGAGAAATGCCCCAGATATGAGAAAGTAGCCACTGTCAGCAAATAGTTGCCATTTTTTGCTTTTTCTCTGTCGGAAGTGGTATGCGTTCTGATGATGCAGATTTTGCGTAGTGGGCGAGAAAAACCTTGTCTCACTGAGGGACTTGCAATGTATAAAGATGATGGACTCGTAAAAAATCAAAAATCAGACGGCAAAGCAAAAAGCTCCAGATGCAAGGCGCGCAAATCCGAAGGAGTGAAGCGTACTTAGGGGTACGCTGCAACTACAAAGGATGCGGAGCAATTCCGCAGATAGACTTTTTACGAAGCCATCAAGATATAAACAAAAAAGGAGGTGATAGAAGCTTCAATGAAATGAAGCCTTTGATATATGAAAATTTCTGTCGGTATATAATGGAAAAATCAAATTCCTGTTCTTATGCACGCGGAATGTCTGTCATTAATACCCCTACATTTTAAGTATCTTCTCTTCTTCAGTATCTTCTATTCTCTAGTTCCTCCTATTCGTATTCAATAAATTAAAGGTCTCTTACTCAAAGAGTAACAATGCACTTCTTTAACCAGTATTTTTGGGGTCTTCCCTACCTTTATTTTTCTAGTTGCAAATGCCAAAAGTCTATATGTGGGAAAGCACATAACTTATTTAAGTCCTTCCTTACAGAACTTCGGTGTGTATGTAACTGTGTAAATGAAGATGGATTGTAATCTTTGAATATTTGAACGAATGGGAGGTATGCTATGAAAAAGAAATTGTTACAGGGTTCTTTAAAAAAGCTATTGGTATTTTTCGGTTTTGTTTTTTTGTTACTTATGGGTGAAGGATCGTCTTTTGCGGAAGAGGTGAGGGGTGTTACTAATGACACGATAAAGATCGGAATAATAATAGATCAAACAGGTCCTGCCGCCTTTGTCGGTATCCCATACACAGAAGCTGTAAGGAATTACTTTAGATATGTCAATGAGCAGGGAGGTATTAGCGGGAGAAAGGTTAGTGTGTTGGTAGAGGATGATAGGTACACCATACCGGGCTCAATAGCAGCCTTTAAAAAATTGATGTATAAAGATAGTGCGCTTGCTTTGATGTTTCTCGGTGGAACAGGTCAGGCTATGGCCCTTTTTTCTCAGGTTGAAAAGGAGAAGGTTCCTGTTATGGTTGGTAGCTTGGCAGAGAAGATGGTTAATCCGTTTAGAAGATATATCTTCAATCCTGGAGCTAGCTATGAAGATCAGATAAAAGTGATCTTCGATTACGTAATGACAGATCTGCGTGCAAAAAATCCCAGGATAGCCGTCGTATATCCAGACCTTGAGTTTGGCAAGACCAACATGGTAGCAGCCAGGGCGACATCTCACTCTTATGGGATCAAGCTTGCCGGAGAAATAGTAGTTGGTTTGGCAGCCTTAGATACCACCTCACAGGTGCTTCAGATGAAAAAGACAGGCGCTGATTATGTCATCCTGGTTGAGGATGTTGGATCGGCAATCAGCATATTGAGGGACTCAAGAAAGTTTGGATTTACACCTCAGTTTATTGGTTTTTACTATGCGTGCGATGAGGCTGTCCTAAGGGGCGCTAGAAAAGCGGCTGAAGGCTATGTTGCAGCCCATACATTGAGTTCCTGGTATGACGACACCCCAGGGATGGCAAAGTTAAGGGAGATTACCCTGAAGTACAAACCGGGTAGCGAAAAACCCTACCGTAACAAGTTTTATACCCAGGGATGGCAAAATGGAATGATCTTAGCTGAGGGGATGAAGCGGGCGGGAAAAGACTTGAATAATGATACCTTTGTAACTGCCCTTGAAACATTGAAAAATTTTGATACAGGAGGGCTTAGTGCCCCGGTTACATACACTTCAACAAACCACAAAGCAGGGAATGAGAGCAAATTCTACAAAGGTGATTTGGATAAAGAAGTACTAATCCCTTTTACAGGATGGAGAAGGCCATTGAAGTAGTAGTAAAGGTTTGAAAACTTTGAGAAAGGAGCAATAACATGAAAAGGGGAAAAACGATTTTATCTTTGCTATTAGTCGCATTTTTTCTGATTGTCTCAAGTAATCTTTTGAGCGCTGATGAGACAAGAGGGGTTTCAGGAAACGTTATTAAAGTTGGCACAATAATGGATCAGACGGGCCCTGCGGCTTCCCTGGGCATTCCCTATGGAAAGGCGGTGAGGAATTACTTTCGATACGTTAATGATCAGGGGGGTATCAATGGGAGGAAGGTCGAATTGGTGCTCGAAGACGACGGATATACTATCCCCAGAGCGTTTGCAGCCTTTAAAAAGCTGGTTTTTAAGGATAGAGTATTGACCATTTTGTCCTGTGGCGGGACCGGTCAAAATACTGCGTTGTTCCCAAATATCGAAAAAAACAGGATGCCGGTAAATACCGTGAGCTGGTCCTGGACTATGAACGATCCGGTGAAAAGATACGTATTTACTCCAGGAAATGATAACAAAGACGAAATCAAAATAATTATGGACTATATCGTTAATACCTTGAGACCGAAAGATCTCAGGATTGCCATCGTCAGTCCTGATGTAGAGTATGGCAAATCCGGCCTCAAGGTGGCTCAGATGAAGGCAAAGGAGTACAATGTCCAGCTGGTGGAAGGAGAAATTTTAGCCCCTGGGGCGGTAGATGCAAGTTCTCAGTCCCTCAGTTTAAGAAAAAAGAATGCCACACATATCATAAACCTATCTGTGACTGGTCCCTTCCTGGCCCTTCTGCGGGATACACACAGACTGAGCTATTCCCCTGTGAATTTTGGGTCTTTTCATCTCTTGGGGGATGAGTTGGCAAAAGCTGGAGGAAAGTTGGCAGAGAAGGTATACGGAGCAGGGGCGTTTGGATCATGGTTTGACGATACAGAAGGTGTTGCTGAGTTGAAGAGAATAACGCTTAAGTACTACCCCAATATGGAGCCACCAAATAGATACTATATAAAAGGATGGATTACAGCCAAGATTACCCATGAGGGAATAAAGAGGGCAGGCAAAGATTTGGATGGAGAAAGCTTTGTAAATGCCCTTGAGACTATTAAAAATCTTGATATGAAGGGTCTTACAGGCCCTATTAGTTATAGTCCCACGGATCATAAGGGCAACGGTTACGCAAGGTTATATAAAGCTGACATAGAGAAGGGCTACTTTATCCCACTTACGGATTGGGTGAAGGCGAAATAGATAAAGGGGGGGGCAAGTGAGGATTTTGATAGAAAGGGGTGAAAAATATGAAAAGGGGGTTGCTGCTTTCCGGTTGCTGTCTTTTCCTTGTATGTATTTTCAGTATGGGTTCGATCTTGGTAGTCAGTTCCACCAGCTATTCAGACGAGATCAGGGGAGTTTCAGATTCCACCATAACCGTTGGATTGGTATGTGATCAAACCGGCCCAATAGCCGATATCACTCTGCCATTAACCGAGGGGGTAAGAAACTATACCAGATATGTGAACGATGAAGGAGGTATTCATGGAAGGAAGATAAGGCTTATAGTGGAGGATGATCGTTATTCTATACCTGTCACAATGGCTGCCTTCAAAAAACTGCTCTTTAAAGATCGAATCCTGGCGCTTATGGGACCCGGCTCAGTTGGGGGTACCAGGACGGTGCTAAGGCAAATTGAAAAATTAAGGCTTCCCACAGTTCCACCGATTGCCGACAAGATACTGGTTGAGCCATTTCGACGGTATATCTTCCTCCCCGTTGATTTCTATGATGACGAGATTGGTGTTATGTTTGAGTACATCCTGAAGGATATGAAAGCAAAAGACCCTAGGATTGCTTTTGCTTATCCTGATATGGAATCAGGCAAGGTTGTAATGGGATCAGTCAAAGAGCGGGCAGAGTTCTATAAATTAAAACTCCACTTGGAGATTATTCCCATGGCAGCCATAGAAGCATCTTCCGAAGTATTGAGTATCAAAAGATACAAACCTACCCATCTGCTAATGCACCATACTTCCCAGGGATTCATTCTAATGCTAAGAGAGATGAGGAAGTTAGCTCTTGATGTCCCGGTCTTTGGGACATTTCCCGGTTGTGTTGAGGATACTATAAGAATAGCAGGAAATGCATCAAAGAATTATATTGGGGCCCATGCTTTCAGCTCCTGGTACGATGAAAGCCCTGGTATGGCCAGGGTGAGGGAGATAACCCTAAGATACCATCCCGGTACGGAGAAACCGTACAGGAGCAAGCAATACACTGTAGGGTGGGTTACTGCAAGTATCCTTTATGAAGGTATCAAGAGGGCCGGCAAGAATCTTAACGGGGAAACCCTTGTAGAAGCATTGGAAACGATTCGCAATCTGGATACAAAAGGTCTCTGTGGACCGATTAACTATACCTCAAAAAGTCACAAAGGGTTGGATTACTGTAAGCTTTTCAAGGCTGATCCTCCAACGGGAAAACTTCTGCCCATAACTGATTGGCGTAGACCACCAACTGTTAAATGAAGGTTCTACCGTTTTTTATTCCCTGAAGTAAACAAAAGGAGGGCAATAGAATGAAAAGGATGGTGTATATCTTTTTGGCTATCGTAGCGATTGTGCTATTTGGCACAATCCCTGTTCAAGCAGGAGAAGACATAGGCGTGACAAAAGATACGGTAAAGATTGGCTTAATGGGGGATTTGACAGGACCTATTGCAGAAGGCTGGATTCAGATAGCCCATGGGGCTAAATCCTACTTCAAAATGGTGAATGATGAAGGGGGTATACACGGCAGAAAAATAGATTACATCCTCGAGGATGATAGGTATTCGATACCCCTTGCCCTATCGTGTTTTAAAAAGTTGGTCTACAAAGATAAGATTTTTGCCCTTCAGGCAGCTTCAGGGGTTGGCCATACTTCAGCCCTTGTTCCCCTTGTAGAAAAAGAGAAGATCCCACTCATTGCAGCATCAGGGGTAAAGAAGCTCTTTGTGCCGGCAAGAAAGTATCTATTCAGTGTAATCCCCTGGTATGAAGATCAGGCAAAGTTGGTTATGGAATATATTTTTGACGATCTGAAACTCAAGAATCCTGCCATTGCCCTTATGTATCCTGATACGGCTTCAGGCAAGGACACCAGAGATGCTGTTCGGGAACTGGTCAAGGTATATCCGGTAAAAAAGTATAAAGAGATAGTCTTTTCTCTTACTGCTGTGGATTATACCTCTGAGATGCTTAACATGAAGCAGCTCGAGCCAGACATCGTTTTTATTCACGGACTGGTTGTCGATACCTCTTCTATTGTAAAGGCTGCATACAGATTGGGGCTTTCCACGCCAATTATAGTAAATCAGTACGGATGCTCCGATGAAGTCCTGGCGATAGCAGGAAAAGCAGCTAAAGGATTACTTGCTATTAATTGTTTTGGTACCTGGGACGAGAACACTCCTGGTGTAAATAGATTAAGAAAAGCCTCGTTGGCATACGACCCGAATGTTCATCGTCGGAGTTCCTATTTTTTTCAAGGTTGGATTGCAGGGACAGTGTTCTGTGAAGCCTTTAAGAATGCCGGGAGAGATCTCACCAGAGAGACTTACCTGAAGGGGGTGGAGGCTATTAGAAACTATGATACCCAGGGGATTTGTGGGACGATAACATTTGGCCCGGACGACCATAAAGCTATAGACAACCATCGGTTTTACAAAGCGGATGTGGAGGGAAAGAGATTTATTCCTATTTCAGGATGGAAAAAACATAAAGAATGAAGGATGTGAACTATTTTCTTGAAAGTTATTGATATTTCTGAAAGGAGGAGATCATGATGGAAAGACGTTTGTCTGGAGGTTATCATTTTTTATCGTTCTTAATCATAGCACCTGTCTTCCTGTTTTTGGCTGTTGTTTCTGGTTATGCTGGAGAAGTAAGGGGCGTAACAGATAACACCATAAAGTTGGGAGTGGTAGGAGACCTGACCGGTCCGGTCGCCGATATATGGGTGCCTTGCGCGGAAGGAATAAAGACGTATTTCAGATACATAAATGACCAGGGAGGTATTCATGGCAGGAAGATAGAACACATCCTTGAAGACGACCGCCTTTCTATACCTTTGGCATTGGCGGCCTTTAAGAAACTCGTGTTCAGGGATAAGGTGCTGACTCTCATGGCGGCATCTGGGGCGGGGCATACCCATGCAATCATCCCGCTTTGCGAGAAGGATAATATACCCCTTATGGCTGTAACAAACAACAAAGATTTTTTTCAGCCGGTGAGAAGGTATGTCTTTACCCCCCTTCCTTTTTACAGCGATCAAGTGAAGCTGATATTTGACTATCTTTTAAGTGATATGAAGATAAAAAGTCAAAGTCTAAGAATAGCTTCGGCCTACCCTGATATTGCTGCCGGCAAAGATACGCGCGACTCTGTGAGAGAGGAAGCAAAAGCCAGCGGTATCAAGTTACTTACCGAAGTGGTCATACCCGTAGGGGCAGGCGATTGCAGTTCCCAGATACTTAATCTAAAGAGGGTGTCCCCGGACTATGTTATTATCCACGGGTATATAGGCAACATGGCATCATTCCTGAGAGATGCGAAGAAATTAGGTTTCCCCTCTATCTCTTTTACGGTTCAGTATGGATGTGTAGACCCTACTGTGAGACTAGCAGGTGATGCTGCAAGGAACATGATGGGTGTTAACGCGTTTGGCCTGTGGCATGAGGATAGTCCCGGAATGAATAAGTTGAGGAAAGTGACTCTTACATATCACCCGGGTTCAGGGAGTCGGGATACGAACTATGTGCAAGGGTGGTTTGCTGCTATGCTGATTGTTGAAGCTCTCAAGAATGCAGGCAGAGATTTAAATGGGGAGACTCTGGTAGGAGGATACGAAAAGATAAGAGGGTTTGACACACAGGGGATATGTGGCATTGTCGATTACGGTCCCAATGACCATAAGCCGATAGATTATCATAGGATTTATAAGGCTGATGTAAAGACAAAGCAGATTGTTCCTGTAACTGGTTGGAGGAAGCCGGTAGAGTAGTATATGGTATTTAATGATTTATATGCAGTTTCCGTGTGGGATAGTCAAGGTTCAACAGGAGAAGTCTGCCGTAAACTTTTGACATTACCGCAAAAAAAAGGGAAGGGGGAGATTATGGAAAAGAAGGCGTTTACACTGGATCTTCAAGGGTTTTCAATCTGGGTTTTAATGGCTATTGTGCTATTCGGAATCACGGCCGATGTCTATGCTGCTAAGGTCAGGGGGGTAACTGATGACACGATAAAGGTGGGGGTCATCCTTGATCAGACAGGGCCCGCTGCAAATGCGGTCATTCCTTTGACCGCAGGACTTAGAAGCCTGACTCGATTCATTAACGAACAGGGTGGGATGCATGGAAGGAAGATCAAGTTGATCGTGGAGGATGACCGTTATTCTATACCTATGGCTATATCTTCCTTCAAAAAATTGCTCTTCCGGGATGAGGTTGTTTCTTTAATCGGGCCTACAAGCACAAATGGCGCTGTTGCCCTGTTGAAGAGTATCGAGAAGGAAAAGGTCCCTACCTTTCCCGCATCGACAGCGGAAAGGATGGTAAAACCTTTCGAGCGGTATGTCTTTACCATCCAAGACATCTACCCTGGCCAGATGAAGGTAATTGTGGATTATATCATGAAGGATTTAAAGGCGAAGAATCCAAGGATTGCATTCGTTGTCCCTGATAGCGAGGCAGGAAAAGCAGATTTGGTGCCCGGACTGGAGAGGCTCAAATCCTATAATTTAGAGCCTGCAGCAAAGGAGGTGCTCAATCCCGGTTCCATTGAGGCCACTTCTCAGGTGATGAACCTGAAGAAGGCTAAGGTTGATTATATTATTATCTGCGGTTCACTCCCCCAGCCAACGATTGTCCTTCTTAGAGAGTTGAAGAAATTTGGTTTGAAAGTTCCCTTATTTGGCAGTTGGGCAACCTGTAATGAAGATGTTATTCGCATGTCCGGTGATGCATCCGAGTTGTTCTATGCAGTTGCTTCTATGGCCTCATGGTACGATGAGGGGCCTGGTGTGGCAAGGATGAGGGAGATTACCCTCAAATATGAACCGGGAACGGAAAAACCCTACCGTGGGAAAACATATACTTACGGTTGGGTTATTGGAACGGTCAAAATCGAGGCTATGAGGAGGGCAGGCAGGGATCTCGATGGAGAGGCTCTGGTAAAGAGTTTAGAAGGAATGAAGATATTTGATACGGGAGGACTTACGGGTCCTATAGGTTACGGCCCCACAGACCACAACGGGGGAAGTACCTGGAAGATTTTTAAGGCGGAGCCTGCTACAGGAAAGTTTATACCAATGACTGAATGGAGGAGTCCTAAGTAATGCCCGGCAAGGAAAGGTAAGGACGGTGTATACCCCGCAGCGATTTGCGGCGGGGTATAATCAAAATGCCTATATTTTTAAACAGGCTAACCCTTAAATGGTGATAGCAGTATTTCTATAGTAAAATTTTTAAAAGCCTTACTCTTCTTTATAAGGGCATCCATCAAACTATAGGACTCTCTATCTTCACATTTAACGTGAGTACAACGACATTGGCGCTGACAATTTTCGCAAAAATAGTCTTCATTTAGCTGAAAGCCACAGCTGCCACAATAAGGCCTCATAGAAAGGGAGCCATCCTCGACACACGCCAAAAAATAATCCCGTTTACTATTTGTCATCTTTTTTCTCCATTTGTACTTTCGCTCATAAGCGTTACCATATTTAATTCACAGGCCAGACAAGCCTACTACTTCTTCATTTTCCACTGCCATAAGAAGAGAAAAAACTCACTGGTACTTGTAAGGTAAAAGCTGCTTTTTCAATAGTTACTTGCCATTTATCAGGTTTACTATAACAAAGCAATAGAAAAATTCAAAGAAAAATAACCTGCCTATCCTAGCAGAGACCTTGCAACCACAACCCTCTGGATCTGGTTGGTTCCCTCAAATATCTGAAAGCATTTGGCGTCTCTCATCATTCTTTCCACGGGGTAGTCGCTGGTATATCCATACCCTCCAAGAATCTGAACTGCATCTGTGGTAACCTTCATAGCCATGTCACTGCTGAAATATTTGGCCATAGAAGCAAGCATGATACTTTCTCTGTTACGATTTAATGCAATAGAGGCAGCCCTGTAAACCAGATACCTGGATGCCTCAATTTGGGTTGCCATATCTGCCAGCATAAATTGGATTCCTTGAAATTCACAGATAGGTTTTCCGAACTGAACCCTTTGTTTTGCATAATTTACGGCATAATCAAGGGCACCCTGGGCTAATCCCACACCCATGGCAGCCACTATTGGGCGGCTCTCATCCAGGGTATGCATAACGTCCTTAAATCCATCTCCCTCTTTGCCCAGAAGATTCTCTACGGGGATACGACAGTCCTCAAAGACCATCTCACATGAGGCAATGCCCCTTATACCCATCATCTTTTCTTTTTTAGAAATAATTCGTCCAGGGGCTCCCTTTTCAACCACAAAGGTGCTAATTCCTTTTGCTCCTTTGCCTGTATCAGTTTTGGCATAGACCGTTGTTACATCAGCTAGGTCACCAACCGTATGAAAACGTTTTGTGCCGTTTAGAATGTAATGATCACCCTTAAGTACGGCAGTTGTTCTTATGGCAGAGACGTCAGACCCTGCATCCGGTTCGGTAATGGCTATGGCAAACAGCCATTCACCGCTTGCTAACTTGGGTAAGTATTTGGACTTTTGTTCATTAGTGCCGGCTAATCTGAATGCTGCAGAGGCAAGAGATAAGGGAGGGGCTGTAAGAACAGCCATGCTTCCACTCACCCTGCTAATTTCCTCTGTAGCCACGCAGCAGGTCAGCAGATCCCCTCCAGATCCACCATACTCTTCAGGGAAGAATATAGCCTGAACACCGATCTCACTCATGGCTTTATATACATCACCTGGAAATTCGTCCTTTTCATCGATTTCAGCTGCCCTTGGGGCCACCCTATCTTCAAAAAAGCTTCTCAAAGACCTTTGAAATATCTGTTGCTCTTCAGTAAGTTGAAAGGGCATGTTTTATCCTCCTTTATGGTTAATATTTATTGTTTTTGGATTGCCTGGTAAGCATTTAGTTGACAAGGATTCTTTTTTTAAATAAAGTATAAAAGAAAGGAATTTGTTGGTAAAGTAAAAAATTATTAAATATAAGAAAGGGGCTTTGATTTGGCACTATTTGAAAGAAACAAGAATGTAAGGGCAGATATTATTGGAGAAGGGTTGCTGAAAGTAGAAGTATCCATGCTGGATAATGTCCATCACATCTCTGCTACTTTTCATATCTCCTTCCCATCCAGAGAGATCAAGCATGCAGAAGCAGACTTTAAGAAGGCTCCATATGTTGGGGTCTGCCGGCAGACCAGCCAAAAGATGGCTAACCTTGTTGGCATTAAGATAAACAGAGGATTCACAAAAAGGGTAATCGAATCTGTAGGCGGCAAGGATGGTTGTCACCAATTAGTTGACCAAACCCTGGAAATGGCTAAAATTATGGTTCAATTCATAGAGAAATCCTACAATTTTCCCATAAGAGAGTATATCGAAGATGCTGCCTTAATGAGAAAAAAAGTCCTTGAGGTTTATCCTAAAATAAAGGATATGTGCTGGGCATATAAGGTTGGGAACGATCACCTCTTTACAAAAGACATCAAATGCGGTCTTCAAGAAGATTTGGTGATTTAAGTCATGGCTTTCTGTGACCTAACAGCACCATCTTACGATGGTGCGCTTCCTCCATCAGCCTGTCAAGCTCTTTCCTGTTTTTTCTCAGGTCATCCAGCTCATCTATCAGAGCCTGGCGCTCGGGGCTAATCAGTTGAGTCTCCTCCTGAGACCCTGACATATCCCCGGTAGCGCGACCCTCCATAAGCTTCAACCTGGTTTTTACATTAATGGCATTTTTACGAAGTGCCCGAATATCGGCAAGAATAATCTCTTCCTCTTTAGTGAGACAGTCTTTGAGTCCCAGACAGGCAGCCTCACCTGAATAAAAACAGGTATCTTCCTTATTATCCGGCTCTTTCGTAGTATATACCTCCTTTATCAGACAATGAAAGAAATTTTCTTTCCTTTACCCTTCTATTGGGGTTGGTGTTCCTCACGAAGCAGGTCATTTAAGGTTTTTACAGGATTAAAAGTGATAACTGGAACTTCCACAAAAAGAGTAATCCAGTTAGCCATGGCACCGTTCCACAGACCAGGAAGCTCCAGTGCCTTTAGATTCCGGCCCTCTTTAGATTTCCGGGAGATAAAGACTGCATTTGTGTCCATATAATTTCTTAAATTAAAGGGGTTCCCTTTATAATCCCTGACTCCACAGACAATATCTACAGGGTTAAAATGGGTCGCCGAGGCGAATATTGCCTGTTGTTTACTGGATTTGGGATCAACCTGGGCACTTTCTACGATCTGCAGAGATAGGGTGCCATCTTCATCTTCAACCCAGAAGGGTCCGCCCCCGGGTTCTCCCTGGTTTTTAACCATACCGCAAACCCTGAGGGGACGATGGAGTTTACTCAGGAGAAACTCTCTCTTTTTTATTGCGGACATATGCTGATAGCTGTTTGAGGATAGCAGAACAAGCCTGTCTCTGGCAAATTCCATGACTTCATCAAGGAACCGTTTCTCAAGTTCCCCTTCCTCCAACCTTTTAAGGTAGGTGAATACCTCTTTCTGAAACTCAATCAGATAACCGGCAAGGATCTTTTTCCAGAGAAATGTTTGCCCCTTTAACCGGTCCGGCGCAACATTGTCAATGTTTTTTATGTAAACTATATCTCTTTTGAGATCGTTCAGGTTTTCTATAAGGGCGCCATGTCCTCCGGGCCGAAACAGGAGCTTTCCATCCTTCTCTCGAAAGGGTTGGTTGTATAGATCCACGGCAATTGTATCGGTGTATCTCTTCTGAAGAGAAAAATCCACCTGGAACCGGGCATTGTAATTCTTTTCGTACCTATGCCTTACCTCTTCCAGTAGACCTTCAAACCTTTCTTTATGCTCGGAGGAAACGGTAAAGTGAAGACGGCAGAGCCCCTGGGCATCCTTGAGATAATCCGCAGCCTCGACCAGATGCTCCTCAAAGGCTGTCCGGCTACCATTGGAATATTGGTGAAACTTAAGCAATCCCTTGGGCAGGTCAGCGTAGTTAAGACCCTGGGGGGTTAGGAGGCAGTGGATGATCTCTTTAAATTGACCTTTACCTAGCTGGGTATCTATATCAAGCCCAGAGGCAGACATTAACGATTTCAAGTCATCGAAAAAGGCGAATTTCCTTATCCTGTCCGTAAAAAAGAGAATATCTTCAGCCTGTTCATTATCCCCTGTTTTTTTTACAATATCATCTCTGTCAATTTTTTGGTTTATGTCCTTGAACTGAAGCAGTGACTTGAACATACGGCTGGCCGCCCCTGAAGCGGGCACGAATTTCAGTAGGCGCCCTCTGCTTGCTGCTTCTTGATGATGGAGTATAAGTTCCTTAATTTCATCTTCTGGGATAACCCTTATGCCGTCACCTATGGTACAGGGGCGATTCAACTTCAAATAAGATATTTTCTTCTTAAAGAGTTTTATTTGGGATATAACCTGTTCTTCTATGATTCCAATGGCTTTCATCTGCTCCATATCGTCATGGCTAAAAATACTATAGATCATTTCTTTTCTCTACCTGTGCATATAGCAAATCAAAATCTTTGAGCATTTTTTTACTTTATCACACAAGTATAAAAAGTTGCAAGTGCCAGTGAAGATTAGAAGGAAGATGTGGCTGCTTTTGTAGAAAAAAGAAAACCTAAGTTTCAGGGGAGATGAAGGAGGATGAAGGGTTATCCAAGAGATACAGGAGATCCCTTGGCTGTTCGATCACTACCTGGGCACCATGTATCCTCAACTCCTCCGCCGATCTAAAACCCCATACTGCACCCACTGGGAACATGCCCGCACGTGTGGCAGTCTGCATGTCGAGGCCGCTGTCTCCCAGATAAAGAAATTGTGATGATGCGATACCGAGGGTCTCGGCTATTTCGACAGCGCCGGCAGGGTCAGGCTTCATGGGGATTCCCTCGCGCTGGCCTAGAACCATTTCAAATCTTTTGTCCGGCAGAAATTCACGGACGCAACGTTTTGTAAAATCATCAGGCTTATTTGAGAGTATTGCCATCTTCACCTGTCTGGCAGTGAGTTCGTCCAGAAGCTCCATAATGCCGTCGTATGGTTTGGTATTTACATTCCAGTTGGAACTGTAACTCTCACGAAATGCCTTTACGCAGTCCGAAATTATACTATCATTCCGTTTTTCAGCAGGCAGTGCCCGCGACATAAGCACAGTTACCCCCTCACCTACGAAGTAACGATACTCATCTGCTCCACGGGGGGAAACCCCGTATCTTGCTAAGGCACTGTTCGCCGAGTTAGCAATATCTGCCAGGGTGTCAAGTAATGTTCCGTCCAAATCGAAGACTACTGCTTGAAAATGCATGCATTACTCCCCCTTAACCGTTACCCCTCCAACTGTCCCCAACATTTCCCTTTTTAAACTCTTTTGGGCTGGGTTATCACAAAGCCATATGCCGAACAAAGCCTTTTTAAAGGGTAAGCCATTTATTAGAGAGTGTTTTTTATGATTTTTATAAACTTCTACTCCCATACCCGGCTTATAAATAAAATCATAAATGTCGTTTTCATTTATTCTGTCTTTAAAAACTGAGATAAGCTTTTCTATCTCAGGTTTGATTGGTTCAATGTTTCCACGTGTAACTCTAAAAAAACCTTCTTTTGTTGCTTCTCCCATCTTTTTACCGGTAATCATAGAGGAGATAATGTGCAGTCTGATTGCCATCGGTTCATCTGCCTCTATAATTTTTTTGGGGTCATGATTCTTTTGCATAAGGTAGAGACCACTAATATATAATTTTATCAGTAATTTAGTTCGCACACCAGCCCCGTTTAGAATCAAGTTGGTTTTACCGGCCATAAGGGAATCAGGGATCTTTATACCATCAATTTCTATTGCATTGCCGATTGGAACTATCATAAACATAATTAAAGTTAGTGTCAGGAAAAAGACTTTTTTTAGCATCTTATCACCTGGTTTCTTTCAATTGGGTTTTTATAGGGGTCTGTTACTTTGCTATTTTGAAGGCTTAAGATTAGCATGGGCGATCCATTGCCAACCGCTGTCAGTTTTCAGAAAAACGCTAAGCCTTGGGGCCGGTTTCTTTGATAGCCGCTTACCCATGATCGTCTCTTCTACAGAGACAAAGTAGGTAGCAACAATCACTGGCCCATTCCGAGTAATTTGAATATCACTCAGAGTATACTCGCCGAGCTTGAGACCTCTGATAAGCTTTATCTCCTGCTCGCGGTTATCGGCACCATACTGATGTATTGACTGGAAACCTTTGGCAATCTTCTTTTCGATGGCATCCATATCTGGTTTTTTCATGTCTGCCCATAACTGCCGCACCAGGTTCTCGCCCAGGCTGTCTTCGGAAGCAAACCCCTGTTTTGATAAGACAACCTGGCCGAGAAGCATAAAAATGAAGAAAAATATTAACAATAATTTTACTGTCTTCATGTTGATCTCCTTTCATTTAATTAGAATTAGCCCAAAATTCTCTCTACTCTCATGAATTCGCTCTCAGGGGACTTTTTCAAAGCTCTCAGCAAGTTGTGCAAAGCTCATTTTGAAATTAGCAATTAACAAATAAAGATGAATAAGTCAATAATAATGAATGTCTTCTAAACCCTCTTGATCATGATCCCTGCTCCAAATCTCCCTGTTCCCCTTTTTTGATACCTGTGCGAGAAGAACGAATTGTGATTGCAATGTGTACATATCCCTGCTGATTCTATATTATTTTCCGGTATGTCCATTTCTACAAGCAGTGTTTTGTTTGTCTCCCACAAGTTGAGATACCCTTTACCATCTTCTAGGGGCTTCTCGTCAATATAACCCTTTTTGCTATGAAATGTGTCTTCAACATGGGTAATAACTTCGGAGCCCACTTCGTAACAGCATGGGCCAATAGAAGGACCAATCCCTACGATGATATCTCTTGGCGAAGAACCGAACCTTTCCAGAAATGTTTTTACTGTGTTTTGAACTACTCCTAGTACTGTCCCTCTCCATCCGGCATGGGCAGCTCCTATAATGTTCTTTTTCGGGTCAAAGAATAGGATAGGCACACAGTCGGCTACAAGAACGATAAGACAAATGTTGGGAAGATTACTTACCAGAGCATCTGTTGCCTCAATCGCTGTTTGCTGCTCTAATCCGCCACTTCCCCTTAGTTCTTCCGTAATGATTTTAACACTGCTGTCATGAATTTGTTTGGCAAAGGTGAAGTTGTTTAAAGAAATATCAAGGGTTGAAGCAAGCAGCTGTCTATTTTTGTGTACCTTCTTGGGATCGTCTTCCACATGCAATGCTAAATTGAGAGAGTCGTATGGTGGGCTGCTGAAGCCACCCATTCTGCCAGATACAAAGTGAGAAATGTTTTCATGTTTCAAGAGGCTCTCAAAGAACCATATCGGCAAAGAGTTTACACTTTTTTCAATCATGGTGAATCCAAAAGAGGTGTTTTGTCTTCAGGGGTGCTTAAAAGTAGATGGGAATTGATTTAAACTCAATATAGGAAAGTAATAGGGAAAGACAAGAAAAAATATATAAATTAGTTCTAAGGATGCCTCGGCATGAATCCGTTCAGTAATCAAAACTGACCACACCATCGGCCGTGACTACAATTATGGTCTTCTTGGTATCGCGGATGACGATGGTGAAATCACGGTATGTCTTGCCATTGATGACTAAAGCTGTCAACTCATTCCCCTCGAAGAGAACCCGGCAATTCTGGTACTTCTCGACTACGCGTTTGACGAGTTCCAGCTTTTTCCCTGTGACCTTCTCTGCCCGCTCTATCATGATTCTCTTCTGTGCCGGCCCATGTTCCTGTGCCCAAACTCCTAATCCTCCCATGCCTAGTGAAAATAGCCCCAGTAGAATTATAACCCCCAACTTTTTCATCTTTCCTTCCTCGCTTGACTCTTTTTGCCTAAAGGTAGTGATTTGTTATGGCTTCGGTATTCCTAGGTCTTTACATATTTTTATCACCAGATATCGTCAATTTCCCTATGGCGAGGGACCGTAGTGACCTTCTTCTCGCGGCGGTTTACGTATACGGTATGATTTGTTCCCTCCCGCAAGAATTCGCATCCGTTCTCTTCGAGGTAACGAATTACGTCTTTTCGTTTCAAGCTGTTATTTCCCCAAACTCCTCTTTTATTATTTCGATCCCCTTCAGGTCTTCTTCAGCGATTTGACGATTTGCCTCTAAGACGAGTTGTACTGCCTCGATTAGATTCCTCTTTGCTTCCTCAAGGGTATTCCCCTGACTTTTCTTTTACAGTTGTGAGTGGGTTAGTGCTCGCAAACCCGCATCAAGAGCGGATCGTTCTTTGAGAATCTCCAAAATGTGGTGACACAGATTGAGTTTTTGATGGGAAATGGGTATTGAAGACCAATACCGATCTATCACCCGAACAGGTTGCCCTCAAATACAAGGAGTTCTGGCAAGTTGAGCAGGTATTTAGA
>QZJR01000039.1 GCA_003599365.1 Deltaproteobacteria bacterium | reverse complement strand
TATTGGTAATGATTACGGGAAAGGTAACAGATCAGGTCAGGTTGTCCTTTTGTTGTTTCTTCTATCCCTTATCTTAATTTGCCCTGCCTGTGAGAAGAAAAAGGTAGAAGTTACTGGGGGGAAGGCTATTAATGTCCGTGTTCAGTCCGTTGAGAAAAGGTCTTTCAGACCATTCGTGGAAAGCATCGGCACACTGATGCCTGGTGAGGAAGTTGTCGTAAGCAGCGAGATTGAAGGGCTTTTGAGAAGTGTCAGAGTGGAGGAAGGAACAGTTGTTTCAAAGGGGATGCTTCTTGCGGCAATTGACTATACAAATTACAGCCTGGAAGTGAAGAGGGCGGAGATTGGTTTGAAGCAGGCAGAAGCGACCCTTGAAAATGCGAGATTGGAGTATCAGCGAAAGGAGGCCCTTTACAAGGAAGAACTGGTCACGAAACAACAGTTCGATGATGTCTCTACCCGACTGTCTCTGGCTATGGCTGAGGTGGAACGGGCAAAGACAACCTGTGCCCTTTCCAGAGAGAGGCTTTCCAAAACGACTATCTACTCACCCATACATGGTATCATAAGGGAGAAAAAGGTTTCAGCAGGGGATTATGTAAGAAACGGCACAAACCTCTTTGCGGTCATCCAGAACAATCCTCTCAAGCTCAATTTTACGGTAACAGAAAGAGATGTTGGGAAACTCCGTATAGGGCAAGATGTGATCTTTAGGGTTGATGCCTTTCCTGGCAAGGAGTTTAAGGGAAGGGTGAGCATCCTCTATCCCAGTCTTGAGGAAAGGACCAGGACCCTTCAGGTTGAAGCAAGGGTTCCCAATCATGATGGGCTCCTGAAACCAGGACTCTTTGCCAATGTTACCCTCTATACCGGGGGACAGAGGGATACAACCGTTGTACCTATCACATCTATACTCTATGACGACTCGAGAACCAGGGTCTTTGTTGTTGAGGGCGACCGTGCCAGAGAAAGAGAGGTAAAGATTGGCAGTAAGTACGGAGAGCTTATGGAGATTGCAGAAGGTCTGAAAGGGAACGAGATGGTTGTAGTCGTAGGCCAAAACAACCTGTCGGAGGGGGTGAAGGTCAATGTGGCTCGCTGATACATCTATTAGACGGCCTGTCTTTGCAACCATGTTTATCCTTGCTCTGGTGGTTCTTGGCCTGGTCAGTTACCCTGAGATCGGTGTTGACCTCTTTCCCAAGGTTGATTTTCCGATTGTAAATATCACAACAAGGTTGAAGGGTGCATCCCCGGAGATAATGGACATTGACGTCACGGACAAGATTGAAGAAGTTGCAAACACAATCAACGGCGTTAAGAGCATTACATCTACGAGTATCGAAGGGGCATCCCTGGTAACGGTGGAGTTTGTCCTCGAAAGGGACATCGATCTTGCCGTACAGGATGTCAGGGAGAAGGTCTCTGTTGTCAGACAAAAACTCCCCAGAGACATTAATGAACCGATTATAGAGAAGGTTGACCCGGATGCAACGCCTGTTTTGTGGTTCAATCTGGCAGGCAGAAGGTCTGTTCGTGATCTTTCTATGTATGCCGATGAGGTTTTGAAAGAGCAGCTTCAGAGGATCAATGGTGTTGGCGCTATCCGGCTGGGCGGATTGAGACTGAGGGAGGTGAGGGTCTGGCTTGATGCAAATAAACTTCAAGCCTATCATATTGCAGCCAATGATGTTTTAGTGGCGCTCCAGCGTGAGAATGTGGAACTTCCCGGCGGGAGGATTGAAGCTGCATCCAAGGAATACACAGTGAAGATCAAGGGAGAGTTCCCGAATGTGCCTGATTTCAATGATCTGATTGTCACCTATTATAAGGGAGCACCGGTGAGGCTCCGTGATATTGGAAGGGTTGAAGATGGGATGCAGGAGAAACGTTCCCTTGTTCGATTCAACGGGATACCTGCGGTTGGTATAGGGGTTCAGAAACAATCCGGGACAAACACCGTTGAGGTGATCAACCGGGTCAAGAAAGAGCTTGCAGGTATTATAAAGACCCTGCCGCCTGGCATGACCCTGAACATCGCCTTTGACCAGTCCACGTTTATCAAACGCTCCATAGACGAGGTTCAAAAACACCTGATTCTGGGCAGTCTCTTTGCCGTTATCGCCGTCTTTATCTTCTTAAGAAATTTCAGGACGACTCTCATCACTGCCGTAGCCCTGCCTGTATCGATTGTCTCCACATTTGCCATGATCAAATTCTTCGGTTTTACCTTTAACAACATGACCATGCTTGCCCTCTCCCTTTCCGTTGGTCTTCTCATTGATGATGCCATCATAGTGGTAGAAAACATATACCGTCATATCGAGGAAGGGAGGGAGCCACGGGAGGCTGCCTCTTTTGGCACCTCTGAGATAGGACTAGCGGTTATGGCCACCACCTTTGCCATCGTTGCAATCTTCCTTCCCGTGGCATTCATGAAGGGGATGGTCGGAAGGTTCTTCCTGCAGTTTGCGCTTACCGTGGTCTTTTCCGTCCTGGTATCCATGCTGGTTTCCTTTACTCTGACCCCGATGATAGCTTCCATCTTTCTGAAAAGGATGAAATCAATAGAGGAGAATCCCACAGGAACCCCTTCCGGATTTGCTTACATTTACAGGATGGGGCAGTGGTTTGAGACAGGCTACAAAAAGACGGAAGAGGCATACAGACGACTCCTGGAGATTTCTCTTTCCTACAGGAAAACCGTTATGGTTCTTGCCCTGCTTCTATTCATCTTTAGCCTTTATATCACAAAATTCATAGGTAAGGAGTTCATACCGCCCGAAGACCAGAGCCAGTTTATCGTGAGACTTGAAGCCCCAATAGACTATTCTATTGATAAGGCAGACGATCTCTTCAAAAAGGCAGAACAGATATTAAGAGAGACCCCGGAGGTGAGAACGGTCTTCTATGCCCTGGGGTTTGGCTTAACCCCTCAGATAAACAGGGCGGTCCTGTTTGTACGTCTGAAGCCCAGGGTGGAGAGAGAAAAAAGCCAGGAGCAGATTAAGGCAGAGATAAGAAAGAAAACTCGTCAGATACCGGGGCTCAAGGCAACGGCAGAGGATATCGCCATGATTGGCGGGGGTCAGAGGATGGTGCCGATTCAGTACAGTATCAGGGGGCGTGACCTCTCTTCCCTTCAGACCTACACGAGGCAGATTGTTGCTGAGTTTTCAAAGTTACCCGGTATTGTGGATGTGGACACCTCCCTTGAAACGGGGAAGCCGGAGCTTAAGGTCTATATTGACCGTGACAAGGCTGCGGATATGGGGGTGGATGTCGCCACTGTTGCCCATGCCATTAATATCCTCATCAGCGGTGAACTGGATATAACAAAGTTCAAGGATGAGACCAGGGGAAAAAGATACGAGGTTAGAGTTCGGCTCAACCCTGAAGACAGGAAGGATCCGGATGATCTGACAAGGCTTTATGTGAGGTCAAGGGACGGAAGGCTTGTTGAACTCTCCAGTGTTGTGCGGATCCAGGAAGGAGGAGGGCCCAACATTATCAACCGGGTAGACAGACAGAGGGCTGTAACTGTCTTTGCCAGTCTTGAGGGTAAACCACTGGGACAGGCGATGGGAGAGCTTGATGCCATATCGGCAAAGGTGCTTCCATCTGATTATCTGCCGAAGTACAAAGGCATGGCTGAAACCATGGGAGAGTCTTTCAGGTACCTCTTGTTTGCCCTTATACTTGGGGTGGTTATAGCATATATGATCCTGGCTTCCCAATTCGAGAGTTTTGTCCACCCTTTTACGGTTTTGCTTGCCATGCCCCTCTCATTCATCGGGGCATTCGGGGCGCTCCTTATTACGGGGAATACCCTCAATATATTCAGTTTGATAGGGCTCATTCTCCTAATGGGGCTTGTGAAGAAGAACTCGATCCTGCTTGTAGATTATACCAATACCCTTAGGGAGAGGGGAATGTCGAGACAGGAGGCAATCCTCCATGCCAGCCCTGTAAGGCTTAGACCCATTCTTATGACAACTCTGGCCATGGTCTTTGGCATGATGCCGGTGGCATTCGGTATCGGCGAGGGTTCGGAAACCCGCGCACCCATGGGCATTGCTGTCATTGGCGGTCTTCTTACCTCCCTTTTTCTGACCCTCCTTGTCGTTCCTGCAGCCTATGACCTCTTTGATGATTGGCTGGCAAGGCTTATGAAAAAGAGAAAGGGCAGGAGTGAATAATCGCAATATATGGACGAGTGGAGCAAAGGCTTGCAAACTATAAAGATGATACTCGTTATGTTTTCTGCTGTATCACTGGTATATGTCTCATCTTTTGGATGTGGAAGAGGGGAGCAAGATGAGATTGTCGGTATAGCAAACAGAAGTTTTGGAGGAAAGGTCATCGATATCGAAGCTGCCAGTGTAGAAACCATGGATATTCGCTATGATATATATGCCGTTGGCTCGTTTCTTTCAAATGAGGATGTGACCGTCACTTCAGAGGTTACAGGGAAAGTAAAAGAGATATTTGCCGATGAAGGGAGTCCGGTAAAAAAAGGGGGTATTCTTCTCAAGCTCGACGATGAAAAGGCCCGGCTGGCCGTTGAAAAGGCGAGATCGGTCGTTGAAGAAGCAAGGGCGGCTTTTGACAAGCTAATGGCAGGGACAAGAGCAGAAAGAGTCGAACAGATGAAGACGAATCTGGATAAGACAAGGATCAGCCTTGAGAAGATAGAGGGCGATTATAAGAAACAGAAGGAATCTTACGAGAGCGGGTTAATAGATAAGGGCACATTTGATAAGATAGAGTCCGGATATGAAACAGCAAAGAAGAAGGCATTGACTGCGGAAGATGGATATAGAATAGCCATAAGTGGCCCTGCGAAAGAGGATGTCGGGGTAGCAAAAGCAAAGATTGAGAAAGCCATGGTAGGTTTAAAAGTAGCGGAGAAGAATCTTAAAGACACAAGTGTATATTCTCCCATCACGGGGATAGTTAATAATAGGATGGTATCTCTTGGGGAACACATCAAAAACGGCACTAAGCTTTTTAAGATAGTGCAAAACGACCCATTAAAGCTCTCCTTCTCTATCCCCGAGGTATTTGCCGGTGAGGTTAAGATAGGTCAGACTCTGGTAGCCACGGTTAATGTATTCCCGGGAGAAAAGTTTACAGGAAAGGTATACTTTATAAGCCCTGAATCTGACCCTTCTACACGAAGCCTTAAGGTAAAGGCAAAGATAGGGAATAGAGATAATAGACTAAAACAGGGATTCTCTGCAGATATACAGTTGACCACCTCGACCAAAAAGGACGCTATGGTGCTTCCAGAAGAGGCTGTTGTATCAGTGGCTAATAAGCCATCCATATTTATAGTCAGGAACAACAGGGTAATACTGGACCACATAAGAGTTGGCAGACGCCTTGACAGAAAGGTAGAGGTGTTATCCCACAGGTTAAAAAGGGATGACATGATAGTTACAAAAGGGCATAAAAACCTGGTTGATAATGCCAATGTGAGAATAATAGGGAGGGAAGGGGGATAAGATGAAGATGGTTCTTATAGCGTACTCTGAGGCTGCTGACTATGATCTGATAGGGGCCATAAAGGCGGCAGGAGTAAGAGGCTACACAAAATTTACTGAGGTTCTGGGCGAAGGCACCGAGACCGAGCCTCATATGGGAACTCAATGCTGGCCAGGAAGGAACAACTTCCTGGCCATAGCAGTTGAAGATAAAGAGGTCGAACATCTGATTTCGGCAGTTAAAGAAATGAAGAAAAAACATCCCAAGGCCGGGGTCAAGGCATTTATTATGCCGATGGAGGGAATAGTCTAGCACCGTTTATGGGAGGGGTGCATACAACACCTGCCTGCCGGTAGGTAGGGAAACAACCGTATCGCTCGACAGAAATTTATGCTTACAATAAATAGCAAACCAAATAAACTTTGTGCCTTGGTGTTCTGTGCCTTTGAACCTGAGTAGTTACCAAGAATCTATCCATGCCAAAAGTAAGCGTTATAATTCCCACCTATAATCGAGCAAACCTACTTGGGGAAGCAATTGAATCAGTTCTATCCCAGGACTATAAGGATTTTGAACTTATAGTCGTTGATGATGGTTCTACAGATGAAACTGGAGATATTGTGCAAAGATACTCTGAGAAAGCAATTTATCTTTATCAGAATAAGAGAGGTGTGAGTTGTGCGAGAAATATGGGCATAAAAAACTCTTCCGGGGCATATATTGCTTTTCTGGATTCCGATGATAAATGGTTGCCTAGTAAGCTTTCTTCTCAGATGGATTTCTTTATTCACAATCCAAATGCCTTGATATGTTATACTGAAGAAATATGGCTCAGAAATAATGCAAGAGTAAATCCCATGAGAAAACACAGAAAATACAGCGGTATGATATTCGACAAGGTGTTGCCTCTTTGTATCGTAAGCCCTTCTTCTGTCATGGTAAAAAGGGAGTTGTTTTTTGACAGGATCGGTTTTTTTGATGAGAGTTTACCAGCCTGTGAGGATTACGATATGTGGCTCAGAATAGCCGCTCGTTATCCTGTCTATTTGATAGAAACCCCTCTGATAATAAAGAGAGGAGGGCATCATGATCAGTTGTCCCGGAAGTTTGTAGGTCTCGACAGGTTTAGAATAAAGGCTTTGGTTAATATATTGGAAAGCGGAGTTCTTTTCCCTGAACAGTACAAGGCGTCCTTAAAAGAGCTAACGAGAAAATGTACCATATTTGGCAATGGGTGTTTAAAAAGGGGAAGAATCGAAGAGGGGGAAAGGTATTTAAAAATACCTGAGAAATATCAAGTTAGTTGCAAAGCCCCAAACTTGAGAAGTCAGGAGTCAAAATGGGAAACGTAGAATATAAACAATTATATCTAAAGTCCATTGATCTGACTGATACTACCTTTGTCACTACCTATGGTTTTAACCTAACACAATTAAAGAAATCCATTGAGAAGATAGGCATACTCAATCCTCCATTGGTGAAAAAAAAATCCGGGGAGCAGTACAGCATAGTGTGTGGCTATAAAAGACTTCTGGTCTGCCAGGAGATAGGGATAAAAGAATTGAGATGCGCTGTTATGTGCCAGAGTATTGAAGACAAGGATACCTTTTTGATAAGCCTTTATGATAATCTCTCCCACAGGGTTTTAAACCCTGTTGAGAAATCCATAACCATCAGTAAACTACAAAAATACTATTCAGTCGAGGTTATAGTAAAAAAATTCCTGCCTCTTTTAGGATTGAATCCCCATTATTCCGTATTGGACAGAATCAAACCTCTGTCAAGTCTGGATGTAAAAATCAAAGACGCAGTTGTAGACGGAAGGGTAGATGAGGGGGTAGCTGCAAAGTTTTTGAACTTTTCAAAAAAAGACAGAGAACTACTTTTCCAGCTTCTCTCTGCCTTAAGGTTTAGCAAAAATAAACAGAACGAAGTTATTGATAATTTCTATGATATTACTAAGAGAGACGGATGCTCAATATCCGGCATTCTCAATGCCAAGGAACTAAGGGACATTTTAGCCGACAGCAGCCTCAACATACCCCAAAAGGGCAGTAGGGTGCGTTACTTCCTCAGGAAGCTGAGATATCCAAAGATAGTTAAAGCTGAGAAATATTTCCTGGAGATGAAAAAAAACCTGAACCTGGGAGACTCTATAAAACTGACTCCCCCACCGTCTTTTGAGGGGGACAGATACTGTATTGAGTTTCAATTTGAAAACATGGATGACCTGGGAGAGAATCTGAAAAGGATAGACTCCATTAAACACAATAAAGAATTCAAAAGAGTAATTGAAGGCTAAAAAGATGGTCGGATATATTCCCAGGAAGATTATTGTTGACACCAAAGTCAGAGATTCACTGCTTACTCACAACATTCTTAATAATCTTCCGGGTATTCCGGTAGAGTATGTAGCTGACCCAAACACAGCAATAGATGCGATAAGAGGGGAAAAAGACCCCTTATGTGTGGGGAAAAAGGTGCTCTTGCTCACGGAAAACAGAGGAAGGTTTCTGAAACCCTGTCCTGGCACAAAGGAATATATATGCTGTGGCTACCGAATACTGAACTTTGCAACCAACTGTAACCTGGAATGCTCTTATTGTATTCTTCAGGCCTACCTGAATAATCCGGCAATGGTAGTATATGCCAATATAGAGGATATGTTTGCCGAACTTGAGGATGAACTAAGCCAGGATTCCGAGTCCATATATCGTATTGGGACAGGGGAATTCACGGATAGTTTAGCCCTGGATCATCTGACAGGTTTTGCAAAGCTAATAGTGCCATATTTCGCTCACAAAGAGAATGTAATTTTGGAGTTAAAGACAAAGACAGATAATATAGGCAATCTGATTGATTTACAACATAATGGCAATACAATGGTATCCTGGTCTTTGAATACAGAAGAGGTAGCCAAAAGAGAGGAATTTTTTGCACCGCCAATAGATGATAGAATAGATGCAGCCTTTAAATGCCAGAATGTTGGTTACAGGTTAGGGTTTCATTTTGATCCTTTGATATATTACCCTGGATGGGAGGAAGGCTATCAGAGAACACTGGAGAGGGTTTTTGCCAAGATAGACACCTGGAATGTCTTATGGATAAGTATGGGGGGATTCAGGTTTTTGCCTGAATTAAAGCCCATAATTCAAAAAAGATTCCCCCAAAGTAAGATAATATATAACGAGTTTGTTCCGGGTATGGATGGGAAAATGAGGTACTTTAAACCTATTCGGATAGAGATGTATTCCAGGATGTTAGAATGGATAAGGAGTTATGATCCCAAACTATGTGTATACCTCTGCATGGAGAGCCGCGAGGTATGGAGAAAAGTATTTAAGGAAGATAGGGTTGAAAACAGCGAAAATCTGGCTAAAATACTGGACGATACCGGAGATAAAAAATGAATATTAAAGAGAATATCATCAAGCCTAATTCAGAAGCAGGAAGTGGAAGAGTCAAACAATACGTACTTTCCAAAGGCAGAAAAGTTACGCAGATTACCACATTCTGTCCTGACATTATAGGCCCTGGCCCGGCCCACATTTACGTTATTGAAGATGAGGCCTTGATTATGGTGGATACAGGTATTCCAACCCATATGGCTAAAAAAATCTTCTACTACTGGAGAAATCAGCCAATACCACAAAAGGTGAAAGATCTGCCGGATGATTATAGTGAGACTGAACTAATCACTGGACTCAAAGCAGCAGGGTACTCCCTCAAAGACATAGAATTTATCATAATAACCCATGGCCACCCGGATCACTATCTTCTGGGTAATACCATAGTAGAGAAAAGCAGGGCTAGGGTTTCATCCCATGTCATGGATACTGACCGTATTTGTAATCCATGGGCAATCTCAAAGAGCGTTTTTGAAGGACGCCCTAGGTACGAAGCCTTTGGTATGCCTCTTCCCAAATCTTCAGCCTATGAATACCATAAAGAGGCTGTTCAGGAATCTTTTAGCCTTTCTTTGACGGTGGATTATCCTATCGCAATGGATGGTTTTCTGTCATTAGATGGACTTCAGAGTGATTTTATTAGAGTTAAACACTCTCCAGGCCATTCACCCGGATCAATCTGCCTCGGGATCGGTTCAGAAGAAGATGAGGAAAGAATACTGATCTGTGGAGATGTTCTTCTATATCCCATAACCCCTCATCCCAACGATCTGGTTACATATCTTCGTACTTTAGATAATCTCAAACAACTGGAAAAGATCGTCCTCTCTCTTCCTGCACACGGGAGGAATATTCGGGACTTTTACGGAAGGATCGACTTTCTAAAGAAACACCACCGTTCCAGACTTGAGTTTACATACAATGCTTGCCGAAAACCAAAAACCCCGTGGGAAATCGCCTCGACGCCTCAATATTTTGATGTCTTTGTAGATCCTGCGAAATTTAATCCTATGGCAGGCAATGAGGCATTTGTTCATATAAGGCTTCTGGAGATGGCTAAAGGGCTCTGTCGATCAAATATAGCTGGGGGAGTCCATTATTTTAAGAACACAGGGGAAAGGTTCGATCACGTATACAGAAGGATCCTGGAGATCATCGACGATGGAAGCTCCACCGTCTTATGAGATGGGCAAGAGAGGCATCCAGACAATCTTTCCTTTGCTCATGGACCGATTGAACAAAGAGGGATACAGAAACTGAAAGGGGGAAAAAGGCCTTGGTTAGAAAAAGAGTGTCCTGGGCATGGTTAGGGAGACTGCTAAAGGTTATATTTTGGGTTTGTATTGCCTTCTTCCTCTCTGTTATGTTTACACCTTTACCTAATCTTCTGTCTTCTTACCTCACTGTTGAACCTAACATAAAAAAAGCCGATGTGATCGTTGTCCTGGGGGGAGGATTCTACCCAAAAGGGGAGCTGAGCCTCGCTTCTATGGACAGGACTGTAAAGGGCATAACCCTGTATTTGGAGGGCAGGGCGGGGAAACTTATATTTGCCGGTGGCAATCCAAAAGGATACCCAGGTTACATATCAGAAGCCGGCAGTATGGCGCAATTAGCCGGCAATCTTAGGTTTCCATCCAGGGATATTATAATCGAAAGAAAGTCTAATCGTACTTATGAAAGTGCTGTTATGGTAAAGAAGATAATGGATAATTTGGGGCTTAAGGATGCTGTTCTTGTAACATCTTCATACCACATGCTAAGGTCAAAACTCACCTTTGAGCATGCGGGCGTTGTGGTTTACCCGGCATCTACTGCTCCCATTGAAAAATATACTACCGGTCCTGTTCAACGACTTCTTCTCTTTCAAGCAGTCCTGCATGAATACCTGGGATTGGCATACTACAAGTGGAAGGGGTGGATTTAGACACGATTTATTTTTGTATATCTACCGTATCCTGAATGCAGGGGCATAAATGCATTCAGGATACGGGTATGAATAGGTTTATATCACACCGGTTGCTCCCATAGCACAGATAACCTGCCCAGTTACATAATAGGAATCATCAGAGGCAAGAAAAATGACCGTATGAGCAACATCCTCAGGCTGCCCCATTCTCTGAATTGTAGATGTAGAAGCAAGTTGCTTGTACATCATTTCCTTTACTTTATCAGGCATCGACTCTGTCATGGCCGTCTGAGCTGCAGGACCTACCGCATTCACACAAATCCCACGTCGTGCCAGTTCTTTGGCATTGGACAGAGTCAACCCTATAAGACCCGCCTTGGCTGCACTGTAATTCGCCTGACCTACATTCCCATAGATCCCTGCTGAAGAAGTAATGTTGATAATCCTACCTTTCACATTGTTCTCAATCATATACTTCACTGCGGCCTGAGTATTGAGGAAAGCACCTTTAAGGTGAACAGTTATGACATCGTCCCATTGTTTCTCTTCCATCTTATGTAACAACTGGTCTCTGATTATACCGGCGTTATTAACCAATATATCCAGCTTACCAAATTCTTTAACAGCAGTACTGACCAATTTTTCTGCCACATCCTTTGTCCCTACTCCACCTATAACTGCTGCTGCTTTCCCACCTATGGCTTTAATCTCTTTTACCACTTCATTCGCGGAGTCGTCCACATCATTAACCACTATAGATGCACCCTCCTTGGACATAGCTAGAGCAAACCCTCTACCCAATCCCCTGCCCGATCCAGTAATTATTGCTACTTTTCCATCCAGCTTTCCCATTTTCAGACCTCCTTTATTAGTTGATGAAACGTAATTTTATGCCAATATCGTTTTTGCATATCACCTTTAGTTGTTTATTTCGAAAAAAAGAATTCCTTTGAAGCAAACATCAACAGGATAATATTAGTAAATTTACCATTTAAAAAACCGTGGGTCAATAAAATTAAAGTTGCCTCTCACGGGACAACAGGCTAAAAAAATATTGACAATGTATGGAATATGATTTAAATCTTTAAATTCATTTAATTTAAAAGGTAGGATACAGGATGAAAGGATATATAGAGATTGATCAGGAGCTTTGCAAGGGGTGCCAGATCTGCATGGCTTTTTGTCCGAAAGATTCAATTTCTCCGTCCGATAAACTGAATGCCAACGGCTACTTGCCGGTTCGCTTTAACAGTGATGGTGATTGTACCGGCTGTGCAACCTGTGCAGTTGTGTGTCCTGATGTGGTAATAGAGGTGTACCGTGAATAAGGTTCTCATGTACGGAAATGCTGCAATTGGCGAAGCTGCCATCCGAGCCGGCTGCCAGTGTTATTTCGGCTATCCGATTACCCCTCAGAATGAACTTACCGAGTATATGGCTACCAATTTAAGCAGAAGGGCAGGGTGCTCATTTGTTCAGGCCGAAAGTGAGGTCTCTGCCATAAATATGGTATACGGAGCCAGTCTTGCCGGAGTACGCACAATGACCTCTTCTTCCAGTCCGGGGATCAGCCTGAAACAGGAAGGAATCTCCTATCTCGCTGCTTGTGAGCTTCCTGCTGTTATTGTAAACATTTCCAGAGGCGGACCCGGTTTGGGAAGTATATCCGCCGCTCAATCGGATTACTTCCAGTCTACCCGGGGCGGGGGTCATGGAGACTACCGTACCATAGTCCTGGCGCCATCATCAGTACAGGAATTAGCAGACCTCACTCACCGTGCCTTTGATCTTGCCGACAAGTACCGGATTCCCGTGATCATTCTGGGGGATGGTATGCTTGGGCAGATGATGGAGCCTGTAGAGTTTAAATATGATGCCCCATCAGAATTGCCGGTTAGAAGCGATGCGCTTAGAGGGGCTAAAGGACGGCCAAGTAGAATTGTTAAAACCTTTACCTCAAAGCCGACGGATTTGGAAGAGCTTAATTGGAGTCTGTTCAGAAGATACCGTTTGATAGAGAAAGAAGAAACCACTTATGAGATATATATGGTCGAAGATGCTGAACTGGTAGTAGTTGCCTTTGGAGTGGCTGCCCGAATTGCAAAAGGGGCAATCAGGAATGCACGGGCAAATGGTTTGAAGGTGGGAATGTTTAGACCGATCACTCTCTGGCCGTTTCCTTATGAAAAAATCAGCGAATTGACTCAAACAACAAAACATTTGCTTGTCTTTGAGATGAACATGGGACAGATGATAGAAGATGTAAAACTGGCAGTGGAGGGGAAAAGGGAGATATCCTTTTACGGAAGGCCGGGAGGTGTGATTCCTACTCCTAGCGAGGTTCTTCGGGTAATCACCCGTCTTTATTATCAGAAAGGTCTAAAAATAGAAAAGTGAAGAAGGTTTACAGACGACCTAAATCATTGAAGAGAGCCGCATTCCATTACTGCCCGGGATGTGGACATTCCATCATTCACCGGCTCTTGACCGAAGTATTCGACGAGATGAATATTCAGGACAGGGTCATCGGTATTCCACCTCCCGGATGCTCGGTTTTTGCGTACCACTATCTTGATGTTGATATGGCGGAATCGGCTCATGGTAGAGGGGCGGCCGTGGCCACGGGGCTTAAAAGGGCATATCCTGATGCACTGGTGTTCACTTATCAGGGAGACGGTGACCTGGCTGCTATCGGTACGGCTGAAACTATACATGCCGCCAACAGAGGGGAACGTATAACCTCTATTTTCATCAACAACGCTGTTTACGGAATGACCGGGGGACAGATGGCGCCGACCACCCTTTCCAATATGAAGACTACTACTACTCCGTATGGACGAGATACGAGGTTAGAGGGATATCCTGTCAGGATGAGTGAAATGGTGGCTCTGGTCAAAGGTGCGGTTTATATCGAGCGGACTGCCGTGAATTCACCGGCCAATATCAGGAAGACTAAAAAGGCTATCCGCAAAGCCTTTCAAGCACAGATCGATGATCTTGGTTATTCTCTGGTAGAGATACTCTCTCCTTGTCCTACAAATTGGAAGATGAATCCGCTGGAATCATGGCAGTGGGTCGAAAACGAAATGACGAAGGAATTCCCTTTAGGTTTAATTAAGGATATTACTAGAGAAAAAGACAGTACTGGTAAAAGAGATGCTGATTAAAACAATCTTTGCAGGTTTCGGCGGACAGGGGGTTCTCTCCATGGGGCTCAATCTGTCCCAGGCAGCAATGTCGGAGGGGAAACATGTAACTTACTTACCCTCTTACGGCGCTGAAGTTCGCGGCGGTACCGCCAATTGTACAGTAGCCATATCCGATGAAGAGATTGCATCTCCGGTCGCTTCTTCCCCGGATTTTGTGGTGGCCATGAATCAGCCTTCCCTGGTGCGATTTCAAAATCAGATCCAATCAGGTGGACTCCTATTCATCAATTCTTCTATAACGGAACCCGTGGTTTCAAGGGGTGATATTGAGGTTATAGAAGTTCCGGCAAGTGATATTGCTGAAGAACTCAAAAGTCCAAAGTCGGCAAATATGGTAATGATGGGGGCATTCAGCAAAAAGACTAATCTGGTTTTACTTTCCACTTTAATTGAAGTATTGAAAAATACTTTTAAGACTAAAAAAATGCTGATTGATATTAACAAAAAGGCATTAACGGCAGGGTACGATTTATTTTAGATGCTTTTCAATCGGGAGTGACCTATGAGTGTCAAACAGGTTTCTATTACTTTGGATAATATACCGGGCCAGTTTCTGCGTGTGAGCGAATGTCTGGGTGCCGAAGGAATCAATATCAGAGCTATTTCAGTGGCTGATACCTCCGAAGTCAGCACCGTGAGGTTTGTAACCGATAATCCTCAAAAGACCATAAATGTTTTAAAAAGCCATGGATATTCTGTGAGGGAACGAGATGTAATAGCGGTGGAAATCCCTGATCATCCCGGTGCCCTTCGAGCTGTGCTTAAACCCCTGAAGACGTCCAATATCAATGTTCTGTATCTTTACACCTTTTTGGGCAAAGGAGAAAGCGGACAGTCTATTGTTATTGTGGGAGTGGACAAGACGGAAGAAGCGATAGAGGTTTTGAAGAAGAACTGGGTACACGCCTTTGGAGAAGAGATATATTCACTGTAGCGTAAAGGAAATAGTTTTATCTGGATTGGGACAACTCAACTCGAGGCAGCAGAAGTTAACAATATGGGCATATAACCAAGAAGGAGAACTGGTTTGAATTTGTTATCTATTATAGGAAATACACCACTTATAGAATTGTCCAATATAAATGAAAATCCTAAGGTGAGGATTCTGGGTAAATTTGAGGGAGCCAATCCAGGAGGTTCGGTTAAGGATCGGCCTGCTTACTATATGGTGCAAAAAGCAGAAGAATCTGGAGAGTTAACCAAAGATAAGATAATACTTGAGCCAACATCCGGTAACACAGGGATTGGTTTGGCAATGATAGCAGCTGCAAAGGGGTATAGCATTAAGCTTTTAATGCCGGAATGTGTCAGTACCGAAAGACAATATATCCTGGGAGCTTTTGGAGCTGAGGTTATACTCACTCCTGCGAAAGAAGGCACTGATGGTGCTATAAAAAGAGCCCATCGGATAATTGATAATGAGCCTTATAAGTACTATATGCCCAATCAGTTTGATAACCCCAGCAATGTTCTTGCTCATTACGAGACGACCGGTCCTGAAATTTTATCTCAGACGAATGGGGAGATTGATATATTTGTTGCCGGTATGGGAACAACCGGGACTATAATGGGGGCCGGAAAGTATCTGCGGGAGCACAAACCGGATATTAAAATAGTAGGAGTTGAGCCGGTAATGGGACACACAATACAGGGGTTAAAGAATATGAGGGAAGCTATTGTCCCCAGGATATACAATCCAGAGAAGCTTGATGAGAAGATTGTTATCAATGATGGTGAGGCATTTGATATGACGAGGAAGCTTGTTACAGAAGAGGGCCTTTTTGTTGGCATGTCAAGCGGAGCAGCAATGGCGGGGGCGTTTAATATTGCAAAGAACATGGATTCTGGGGTAATTGTTGTGATACTCCCCGATAGGGGAGATCGTTACTTGAGTACTACCCTTTTTAGATCTATATGCGGGAAATGTCCTCCTTAATTTCCCCTATTTTTGCTATCCAAAATAAAGGTTACCGGCCCATCATTTAATATATGTACATCCATCTTAGCTTGAAACTTACCAGTGGATACCGCTATGTTGTTTACTCTTACCTGGGAAATAAAGTATTGATACAATGATTCGGCTTTCTCAGGTTCGGCTGCATTTGCAAATGATGGCCTTCTCCCTTTCCGACAGTCACCCAGAAGGGTGAACTGGGAAATAACCAGTATCTCTCCGTTTATATCTTTTACTGACAGATTCATTTTCCCATGAGAGTCCTCAAAAATCCGCAGGTTTGTTATCTTGGACACAAGGTAATCCGCATCGTTTTGGGTGTCTTCTTTTTCAATCCCCAGGAACACGAGTATGCCTTTCCCTGTTTTACTTATCAGTTTATCACCAATTGATACCCTGGAATCTTTGACCCTCTGGATTACAACCTGCATTCGTATCCTAAAGCCTTAATATAATGCTTAGACGCTTCTCTTTGAGGCTTTTAATGGGTTTATCATCTTCTGGACTGCTGTGCTTTCTTTTTTAATATGTGTGGCAAAATTGCAGTCGCCAACTCTCCATTTGCTTGCAGGATCAGCGCATGATATGCAGAATTTCCCCGAAGAGTAATCTTGAATCCTGTCACATCCCTCGCAGGAGTTGACAATTGGATAACATTTCCCCCCATTAAAAGAGCAGCCTTTCTTCTTCATAAATATACAATTTACACCGACTTTAACAGTTTGACAAACCAATTTCTAATTCCTCCAATCCTCTATTATTGTTATTAGACAACATGAATTTTGACAAAAAAAGCCGAATCACCTCTGACTCCTAAGCCGTAAAAGTTATGGTCGGCAACTCGGCAGTCTTAATTAAAATTTCCTATGAAGCAAAAATCTTTAAGCCGTAAAATTAATCTTTTCTTTTACCAAATCTAATTTTTTTGTCAAGTAAAATGTAAAAATGTAAAAAACGAACCCTATACTGTATCTTTAATAAACAGATTAAAATCCTTCTCATGTTTCACCGTAGAGGTCGAGGCATATCCATAGTTGTGACCCGGCATTATTATGGTTTCATCTGGAAATGTCAGAAGTTTTGTCTTAATAGAACCTAGAAGAACTGGCCACGACCCTCCAGGGACATCTGTTCTTCCCACACCTCCCACAAAAAGGGTGTCTCCTGTAAAGAGATAACCGTTTAAATGGAGGGTAATCCCTCCTGGCGAATGCCCTGGTGTGAGTATTACATTGAGGCTTAGTTTTCCAATATCAATGGTATCCCCTTCTTTGACAGTAATGTCTGCTGGCGGGGATGGTTTGGATGCAAACATAGAAAGAAGAAAACTCGGCTGCTTTGTAAGAAGGTCCTTTTCATTTTCATGTATTACTATCTTGGCACCTGTTTTTGCGACCATATCGGCATTGCCCATAGTGTGGTCTATGTGGGAATGGGTGTTGAGAATGTACTTTATATGGATCCCATTTTCATTGCTGATAGAGATTATTCTATCGGTCTCGGAGGCAGGATCAATTACCAAACCTTCTCCAGTCTCCCTGCATCCCACTATGTATGCAAAGACTGCCAAATTCCCAACCTCCAATTGTTTTACAAACATAATTACCCCCTTTTGATTTCAACAGAACCCTTTTTTATATATCTCTTTAAGCCCCTCAACCAGGACAAATCTTCCCAACGGCACTACCTCGCAAGGAATGGATTCAATAAAGAGTCTGTTCTCACATAATCCTCCACTGAGATACATCTTTTCCGGTTTGCCTGTAAAGTGATAAACATTCATGGCAATCCCTTTGACAAACTTGGCCAAGGCATTCTCTTCGTCCCCTGTTTTTATTATTTCGTCGAATATTCTGGATATACCAATAAGCCCGCATGTCACAGGGTAGCCGTTCTCCGGTGGTTCAAGTCTGTTGCAGTCGATGTTGTAATACATTTCTAGAAGTTCTATGGCAAAACCCTGAGATGCTCCGCATTCCTGATTCCATCCGGTCTCTACAAACCGTCCGTCTCTATAGAGTACATACTTGATATCCCTGCTCCCTACATCTACAAGAAGGAAATCCTTTTCATTTATCAATCTGAGACCACCTTCGGAGAGGGCTATCAGTTCATTAACATACCTCTTTGACCTCTTTTCAGCATTATGCCCACAGGCAAAGTCAGCTATTATTTCTCCGGGTACTTCCTTCGTTTTTACGATCTTCACAGAACCGTCTATAATCTTCGACCAGGTACTGCCAAAATCGGCGAAGACTGTCATCCCGAAGTCCCCCTTAGATAGAGAAACGCCTCTATCTGGGCTTTCACTGAAGTGGTAAGTCTCCCATCACAATCCACATACAGTCCTCGGTAAACCCTGGCCAGGTTTTTTGCCAGAAGGTTCTTGGAACAGAATGTCTGGGCATAGAAAACCGTAGGGATATCCTTCTCCACATAGCATTCTATCTCCAGGTCATCTGGAGTACCATTTTCAAAGCATCGTGTCCACCCAAATATCCTTGTTCCTTCTGGAAAAAGGTCAAATATCCTTGTGTCCCAGCAGGGGACAGACCAGAACCCGGCACTGGGATGAGGCTCCCTCTCCAGTTCATAATCCTTGTTGTCAATAATATTATTGAGGATTAAGTCAAACTTTTCCCGTAAAGGCAGCCTGGAATCACAGATAATGGTTCCACTGCCTTTCCTGTTCTGGTTCCTGGTCTCTATAATATCGATATTGAAGAGATCCTTCAATATCCAGCTTAGAAACCTTCCAGAGTCACACTTTCCCTCCCCCACATCAAAAATGATCTTTTGAGGGCGAAAAGCTAGAGAATTATTGAAAACCCTTTTTATAACAGAACAGGAGATCTTTGGAAGGTAGAGGTCGCTCTTTTCTTCTACCTGACCAAGGTCGTTATCAAGGTCTATCAATTCCTCAGATCTGTATTTCTCAATTATATCATTGGGTGGATGCCCTACAAACCCCACCTTCAAAATCTAAAGCTCCTTTGATTAAATTGGGCCTTTTCTATTCCCCATTACTTCCCTGTTATATGTCAGACATTGGCTATTTTATCACTCCCAAGAAGATTATTCCAATAATAATTCTGTAATAACCAAAATGCTTAAAACCATAATTCTCTACAATTTTTAAGAATATCTTAACAGCAATCCATGCTGTAATAAAAGCAACTATCAGTCCTAGTCCCAATAGGAATATTTCATGTTTTGAAAAATCAATGGATGTCTTAAACAAATCGTATCCAGTTGCGGCAAACATAGTTGGGACGGCAAGTAAAAAAGAAAATTCAGTTGCTTGTTTTTTATCTAGACCGTTAAAAATGCCGCCTATAATTGTTGCAGCCGCCCTTGATACCCCCGGTATCATGGAAAAACATTGAATAAGACCTATGAAAAACGCATTCTTATAGGTAATGCTTTCAAGAACATCAGTCTTACTTTGTTGGTCGACTATCTTTTTATCAATCAAAATTAGAACTATTCCACCAAATATAAGCGAAACAGCAACAATTGTTGAATTGAATAAATAGGCTTTGATGAAGTCATATGCTAAAAAACCAACAATCGCAGTTGGAATAAAGGCCATGCCGAGCTTTAAATATATAGAGATTCCTTGCCAAAATCGTTTAGCATATAGCAATACTATAGCCAGAATTGCTCCAAGCTGTATGGAAATTTCAAAGGTTTTTACAAAAGCATCATCTTGGATTTTCATGATGCTTGAAGCTAGTATCATGTGACCTGTGGATGATACTGGAAGGAATTCTGTCAAACCTTCTATGATGGAGAGAACAATTGATTGAATAATATTCATTTCGTTCCATTCTGGGTTAAGATGACTTTGGTGTCCACCAAAGACATCTTATGTCAGTTAGTCTACTATCTTAAGTTCCCTCTTTTCTTTTCCCCCCTTTTTCCCTTTCCCTGCCAACAGGTTTTGATTGAACAGAGAGTTCTTTGTAATAACGGAATTTATGATAAAATAGACTATAACCGACTTTTCCCATTCTTTACTCGTATCAAAATTACTTATTCTGGTCTGATATTTTGCCCTAAGACTTCTAAGGGAGGCCTCATCGAAAGCAAGTATCTGCTCGGCTATTTTATTCAAGGCTTTTTCGATCATCTCTCCTTTCCTCCCTCAGTTATTATACTCGAAAATAATTCCCTCGGATTATTCCGATTCCTCTTTGCTCTCAGTACCCTTACTCTCAGATGGTTTTCTCCTTTTAGTAGTCTTCTTTTTGCTAACAGTTGTTTGTTCTATCTGTTCATGGGTTTCTTTAGCTCTTAGTTTTTTCGCTTTTTTCCTTCGTCGTCTTCTTCTTGCCAGTTCCCTATCTTTCTCTCGCATACAGAAAAACCTCCTCCCTCTTGACTCCTTCAGTTATCTTCAAAACAACACTTTTAAATCTCCTCTGAACTTCCTTGATATTCTTCTTTATTCAACCGATTAATCGACCACCATCGAGTTATTCTCCCTCCTTTGTAAATCAGGATAGTATCGGCATTTCCTTCGCTTATATCTCTGTATATTTGATCCAGTTCGTCTTTATTAACTATATTACATCCAAGAACCTTTTCCCTGTATACCCTTACCAGGTCTAGACCCTCGGATTCAGCATAGACCTTTATCTTTTCTTCCTGCACTTCTGGATTCGGATTTGCCTCCTTAATTCTACCGGTAGGGGCTTTAATGTAACCGA
>QZJR01000108.1 GCA_003599365.1 Deltaproteobacteria bacterium | reverse complement strand
ACTTGATGAACTCGTAAAAAGTCTGAAAGTGCCATTTTTGTCATTGCGAGCGAAGCGAAGCAATCTATAACTTATTGATATTATTTGAAATTGCTTCGTCGCTTTGCTCCTCGCAATGACCGGCATGGACTTTTTACGAAGCCGTCAAACTTGAAGCAAGTTTCTTTCATTTATAACCCTGAAGCGAAGCGCCAGGGTCATTTGCTGAGTAGTTACAAATTATTTTTCTTTAAGAGGTGAAAGGCACAAGATGGATGAGCAGAGTCAACTTATATTACAGAGGGTCAAGAAGATCGAAGATCTGAGGCGAGAAGGCATAAATCCCTACGCTAACAACTTTAAAGTGACCCACGTTACTCAGGACATTTTAGAAGAATTTAAAGACAAAGGTAATGAGGATTTAGAAAAGGTAAAGGAAAAATTTTCTCTTGCTGGAAGGATAATAGCCATTCGCAATTTCGGCAGGGCTATCTTTGTGCATATACAGGACAGAAAGGGTAAAATTCAGGCATACATACGTGAGGATCTTATTGGAAAAGAGAATTTTAGAATTTCCAAAAAATTCGATATTGGTGATTTTATTGGTATTATTGGGAAACCATTCCGAACCAAGACCCAGGAATTAACGGTATATGTTGACGATGTTAAACTTTTAACCAAGGCATTGAGACCCCTTCCGGAAAAATGGCATGGGTTAATAGATATCGAGACCAGATACCGACAGAGATACCTGGATTTAATTGTTAATCCCCAGGCGAGAGAGATACTTTACAAACGAACTTGCATCATACGGCTTATTAGAGAATTTCTTAATGAAAGAGACTTTTTAGAAGTTGAGACTCCAATGATGCAGTCTATACCTGGAGGAGCTACTGCCCGTCCATTCAAAACCTATCATAACACACTGGGTATGGATCTCTATCTAAGAATTGCCCCGGAATTGTATTTAAAACGATTGGTTATTGGTGGATTGGAAAGGGTCTATGAGATTAATCGAAATTTTCGGAATGAAGGAATATCAACTCAGCATAATCCGGAATTTACCATGCTGGAGTTTTATCAGTCCTATGCCACCTATCTGGATTTTATGGATCTCACAGAAGAGTTGTTAACTCGTATTGCAAGGGCTCTCTTTAATAGTTTAGAGTTTGAATACCAAGGTGTGAAACTCGATTTTACACCACCCTGGAGACGTTTGACCATAAAAGAAGCGATAATAAAACACAGTGAACTTAAGGAAGGGGTTCTAAGGAATAAAGAAAAACTAATGGAATATGGACAAAAGATTGGACTTCAGGTGGATAGAAAAATCAGCTTAGGTAATCTTTTGACCCAAATCTTCGAAGAAGTTGCAGAGCCCAATTTAATTCAACCTACTTTTATTACTCATTACCCCACGGATACCTCCCCCCTGTCTCGCAGGAACGATGAAAACCCGGATGAGGTTGATAGGTTTGAACTTTTTATCTGCGGAAGAGAGATAGCAAATGCTTTCTCAGAACTTAATGACCCAATAGATCAGAAGGAAAGGTTTTTAACGGAACTTAGACAAAAGGGAGAAAGTGATGATGAATCCGGTATGTTAGACAAGGATTTTATCAAAGCTTTAGAATACGGCATGCCTCCCACTGCCGGTGAAGGCATTGGAATAGATAGGCTGGTTATGCTTTTTACCGATGCTGCTTCTATTCGCGACGTAATTCTGTTCCCCCAGCTGAGGAGACGGGAGTAAGTGGCTATGTATAACTTGAGGGCTTAGGAATTTCCTTTTTGGACGCAGGTGAATAGAGTTGTTTGATTGGTTTGATGTTGAGCATATAACAGCGGGCTTAAGCCCGCTGTTGTGCCAGCTGTTGTGTGGAAGTCAGTAGGGGAAGACCTCAATAAACGTTAATCAGAACTAACCGGACAAATAGAACAAATTTAAGGACAGTATGTCTTACGAACTGTTTATAGGATTAAGGTACTTAAAAGCCAAGAGAAAACAGACTTTCATATCTATTATCACCCTTATTTCTATTGGAGGAGTCGCCATAGGGGTCATGACGCTTATTGTGGTAATAGGGGTCATGACTGGGTTTAAGGAGGATCTTACAGGCAAGATTCTGGGATACTATTCTCACATAGTAGTGTTGAAACAGAACGAAGGGTTGGATGATTATGAAAGAATAATAAGAAAAATTGAGAAGGTAAAAGGGGTGAAATCTGCAACCCCATTTACATATACCCAGGCAATGCTGAGTTCAAAATCCGGTTCTCTGGGAGTAGTTTTACGAGGGGTTGATCCTAAAACAATTGGGAAGGTAATAAACATAGGATCAAATATGAAAGAGGGAAGTTTGCTGAACCTAGAGGGACCTAACAGTAGTGCTGACTATCCTGGAATTATTATTGGTAAGGAGTTATCGAGGAATTTAGGAATCTTCTATGGAGATACGGTAAATCTGATTTCGCCCATGGGTGTTATGACCCCCATGGGCATGGTGCCCAGAATGAAGAAATTTAAGATTGTCGGTATCTTTGAATCCGGGATGTATGAATATGATTCCTCTTTTTTATATATTTCACTGAAGAATGCTCAAGACTTTATTAATATGCCAGGTGTTGTTACAGGCATAGAGGTTAAGACTGATGATATTTATAGAGTGAAAGAGATTGCTTCCGGGATTGTGAGGGATTTAGGTTATTCATATTGGACAAAGGATTGGATGGAAATGAACAGGAATCTGTTTGCGGCATTAAAGCTGGAGAAGATTACAATGTTTGTAATCTTGATTCTAATAATCATGGTGGCAGCCTTTAATATAGTCAGCACCCTTATCATGGTGGTTATGGAGAAGAATAAGGATATCGCTATCCTTAAATCTATGGGGGCAACTGCCAGCAGTATAATGAAGATATTTATTATTGAGGGATTAGTAGTTGGGGTTGTCGGCACCTTGCTTGGAACAATTGGAGGCTATGCTTTGGGTTTTCTCCTCAGCGAATACAAATTTATAAAGCTGCCCAGTGATGTATACTATATATCTACCCTCCCCTTTAGGATAGACAGTTTGGATTCCATTTTGATAGCTATCTCTGCTATTGGAATAAGTTTTCTCGCTACTCTGTATCCCTCATGGCAGGCTTCTAGATTGCTTCCCGCCGAAGCGTTAAGGTATGAATAGGAATGAGTGCCGTATCTATCAGAGCAAGAAATCTGTATAAGGTATTTGAATCTGACAATAAAACGGTAGAGGTTCTAAAAGGCATAGATTTAGACATTAAGAAGGGGGATATGCTCTCTATTGTAGGGGCTTCAGGGGTAGGGAAGAGTACATTGCTTCACATACTTGGAGCAATAGAACGGCCCACTTCAGGCAATGTCTTTTATGACACTGAAGATCTCTTTTTAATGGACGACAAAAAACTGGCAGGGTTTAGAAATAGAACGATTGGTTTTATCTTTCAATTTCATCATCTCCTCCCTGAATTTAATGCCCTTGAAAATACGATGATGCCAGCCTTAATCCGAGGGATCAAAAAGAAAGACGCCTGTATTGAAGCTGAGAATATACTCCAGAAGGTTGGCTTGAAAGATAGGATTACCCACAAACCTGGTGAGTTGTCGGGGGGTGAACAGCAACGGGTAGCTATTGCCAGAGCATTGATACTTAAACCTGAGGTAATACTTGCCGATGAACCCACAGGTAATCTGGACACAAAGACAGGGGATGCGGTACAGGATTTGTTGATTAATTTGAATAGAGAACTGAAGATAACCCTGGTTGTGGTTACTCATAATAATAGACTGGCAGATAAAATGCCTCGCAGGGTAAGCCTGTTGGATGGCATGATTGTTTCAGATGTCTCGTCTTAATGATAAGGATTCAAGGGTGACAGGATTCAAGGATTCGAGTGATCAGTTCCATCAAATATTAATGAAGTTGAAAGGATGCTAAAATCCCTGATAAAATCACTATAAAACAAACACTTGAACCCTTGAACCCTTGAATCCTGGACCCCTTTCTCCCAACTAATTGGGAGAAGAACCATCAGTTATCAATTAGGAGGAAACTGAACCTGGATGTTTAAAAAGATATTGATTCTTTTGGTGTGCTTTTTGACCTGCCAGGTTGCTTATGGCCAGGAAGCTATAAAAATTGGCATCTTTCCTTTTCAGATTAATAGCCCGGAAAACCTGGGCTATTTAAAAGAGAAAATATCAGACATTCTGATCTCTCATATCAGAGAAAATGAAAGGGCTTCTTTTGTAGAAATATCTGTACTGGAAGCCGAATTAAAGGGAAGATCGGAAGGGGAGACAGATGAAGATTTTGTAAGGAGAGTTGGTGTTAAAGTAGGTGCGGACTTTGTAATTTGGGGCAGTTTTACAAAGATAGGAAAAGGCATTAGCCTTGACACCAGAGTTTTAGAGATTAGAGGGCATAAATCACCCATCAGGATTTATATTGATGGCATGGACCTTGATACTTTGACTTCCAAACTTGGTGAGCTGGCAAGACGCATTAACCTGAAATTACTGGGGGAAGATATAATCGTTAAGATATTTATCAAGGGGAACGACAGAATTGAAGCAGATGCCATTAAGTCTCATATTAAAAGTAAGGAAGGAGAGGTGCTTTCACAAAAGACCTTGCGGGAAGATATAAAAAGCATTTACGATATGGACTATTTTGAAGATGTGAACGTTTCTAAGGCAGATACCCCATCGGGCAAGGAAATAACCTTCGTTGTTAGTGAAAAACCCTCTATCAAGGAAATTGATATAAGTGGTAATAGGTTTATTGAAAAAAAAGACATTATGGAAGTCATAGGTATTAAACCCCGCACAATTTTGAATTTCAACAAAATAGAGGACAGCATCAAAAGTGTACTTAAATTTTACAGGGATAAAGGGTATTGGGCAGCAGAAGTTGACTATAAAGTGTACTATTTGAAGAGAAAGGAGGCTATAGTAGATTTAAGGATTACGGAAAATAAGAAAACCAAAATAAAGAATATTAGATTTATTGATAACAAGGCGTACAGTGATAAAGAATTGAGGGGTATTGTTCAGACAGATGAAAAGGGTTTCTTTTCTTGGTTAACTGATTCCGGGGTGTTAAAGGAGGATGTGCTGCAGCAAGACATGGACAAGATAATCGCATTTTATAGCGATAACGGTTATATAGATATCAAAGTTGGCAAACCTGAGATAACCCACGATAAAGATTGGATATATATTGCTGTTCCGATTAATGAAGGCAAACAGTTTAAGGTCGGGAAAGTCGATATTAAAGGTGACTTAATAGAGGAAAAAGAGGAACTTCTGAAGAAATTAAACATGACCACAGGAAAAATATTCAGTCGTCAGTTACTCAGAAAAGACGTAGTTAATCTTACTGATAAATATGCTGGAGCCGGATATGCGTTTGCTGATGTGACACCTTTAACCTCTATTGATAGAGAAACTCAATTGGTTGATATAACCCTCGATGTCCATAGAGGCAAAAAGGCATATTTCGAGAGGATCTCCATAACCGGGAACACTAAAACCCGAGATAAAGTAATTAGACGAGAGTTAAAAGTTGCAGAAGGTGACCTGTATGACAAAGAAAAATTGAGCAAGAGTTACCAGAAGGTAAATAGATTGGGATACTTTGAAGAAGTCAGTTTTGATAATGAAAAAGGCACTGACGATGAGAAGCTTAATCTGAATATTAAGGTAAAGGAAAAACCAACAGGAGCAGTAAGTATTGGAGCCGGCTACAGTTCTGTTGACAATGTTATTGGCATGTTCAATATAACCCAAAACAATCTGTTTGGGAGAGGGCAGAATTTATTTTTTGTTGCCAGCCTGGGTGGACAAAGCTCGAGCTACAACCTAGGGTTTACCGAACCCTGGCTCTTTGATACGCCTGTATCTGCCGGTTTTGACATTTATGATGTCAAAAGAGATTACCTGGACTATAGCAAACACTCTCAGGGTGGTGATATCAGGTTTGGTTTCCCAATAACGGAGGATTATACCAGGGCGTATGCGACTTACAAATATGAAAACGTGAATATAACTAGTGTCCTGGATACTGCTGCTACAGTAATAAAAGAGCAGGAGGGGAAAACTGTTACGAGCAGTATAGTACTTTCTCTGGTGAGGGATTCAAAGGATGACCGAATATTCCCAACAAAGGGATCAGAAAACAGCATAGCAATTGAGTATGCAGGCGGTGTTTTGGGAGGTACCAATTATTTCACAAAGTATTATGCTAATACAACGTGGTTTTTCCCCTTGTCCTGGGATACTGTCTTTATGTCTCGTGCAAGGATTGGATTTGCACACGGCAATCAAGGCAGAGAGTTACCTCTTTTTGAACGGTTCTTTTTGGGGGGGATAAACAGCCTCAGGGGTTTTAAGGCATATTCCGTAGGTCCTAAGGACCCTGCTACCGGTGATGTTATTGGCGGGAATAAACAATTGCTGTTCAATATAGAGTATATTTTTCCCCTGTTTAAAAAAGCAGGGATTAAGGGTTTAGTCTTCTTTGATGCGGGAAATACCTTCGATGACAACGAAAATTATAGTCTGAGCGGACTGAGGACCAGCGTTGGTGCTGGTATAAGATGGTATTCACCAATAGGTCCCCTTAGACTTGAATGGGGGTATAATATAGCTCCTAGGCCTGGCGAAAAACAGAGCAACTGGGAGTTTGCTATAGGGGTGATGTTTTAGTGGTTAAAATTTTCAGGATTCGAGGGGTCAAGGATATAAGGATTCAAGTGAGATTTTCAGAGGAGGTTGAAAATGAGAAAAATAGGTTTGATTTTTACTTTATCGTTGGTGTTACTCTTCCCTAATTTGGCTTTAGGAGCTGATACTCTTAAGATAGGATATGTTGACTTGCAGAAGGCATTAAATACGTCTGATACAGGGAAGGAAGCACAAAAAATCCTTTCTGAAAAAGCAATAAAGGTTCAAAAATCTCTTGAAGAAAAGCAAGAGAAACTAAAAAAGCTGAAGGACAGCATAGAAAGACAGGGTTTAATATTGAGCGATAAGGCAAGAACGGAAAAAGAAAAAGAATACCAGAAAGAATTGAGGGATATCGAGAGGTTATATAAAGACTCTCAGGATGAATTTAAACGCGAAGAGATCGAGATTAGTCAAAAGATAATTGATGAGTTGAGAAAGAGCATTAACAAAATTGGGGGAGAAGGCAATTACACCATAATACTTGAAAAGACCAGGAGTGGAATACTCTATGCCTCTGATGCTGTGGATCTGACCGATAAAGTTATAAAAGCCCACAATGAGCAGAGAAAACAAAGCAAGTAATGGGTTCCTCTTAAAGTCTTTTCCCGAACCCTGTCAACTGATCCCTGTGAACGGTTACCTCATATAGGGGGGAAAAATGATAAAGAAGAGTCTGCAAGAGTTGGCAGATTTTATCAATGGTAAAGTGATAGGTGATGCTAATGTTATCATTGCCGGAATAAACAGTATCGATGAAGCAAAAAATGGGGAGATAACCTTTATTGCCAACCCCAAGTATTTATCTATGGTAAGAACCACTAAAGCTTCTGCAATAATAGTTTCCTTCGATTTTAAAGATTCTGAAAAACCCCTTCTGTGTACTGATAATCCCTACCTGGCTTACGCAAAGATTGCCGGCTTATTTCACAAAAAGCCTTACCATGCAAGAGGTATTGATCCAAACGCCGTTATTGGGAATAATACAGAGATTGGAATAGATGTATCTATTTATCCTTTTGCATATGTGGGTAACAATGTGAGGATTGGGGACAGGGTATCCCTGTATCCAGGGGTATATATTGGTGACGATGTACACATTGGTGAAGATACTGTAGTCTATGCAAATACCTCTATCCGTGAAGGATGCAAAATTGGCAAAAGAGTTATAATCAATTGCGGGACTGTTATTGGCAGTGATGGTTTTGGCTTTGCCAAAGATGGGAAGGTGTACCACAAGATTCCCCAGGTTGGTATAGTCCAGATTGATGATGATGTGGAAATCGGTGCCAACAATGCCATCGATCGTGCAGCCCTGGGGAAAACCTGGATTAAAAGGGGGGTTAAAACCGATAATCTGGTACAAATTGGTCATAATGTAATTATTGGAGAGGATACAATTATAGTTGCCCAGGTGGCTATAGCAGGAAGTGCAGAAATAGGCAATAATGTTGTTTTAGCCGGTCAGGTTGGTGTAGGGGGTCATCTGAAAGTAGGGGACAATGTTACGGTTGGAGGGCGGTCTGGCATTACTAAAGATATAGCACCAAACCAGATTGTTTCAGGCATTCCAGCAATCCCTCATAAAGAGTGGTTAAAGTCCCAGGTATGTATTACCAAGTTGCCGAAAATGAGAAAGTCTTTAAAAGAGTTAGAATCAAAGGTAGAAAAGATAGAGAAAAAAATCAAATCTGAACTGGAGGGATAAAATGTTAGACATTATAGGTATTATGAAGGTTTTGCCCCATAGGTACCCCTTTCTTTTAATTGATAGGATATTGGAAATGGATAAGGGAAAAAGGATTGTAGGCATGAAAAATCTTACTTTTAATGAACCCTTTTTCCAAGGGCATTTTCCCGATTACCCTATTATGCCTGGAGTTTTGTTAATTGAGGCAATGGCTCAGGCCGGGGGAGTCCTGGCTTTTTTGAGTTATGAACCTGAAAGGGTTAAGGATAAGAATTTTTACTTTTCCAGCATAGATAAAGTTAAATTTAGAAAACCTGTATTGCCAGGTGACCAAGTAAGGTTTGAAGTAGAGGTAATTAAACATAGAAGTTTCCTGTGGAGATTTAGTGGCAAGGCGTTCGTTGGGGAATCTTTGGTTGCTGAAGGCGAATTGCAAGGTATAATATCTAATAAGTAAGGTTCATCTCCCAAAGAGTTGGTCGATGAAAAGGATTCAAGGGGTCAAGGAGTCGAGGATTCGGGTGGGATAAATAAGCACTTGAATCCTTGAATCCTATACCACTTTCTCTCAACTAATTGGGAGAAGAACCAATAAGTAATATATTTGAAGGAGATTTATTGCGATGATACATCCAACGGCAATTGTTCATCCAAAGGCAGAGTTAGATGAAGGGGTGGAAATAGGGCCATATTCTATAATAGCCGAGAATGTCAAGATTGGTAAGGATACAAATGTAAGCTCTCATGTAACAATAGAAAAATTTACACAGATAGGGGAGCGGTGTCATATATATCAATTTGTATCCATTGGAACCCCTCCGCAGGATTTGAAGTTTAAAGGGGAAAAATCTGATTTGATCATTGGCGACGATAATACTATCAGAGAGTTTGTAACCATAAATAGGGCATCCTCCCACGGTGGAGGGGTAACAACGTTAGGGAACAATAACTTTCTTATGGCATATTGCCACATAGCCCATGACTGTAAAATAGGAAGCAATATCATAATGGCCAATGCCGCTACCCTTGCCGGGCATATTGAAATAGAAGACTTTGCGATTATTGGTGGATTAGTTGCCATCCATCAGTTTGTCAGGGTTGGGGCTTATTCCATTATTGGGGGGGCCTCAGCGGTTTCTAAGAATGTCCCTCCCTACGTTATGGCTGTGGGCAATAGAGCTAGATTATTTGGCCTGAATATTACAGGGCTTAAGAGAAACAATTTTCCCGAAGCCACAATAAACAACCTTAAGAAGGCCTACAAGATTATATTTAGATCAGGCATGACCCTGAATAATGCATTAGAGAAAGTGAAGCGTGAACTTCCTGATTCGGAAGAGGTTAACAATCTTGTAGGGTTTATCCAAAAATCTGAAAGAGGTATCTGTAGATAATGGAAAAGATCGGCTTAATTGCTGGAAACGGTAAACTACCTATTGTATTTGCCCAGGTTTTAGCGCAAAAGAATTTAAAAGTGACAGCTGTTGCTCATAGAGGAGAGACTCTTGATAGCCTTGAAAAATACGTTGACAGAATCTTCTGGATTGATGTGGGACAACTTCAAAGGTTAATCGAAATATTTAAGAAGGAACAGATCAGTAATGTAATAATGGTTGGGGGGGTAACCAAGGCATCGATGTTTTCCGGGATAAAACCTGATGCCAAGGCAACATCCCTTCTGTCAAAATTGGCGCATAAGAAAGATGATTTATTATTGCGTTCTTTTGCAAAAGTATTAGAAAAAGAAGGGATAAATGTTCAGAGCTCTACCCGTTACCTCCCTTCGATTTTAGCCCAAAAAGGGGTGTTGACAAAAGGGGTACCAACCAAGGATCAATACAAGGATATAAGATTTGGCTGGGATATTGCAAAGGGTATTGGTAAGCTGGATATTGGGCAAACCGTTGTTGTGAAAGATCAAGTAATCTTAGCGGTTGAAGCTATAGAGGGTACTGATGAGACTATCAAGCGGGGAGGGAGGTTAGGAAATGGACAGGTAGTAGTTGTAAAAGTAAGCAAGCCTCATCAGGATATGCGTTTTGACATCCCGGTAGTTGGAATGGAAACAATCCATTCTCTAAAGGAGGTAAGAGGTTCAGTGCTGGCTATAGAAGCCGGCAACACAATTATCATGGAGAAGGAGGAAATGGTTAGGTTTGCTGACGAGGAAGGCATTTCAATTGTAGCAATCTAACCTAAAATACTGGGGTAAAAATGAAAAAGATAAGAGTTGGCGTAGTAGGGGTAGGGTATCTAGGCCAATATCATGCGGAAAAGTATTCAAAACTATCAGGGGTTAATTTAGTTGGGGTAGTTGACATTAATCATGCACGGGCATTAGAGATTGCCGATCGTTTTAATACAAGGGCTTTTTTTGACTACTCTGATCTTTTCGATGAAGTACAGGCAGTGAGCATTGCTGTTCCGACCAAATTACATTACAGAGTTGCCGGGGATTTTTTTAGTAATGGTATAGATATTTTGCTTGAAAAACCTATTGCCACAACTGTTGCAGAAGCAGACACTTTAATAGAGATGGCTGAGAAGAAAAATCTGATATTTCAGGTTGGACATTTAGAAAGATATAACTCAGCTATTGTTGCTATACAAGATGTTTTGAATAATCCTATGTTCATTGAATCCCATAGATTGAGTTTCTTTACTGAAAGAGCTACCGATGTAGATGTGGTTCTGGATCTGATGATCCATGATCTTGATATCATATTGAGTATTGTTAATTCTGATATAGATACTATTGATGCTGTGGGTGTCCCTGTGATTTCTCCTAAAATAGACATAGCCAATGCCAGGATAACTTTTGTCAATGGTTGTGTAGCCAATATTACTGCCAGCCGGGTTTCAGAAAAGACTATGAGAAAGATCCGCATATTTCAACCGGATGCCTATATCTCCATAGATTTTCTCTCAAGAGAGGTTGATGTCTATAATAAGATTGAAAATGGAGAAGAAAATGGTGGTTTGCCTAAAATTGTGGCTAGCAATGTGGAAATAAACGCAAGGGACTCTCTGGAAGAAGAGATTAAGTCTTTTATCGATTCGGTTAACACCAGGAAACCACCTTTAGTATCCGGGACCGATGCTAAAAGGGCACTTTCTGTAGCCCTACGGATTCTAGAACAAATTGACCGGTTAAGGAGAATTTATGATGATTCCTATGGTTAATCTCAAAGTTCAGTATGAAATAATGAAGGATGAAATTGATAGGGCTATTAAAGAAGTATTGGAGGATGGGAACTTCATTTTAGGTCCGTCAGTAGAGAAACTGGAGAAAGAAATTGCGTCTTTCTTAGGGGCAAAATACGCCGTTGGTCTTGCCTCAGGCACTGATGCATTACACATGGCCCTTCTTGCCTGTGGGGTAAGAAAAGGACAGGATGTAATTACCACCCCTTTTACCTTTGTTTCTACTGTAGAAACCATTGTTTCTGTAGGGGCAGCCCCCATATTTGTGGATATAGATCCCAGGACATATAATATTGCCCCGGAAAAGATTGAAGAATTTATCGAGACAAAAACATCGTTTAATAAGAAAGAGGGGATATTAATAAATAAGGAAAATGGAAATCAGATAAGGGCGATTCTACCCGTCCATCTTTATGGACAATCTGTTGATATTGAACATATTGTAAGCATATGCAGTAAGTACAATCTTCTGCTTATAGAGGATTGTGCCCAGGCATTTGGGTCTGAATACAAAGGGAGAAAAGTGGGGACTTTTGGCGAGATTGGATGCCTCAGCTTCTTTCCCAGCAAGAACCTGGGTTGTTACGGCGATGGAGGTATGATTATTACCGATAGTGAAGACCTGGCAGATAAGATTAGGATCCTGCGAAACCATGGAAGTAAGGTGAAGTACTATTATATTGAGATGGGTTTCAACAGCAGGCTTGATGAGATCCAAGCAGCAATTCTAAGGGTGAAGTTAAGAAAGATAGATAAATTCAACGAATTGCGTCGAAAGAGCGCTAGCCTCTATAATGATTGCCTTAGGGGAGTAGACCTAATTACACCCTATGAGGATGAGCACGTTAAACACGTATATCACCAATATACGATTAGGATTAAAGACAGGGATAGAGTGTCCAGATGTCTTGGGGACGAAGGCATTGCTTCGGCTGTTTACTATCCTCTCCCACTTCATCAACAACCAGTGTTTAAGCGTTTAGGCTTCAATACAGGTGATCTGAAGAACAGTGAATCGGCGTCTCTTGAGGTATTATCGCTGCCTGTGTATCCCGAGTTGACAGAGGAGGAGATACAGAGAGTCTGTAAAACAATTAAAGATGCAATGTCAACTACCATCGGCTAAAACCGATGGTTTGAGGGTTGAAGGAATCAAGGGGCCCCTCGACTCCTGGAACCCTTTTGGGCAATAAAATGGATAAGCCTTCAAAGAGAATTTTGGTAGTAGCAGGAGAGGCTTCTGCGGACCTTCACGGCTCTAATTTAATTAAGGCTATAAAGGAATTTAATCCCAATGTACATTTCTATGGTATCGGGGGGCAGAGGATAAAGGAGGCAGGCGTTAGTGTTCTATTTGATTCCTCCGATATGGCGGTAGTTGGGGTTATGGAGGTCTTCTCCAAATTAAAGACGATTATAAAAGCATTTAGAGAGTTGAAAAAATCACTGAAGGTAAACCATCCAGACCTGGTTATCTTGATTGATTACCCGGATTTTAATCTTCACCTGGCGAAATTTGCCAAAAAAAGAGGTATTCCGGTTCTATACTATATTAGTCCACAGGTATGGGCATGGAGAAGGAGGAGAATAAAAAAAATAGCCAGACTGGTGGATAAACTGTTAGTAATTCTCCCTTTCGAAGCCTCTTTTTATGAAAAAGAAAGGATTGATGTTGAATTTGTGGGACATCCTTTGATTGATATTGCAAAACCGAAGTTTTCCAGAGAGACAGCCTTAGAAAGATTTAACCTTGACGAGGATAGGATAACCATAGGCTTGTTGCCTGGAAGCAGAAAGAGCGAGGTTAAACTCCTTCTGCCTAAGATGTTAAAAGCCGCTGAGATATTAAACAAGAGACTGGGAAACCTGCAGTTCGTATTGCCGGTTGCCTCTACTATAAATAAAATCCAAATAGAAAAAATCATCGGCAACACCTGTAACAACGTGAGGATCAATGTTATTACGGATAACAATTATGACGCTATAAATATATCCAGAGTAGTAATAGTGGCTTCCGGAACGGCTACTCTGGAAGCGGCCATAATTAATTCTCCCATGGTTATCCTGTACAAAGTTTCTCCTTTGACGTATTTGGTTGCTAAGTTGATGATAAAGGTTGAGAATATTGGACTGGTAAACCTGGTGGCACAGAGGAGAGTTGTATCTGAATTAATCCAGTATGATGTTACTCCGGAGCGAATAGCAGGTGAAGTCCTTAAAATCCTCGGAGACAGTGAGTTGTATTCCAAGATCAAAGATGAATTAACCTGTGTTAAAGAAAAACTTGGTGCCCCCGGAGCTTCTTTTAAGGCTGCCAGAATAGCCACAGGAATGATGGGAATTGAGCCCATGATTCAAGCATCAGATCATGGATGCCAGACACTAGGCTGAAATCCATGATCTGAATTGCAGAGTAATTACCATGAAAATACAGTTATATTCGATGAAAAAGACTATAAGTTTCTATCTAATCAAAGAGATTATGGGGCCTTTTTTTGTTGGGCTTTTGATATTTACCTTCATTTTTTTAATGAATAGTATCTTACGATTAACCGAATTGGTGGTAAATAAAGGAGTAAAACTTATTGACATTTTAAAGCTAATCCTCTATGCCATGCCCTCCTTTCTTGTGTTTACCTTTCCCATGGCTCTATTAATGGCGGTTTTAGCTGCCCTTGGAAGACTTTCCGGAGATAATGAGATTACTGCGATCAAGGTATCTGGGATAAGCCTATACCAACTGGTTACTCCGATAATGATTTTCTCTCTGGTTTGTTCACTCTTGACTTCCTTTGTGGCAGTTTATGCCCTTCCCTGGGGGAATAGCTCTACCAGGGAGTTGATCTTCAATATCGCCAGAAACAAGGTAAACATTGGTATAAAAGAGAGGACATTCAATAGTGACTTTAAGGGGTTGGTTCTTTATGTGAATGAAATAGCTGTCAGGGGTGAAAGACTAAAAGGAATTTTGGTTTCTGAAAAAGGAGAAACCGGAGAACCCAATACTATTGTTGCCAGAGAGGGCTATCTAATCTCTGATCCAAAATCTCTCATTATTACACTTAGATTGATTGATGGGAAGATTCATAGAGCCAGTAAGGATTTGAATACATATCAAGAGATCGGTTTTAGTACTTACGATATAAATCTGGACTTGGGAACGATTATAAAAGAGCAAGGGAGCTTTACCAAGGAATACAGTGAAATGTCAATTGCTGAACTGCAAAGAAAAATCGAGGAGTTAAGAAAAGGAAAAAAAAGTTTTTACCATCCCTTGCAGGTACTATATGAAAAGTTCTCTCTCCCTTTTGCCTGTTTAGTATTTGGTTTAATTGCAATTCCATTAGGTATACAATCCAGACCATCCAGTAAATTTTGGGGATTTATACTTAGTTTGGGAGTAATACTGACCTACTATGTTTTCCTTACATTTGGACAGATATTAGCCAAGAATGGTGAGATTCCTCTCCCCATCGCATTATGGGCACCAAATATTTTCATTGTTATATTGGGAGTATACATGTTATACAAAACAGCCAATGATTTGCCCATTAATTTTATAGTGTGGACAGAACGTATTTTACGGAAAATTGGATTAAAAACCTAAAATGGAAAGTAGAATCATAGCAGAAGACACTTTTAACTAGTCTTATTTATTATTATGGTTCTTCCCCTATTTAGTTGGTGAAAGAGATTCGAGTCCGCCGGAAGTAGAAAGGTTTTCCTATATCCCCCTTTAAAAGGGGGAATTTAGTTTAGTCTCCCCTTTTCTGAAAAGAGGGAAGGGGGGAAGGAATGGGATGAAAAAAAAGATGAAACTAAGGCTTGATTGCAAGCACTTTGTAGGTGAAAAACCATGCAGATACAAGTTGCTCTGCGAAGAATGTGATAAATATGCACCAATGGGTAGGCGGATATTGATAATAAAATTGGCTGCCATGGGAGATGTGTTAAGGACTACCCCGATTTTAAGAGGATTTAAGAGGAAGTATCCTAAAAGCCATATTACATGGTTAACCGACGAAAACGCATATGGTCTGCTTAAAGAGAATCCATTGATAGATAGACTGTTGGTTTTTAATGCCGAATCTATCCTCCAAGTGGAAGTAGAAGAATTTGATTTGCTTTTGTGTCTTGACAAGGAACCGCGAGCAACTGCTTTGGCTATAAAGGTCAAGGCAAAAGAAAAATTAGGGTTTGGGATGAGCCCCGAAGGTAGGGTCTTTCCTTTAAATGAAGAAAGTGTATACATGTTTAAGTTAGGTCTGTCCGACCCATTAAAATTTGTGATTAACGCTAAAACTTATCCTGAGTTGATATATGAGTCATCAAGATTAGAATACCGGCAGGATGAATACACCCTAACCATCCCTGATGAAGATGTAAGTTATGCCAAGTCGTTCTTGCTAAAGCATGGGATAAGCGAAGAGGCTTTAATTATTGGATTGAATACCGGCGCAGGAGATATCTTCGCAAATAAGGCGTGGACGGTTGATGGCTTTGTCGAATTGATTAAAACTATAAGTTCAGAGATAAATGGGAAGATGATTCTTCTGGGTGGCCCTAATGAAGTAAAACGGAACAGGGAGATATACTCAAGGGTCGGGAATCTTGTTTATGATGCTGGTTGTGATAACTCCCTGCAGCAATTCTCCTCCCTGATAAACCTCTGCGATCTGGTGGTAAGCGGTGATAGCATTGCCATGCACATAGCTATAGCACTTGGAAAACTGGTAGTTGCTATCTTTGGTCCTACCTGTGCACAAGAGATTGAACTCTACGGTAGAGGTAGAAAGATAGTTTCGGAATTGGAATGTGGCCCCTGTTACAAAAGGGAATGCAATAAAGAGGTTAACTGCATGAATACAATAAGTGTGGATGAGGTTTACCATGCAGTATTAGATCTGCTTAAGGACAATGGAAAGATATAAAAAGTTATTCTTTATCCTGCTGATAGTTGCGACTCTACTTAGACTAAGTGTCATAGGAAAGATTGGACTGGGAGACGATGAGGCACATTATTTTGCATGGTCTCAGTATTTAGGCCTTTCGTACTTTGACCATCCTCCTATGGTTGCTTACCTGATAGCCCTATTTACAAAGATTGGAGGGATAAATGAATTCTCAGTCAGAATTGGGTCTGTGATATTTTTTTTCTTTGCATCAATATTTGTCTTCCTTCTTGCAAAAGAGATTTTCAACGATAATAGAGTAGCTTTTTTTTCAGCCCTTTTGTTGAATTTAACACCGGTATTTACTGTATTAGAAGCAATACTTATACTGCCGGATACTCCTCTGGGGTTGAGTTGGGTTATAACCCTGTATCTCCTTTACAGAATTATGAAAGGGGGGGGGGCGTCTTTTTGGTATCTGGCAGGTGTCATGGTAGGGCTAGGACTCTTAAGTAAATACAACGCCTTTTTTTTATTTCCTTCTGTTTTCCTTTTCCTCCTATTGTCTAAAAAGAATAGGTTTTGGCTTACCCGTAAGGAACCCTACATATCATTATTTATTGCCCTGTTAATATTTAGCCCTGTCATAATATGGAATATTAAAAATGGATGGGCATCCTTTGGATTTCAACTTTCCCGTGGTTATGGAGGCACCTTTGAATTTTCTCCGAAATGGTTTGTTGCCGGTTTGGCAGGACAGATGGGTTATATCTCTCCTTCCCTGTTTTTTGCATCCCTTTATGCCATTGCTATTGGTGGGTATCGAGGAATTGTAAAACAAGATGATCGTTTTCTTTTTCTTTTTTCTTTTTCGATTGTCATTCTGCTTTTTTTTGCCGGTTTGAGCTTTTTCAAGAAAGTATTGCCTCATTGGCCAACTCTCGGGTTTGTTACCGCATTTATTATCCTGGCTCAGTTAACATTGGAATCATTTAAGAGAAAGACCGGCAGTAGCAGAATACTGCTGTTTGCGGCGACTTATCTCGTTTTAGCAACTGCGGTTCTATTCTCCGCTCTTATGCCTGCCCAGGCCCTTTTTAAAATTATACCCCTTCCTGCAGAAGTAGATGGAACCAATGAACTATATGGATGGCCCAAGGCTGGAGAAAGGATTTTAGAGATATATAGCGAGATGTCCCGGCACAATAAAACATTTGTTTTTACCCATCGCCCTGTTCTGGCCGGTCATATTGCATTTTATACCGGAGCTAGATTAAGGATATACTGTTTAAATGACTATGTTGACCAATATGACTTCTGGCCTGGCCCGGATGATTTTTTAGGGGGGGATGCAATCTTTTTGGCAGATAATCGATATAACAAAGACCCTCGTGAGGTATATAAGGGTATGTTTTCCTCTATAGAGGCTGAGCCGCCCCTCAAAATCTATAGAAATGGAGAACATGTAAGGACTTTTTATATCTATCGGTGTTATAATTATAATCTAACCCATAAACCACGGGAGTGATAAAAAGGTGTTAGAGGTTATTGTCGCTTTAGATAAATCTATATTCCTTGCTATAAACAATGGACTTTCAAGCCCGCTCTTTGATGTGATAATGATCATATTTTCATGGTTTGGTTCAGGGTATGTGTTGGCTGGTCTCATAGGTTTGGGACTCTATATCTTTGACAGGGAGAATTTTAGGCGTAATTTTTCGATTGGTATTATTGCTGTGCTAGCAGGGGGAATATTCGTTCATGTTTTAAAGGAGTTAGTGGCAAGGTCCCGTCCTTTGGAGGATATGGCTGATTTAATATTGGCAAATAGAGTCCACATAAACATAGTACTGGAACCATTGAGACACAGTTCTTTCCCCTCTGGTGACACTCAGACAGCCTTTGGAACGGCCATGTTTCTTGCTTATACCTATAGAAAATATGTAACGTTTCTATTTGTAGTTGCTTTTATAACGGGTATATCGCGAATCTATGTAGGAGTCCATTATCCTTCAGACGTAGTTGTTGGGGGAGTGATAGGTGTTTTGGCATCTTTCGTGGTCTGCTATTTTGGCTACAGATATTTTCCGACAGGAAAGAAAAAGAGGGAGCTTTGAAGAAGTACCCCTGAGAGCAAACATCGTCAAAAACCGGAAGTCGTAAATCGTGAATGGGTGTTATACTTTTTATTTACGACTCGCGACTTACGATTTACGATCATAGATGGGTCAAAAAATGGATGCTGAAGCGAAAAGGGGTAATTTTTCAAAGCTTTCAGGATAACTGCGATGAAGATTATGGCAATGATTCCCACATATAATGAGGCTGGAAATATAGAGAGACTGATTCAAGAGATACTGGCTATATCCAGTGATATTTCCGTGGTTGTGGTGGATGACGATTCTCCCGATGGAACAGGCAAGATTCTGGATCGGATGAGAAAAACAAATCCAAGGGTTCATGTTATTCATAGGGTTGGCATAAGGGGTAGAGGAACGGCAGGCATAGAGGGGTTTCAGTATGCACTGAAGGAGGGAGCCGATTATGTCATTGAAATGGATGGTGATTTTTCCCATAAGCCGGTTTATATCCCTCTTATGCTAAAGGAGATGGATACCTGTGATGTAGTTATTGGTTCCAGGCTTTTGGAAGGGGGAGGGGAATTTGGGAGAAATATTATGAGGACATGGGTAACCCAGCTGGCAAATATATATATAAGAATCATTCTAAACTTGAGGATAAAAGACTGCACCTCTGGATTTAGGGTTTTTCGGAGAGATGTTTTGGATGCTATAGACCTCAATAGTATGATCTCCTCTGGACCCTCTATCGTCCAGGAAGTTTTATACAAAGCATATAAAAAAGGGTTCAAAATTAAGGAAGTCCCAATTGTTTTTGAAGAAAGAATGAGTGGGGAGTCTACCTTTAATTTTAGAATAATGAGGGAAAGTCTATTGAAGATGTTTGTGCTTCGATTTAGGTGCTAGTAGTATGGAAAATATAAACAGATACAAAACTTACTTCCTTATCTTTCTCTTTAGTGTAACACTGCTTAGACTTGTATTTATAGGATTATTAGACTTATCCCCGGACGAGGCTTATTATTGGGACTGGTCCCGTAATCTGGGTCTCAGTTATTACGACCATCCTCCTATGGTAGCTTATTTTATCTCTCTTTTTACCCTGCTCGGCCGTAATAGTGAATTTTTTACAAGGGTTAGCTGTGTTGTGCTGATTTTTCTTATGACCATTATAGCATACAGATTGGGCAAAGACATTTTTGGAGATGAAAGAGTAGGTTTACTATCAGCATTTCTGGTAAATATTGTGCCGGGACATGCAATAGGAGCAGTAATAATTACCCCAGATACCCCACAGGGGTTCTTTTGGGTATTAGGCCTGTACTTCGTATATAAGGCGATATCCACCGGTAAGGAATTTTGGTGGTATCTTGTTGGTTTAGCTTTAGGCTTTGGGCTCTTAAGCAAATATACGATGCTTCTCTTTGTCCCTTCTATACTTCTATTTTTACTATTGTCAAAAGACAATAGAAAGTGGTTGATGAGGAGAGAACCATACTTGGCATTGATTATTGGATTGGTTGTCTTTAGCCCGGTTATTATATGGAATTTTAAGCATGATTGGATATCCTTTAATTTTCAATTTACACATGGTTTTTCAAAGAAGGAAAACCCGGGAATGAAATACTTCCTGGATTATATTGGAGGACAAATGGGGATTATCTCCCCTTTCGTCTTTATTGCATGGTTGTATACAATGGCAAAGAGCCTCTATTTAGGTCTGAAAAGGCAGAATGCCAATCTCCTGTTGCTGTTCTGTGCATCTGCCCCTGTGTTTCTGTTCTTCGCGATGATTAGTCTTCGTACAAAGGTTGAAGGGAATTGGCCTGGGATGGCTTATTTCTCGGGTCTTATAGCTATGACAGGTCTGTCTCTTTTATCACTTTCCAGAGGAAAGAAAAGGAAACTCCATGTTGCATGGCTGATAATAGTATTCTCCTCCAGTCTTCTGCTAACTGCTGTTGCTCATGTACAGGCTATATATCCTCTCTTACCGATTCCCCTGAAGGATGACCCGACCAGTGCGCTCCGTGGATGGCGAGAGATGGGATTAGAGGTAAACAAAGTCCTTCATGAAATGCCGAAAGAAATCCCCGCCTTTATATTGGGTCATCGCCATCAGGTTGTGGGGGAGTTGGCATTTTACACCGAGAGTCAAAAGTATCCAGTCTATGAAGTATCGTGGGAAGGACGATTTAATCAGTACAATATTTGGAATGACTTTTCAACGCGTTTGGGTAATAATGCGGTATTGGTA
>QZJR01000087.1 GCA_003599365.1 Deltaproteobacteria bacterium | reverse complement strand
CAAATCTTTTGAATTCCGGTTTTCTGCCAAAATTCAATAATAAGCCAACTTCAATATTTGTTGCCTTCAAGTAATTGATTAATTGAGCTTCATGTACAGTGTCAAGGGTACGAACTGCGAATAATATCTGTTATTTCTTTGTGTTTAACAGCAAGCTTAAGCTTGCTGTTGTATCTGTGTTCATCTGTGTGAATCTGAGACTGAATAGTTACAATAGATTAGAACTTGTATACTAAATTGGCTTCCGATATCTTATTGAAAGGCAAATTGATAATTTCATCTCCAACCTTAATTTTTACCACCTCATCTTTATAATCCAAAAGCTTACCTTTAAAATTCTTCCATCTACCTATTGGATCGTCTACTTTAAACCTAACCAGTCTGTCTTTATGTTTTATAAAATCCTCTTTTCTTTTCAATGGTCTGCCGAGCCCGGGAGAAGAAACCTCCAACAAATAGGAATGTGGAATCAGATCGTCTATATCTACCAGATGACTTGTCTGTCCGCTAATGTTAGAACAATCATCTATTGTTACTCCTCCCTCTTTATCGATATAAAGCCTTAAAACCCACCCCCTTCTTTCTCTCCTGTACTCAATGTGCACAAGTTCCATGCCCTCAGCTATAACAATCGGCTCTATTATCTCTCTTACAGATTCCAGAATATCAGCAGACATTGTTGCTCATTTGGGGGTTGAAGTCACACTAAAACCCCTTTTATAATAAAAAAGTGGGCTTTAAGCCCACTTTTAGTGAACTTTAATAAATTGACATTTAAAAAATAACACAAAATTCCATAAGTTGCAAGAAAAAAATGTTTGATTTAAGGAATGAACCCATAGCTTATTAGGTTTCCTCTTTGATTAAAAGTGGAGCGGGCAACGGGATTCGAACCCGCGACACCAAGCTTGGGAAGCTTGTACTCTACCAGCTGAGCTATGCCCGCTCACTATATGAGTATTCTAGTTCCAGATATGTTGTAATTCTATTAAATATTTAAAATTTAGTCAACGATTATTTAACAAGGCAGTAGCATGTGGCTGGTTCAGCAACTATCTTTACTCTGTTCCCCATTTGGTTAAAAGATGGTAACTACTCAGGCACAAAGGGGCAAAGGCACATAGGCACAAAGCAGAGCAGGGTCGTTTCGTTGTTTTTTCCTACTTTGTGCCTTTGGTGCTCTGTGCCTTTGTGCCTACCTGAATAGTTACAAAAGATGTTGACAACCGGCAGTATAGTTCGTTAGTATATTCAGGTAGACACAGAGGAGCGAAGGCACAGAGGCACAAAGAAAGAATAGAACAGGAGGAAGACTGCAATGCGAAGCGACTTAATGAAGAAAGGATTAGAAAAAGCCCCCCATCGTTCTCTTTTTAAGGCTATGGGTTATACTGACGAAGAAATCACACGTCCTATTATTGGAGTCGTAAACTCTCAAAGCGAGATTATCCCTGGACACATACATCTCAGAGATATTGCCGAATCGGTGAAGGCAGGCATCAGATCGGCTGGAGGAACCCCGGTGGAGTTCTCTACTATCGGTGTGTGCGATGGTATAGCCATGAACCATCAGGGCATGAAATACTCCCTTGCCAGCAGAGAACTTATTGCAGACTCTATAGAGATTATGGCCTGTGCCCATCCCTTTGACGCATTGGTCCTGATACCCAACTGTGATAAGATTGTGCCGGGGATGTTAATGGCTGCATTGAGGCTGAATATTCCAGCCATCGTAATCAGTGGTGGTCCAATGCTTACAGGAAAGAGGAGGGGGGAAGATATTGATCTTATTACAGTCTTCGAAGGGGTTGGGGCGGTTAAATCAGGTAAAATGACTGAAAATGAGCTAAAAGAACTGGAGGATATAGCATGTCCGGGCTGCGGTTCATGTGCGGGGATGTTTACTGCCAACTCCATGAACTGTTTAACGGAAGCACTAGGACTGGGACTTCCGGGAAATGGTACTATTCCAGCAGTTTATGCAGCCAGGCGGAGGCTTGCAAAGCTTGCCGGTAAAAAGATAATGGAACTCCTCGAAAAAAATATACGGCCAAGGAACATAGCCAATATGTCAGCCTTCAGGAACGCTATTGCAGTAGATATGGCTTTGGGCTGTTCCACTAATACTGTTTTACATGTCCCTGCCCTCGCCCATGAGGCCAAGCTAAACTTAGAGTTGGATGTATTCAACGAAATAAGCAACAAAACTCCCCATTTGTGTAGTCTGAGTCCTGCAGGCCCTCATCGTTTGCAGGATCTAAATGAGGCAGGTGGAGTGCCAGCCGTTATGGCAGAACTTGCTAAACTGGGCTTGATAGACCAGGATGCTATAACCGTTACCGGCAAAAACCTGAGAGAAAACCTAAAAGGTGTGGAAGTAACAGACAAAAACGTTATCAGACCTGTAGAAAATCCGTATCATAAAGAGGGAGGTATCGCTATCCTGAAAGGCAACCTGGCACCGGATGGTGCGGTGGTTAAGCAGTCCGCTGTTGCGCCGGAAATGTTGAAAAGCCAGGGTAAAGCCAGGGTGTTTGACTCAGAAGAAGAGGCAGTAGAATCCATCTTAGGTAAAAGAATAAAACCCGGCGATGTAGTGGTGATAAGATACGAAGGGCCCAAGGGGGGGCCGGGAATGAGAGAGATGCTTACACCCACATCTGCTATAGCAGGAATGGGGTTGGATAAAGATGTGGCACTTATAACAGACGGCAGATTTAGCGGAGGAACAAGGGGATCTGCTATTGGCCATATATCCCCTGAAGCTGCGGAAGGGGGGCTTATAGCCTTTGTAGAAAACGGAGATGTAATAGAGATAGACATACCAAACAAAAGACTTACTCTGAAAGTAAGTGATGAAGAGATTGAAAGACGGAAAAGAGGTTGGAAAGCACCAGAACCTAAAATAAAAGAAGGCTATGTTTATAGATATTCGAAACTGGTAACGTCAGCCAGTACAGGAGCAGTCTTTAAGGATAAAATGACTATAACAATTTGACCATAATTTTATGGGTGATATCGTATCTCCTGTGGTCGAAGATGAATGGTAGACTTTAAAGTGAATGATCTGCTGCTCGATACCCATGTCTGGATCTGGATGAGCATAGAGGACAAAATTTTACTATCCAAAGAGGCAAAAAGGGCTATTCAACAGGCAAGGCAGAAATGGGTATCAGCTATCTGGTAGAGGAGGAAATCAATATGGATATTTTTAGAAGGGTAAAAATGGTGTGGCTATTTGTAATAGTTTTTGTTACCTTCACCCTTGGTTGTGCGACACTCGAGGATCGAGAGGCCAGATATGATTCTAACCCCCCAGTTATCACTGCTACTTTTGCTAAGGACAGAATTGTGTCTGGAGACACCTGGAAGATTTATGTTAACGCTTCCGATGCAGATGGTGATATGGATAGATTCGTCTGCTCTACACTTCAGGACGGCAGGCATCCGTATCCTTTTGATTTGGTTAAGATTAAACCGGAGCAAAGGAAGAAGCTCTCCGGTTATTTGTACTTACCTACTTATACCTCTCATCAGGATTTATGGGGTATTCATATTGAATTGTCTCTTTATATAGTTGACAAGGCGGGGCACAAGAGCGATGAGAATTCCTTTGAGTTGAGATTTGAATCAAAGGCATCTGATAAAGAGGTGGACCGTACCCTATTTGACGATACCCCTCTGGGACCCATAATGATTAATATAACGAACCTGGACATTGGTTTACCCAATACCCCTGAACAGAGCAATTAAAGGGTTTTTGGAGAAGACGTTCCACGTCGCTATTTTCCAGGTCATTTGAGTAGCCGGCAATATCATAGCCGGTTACCACCAATGTTTTAATAACACTATGCATTTCTGGTTGGAAATAGTAGATAGTCAACCATCTCGCAGATAATATGACCAATGGTAATATGTACCTCTTGAATGCGGGGAGTGCTGTCTGAAGCAACGTTTAAGGAATAATCTACTATTTTTGCAACCTCCCCCCCGTTTTTGCCGGTTATCCCAACTGTCTTCAAACCCATTTCCTTTGCAGCCTGTAGGGCTTTGATAACATTCAGCGAGTTGCCGCTTGTACTAAGTCCAATAGCTATATCTCCCTTTGTGCCCAAAGCTCTTATCTGTTTATAAAAAATATCAGAGAAATCTGAGTCATTACCTATACTTGTAATTATAGAAGTGTCCGTAGTTAAAGCCAGAGCCGGGAGGGGGGGCCTCTCTATTAAAAAGCGATTTACAAACTCGGCAGCAATATGCTGAGCGTCGGCAGCGCTTCCGCCATTACCAAAGAGGATGATCTTATTACCCTGTTTAATAGAATTGGTAATCGCTTCGACTACAGAGATTATCCTGTCAACATTTTCCTTAGCAAATCTTACCTTTAAATCAGCACTGTCCAAAAAACCTTGAACAATCATATCTTTCATCTGGTATCCTTCCAATATCCTCCAGTGAGAGTTTTGAATTCTCTCCGCCTCTGGCGGATTCATGCCTTACAACTACCTCGAATTTATATACATCTTAATAACCCATGTCAAGCAAATTTAGCCCAGCCTAGAAATGCCTTGACACCTGATTTTTAATTGGGTATTTTTATTCTAGTTTATTCAGTTAGGCGGCAGGGTTAGGTTTAGTTCAGGAATTTAGGAGTTCCTAAAGGAGATGGAAGAGGTTAAGGTTCAGATAAAAAGGGTAAGAGAAGATACGGATGGCGATGTACCTTTGCCCCGATACATGACCGAGCACTCAGCCGGTATGGACCTTTATGCCGCAGTTGACAAGGATGTTTTTATAAAACCAGGAGAAAGAAAACTAATACCTACAGGTGTTGCTATTGCAATCCCCAAAGGCTTTGAAGCGCAGATCCGCCCCCGCAGTGGAATAGCTTTCAAGAATGGGATAAGTCTGGTAAATTCCCCCGGCACTATAGATGCAGATTATCGAGGAGAGATAGGAGTTCTGCTTATAAACTTTGGCAGTGAACCCTTTGCCATAAAAAGAGGGGACCGAATAGCTCAAATGGTGATAAATAGGGTTTACCGTGCCTCTCTCGAGCTTACTCAGGAACTTGATACGACAGAGAGAGACTCTGGAGGGTTTGGACATACTGGAAGATGAAGTGGTGTCCGTTGATGGTTGTCGGTTGTCCGCTGAAAGGATTTAAAAAAAAGGGTAACATGATTGTTAGAACTCAGCACAGGGGCTAGTAGTGAAAGAGATATATAAGAGGATGATGAAGGAGTCAAAAAGAATAGCCTCAAGTTCGAAGCGCCCCGGTTTCTATATAGAACACGAAAGGCTTCTTTTAATGTCAAGGGATATCTATAATAGTAATGCAGAGGTATTAAAGTGCCGTGACATGGTGTTCAAACAATTAGCAGACAATCTGGGACATGGCATGGAACATGCCGAGAAGGTAACGATTGATATTGGTGCCCTTGTCTTTATTGAAGGAGAAGGGCAGTCTTTGGGATCAGATCGGATCAAAGAAGCAATTGTCATTGCCCAACTGTCGGGTTTACTGCACGACATTAAGAGGAAGGAACCCAATCACGCCAGTGCCAGTGCTAAAGAGGCAAGAATCAAACTCAGGGATTTTTCATTAAGAGAGAGAGAAAAGGAGATTATAGTTCAGGCTATCTCAAATCATGAGGCATTTGTTGAACCGAAAAAGATCTCGACACCTATAGGACAGATTATCAGTGATTCTCTTTACGATGCCGATAAGTTTAGATGGGGGATAGACAACTTTACGGAAACCCTTTGGTACATGGCAGATTTCCGCGGGACCCCTATTGAGCTGATAGTTGAGCACTTCCCCAGGGGTTTGAAAGGGATCATAAAAATAAAAGACACTTTCAGAACTGATACCGGGAAAAAGTACGGACCAGAATTTATTGATCTGGGATTGGAGGCAGGGGAAAAGATATATGACTATTTACTATCACATTCTTCCTCCCCATAAACATTTATCTTATGGATATTTCTGATAATGACAAATCGGTTGATAAAATGAAGGACATGGTTAGAAAAATCCTCTCTCAAAGAACAAAAAAGACTATCGTTGATGATAGTTTAAAGCCTTCAGGGGTTCTTTTACCCCTCTTTTACAAAGACGAGAAGTGCCACATCTTGTTTACAAAGAGAACGGAAGATGTGGAACATCATAAGGGGCAGATTTCTTTCCCGGGAGGATCTCATGATGAAGGAGATGAAACGCTAATGGCTACTGCCCTTAGAGAGTCTTATGAGGAAGTAGGCATCAAGAGCGAGGATGTGGAAATACTGGGAGAATTGGATGATGTGGTGACTACAACAAGGTTTGTTATCTCCCCATTTGTGGGTTTTATACCGTATCCATATAAATTCAATATAAATGCCAATGAAACAAATGAACTCATAGAGGTGCCAATACAGGCTTTGTTAGATAAAAAAATACACAGGGAAGAACTTATGATTCGTGAAGGTAAGCCTTGCCCGGTTTATTTCTACCACTACAACAACCATGTTATTTGGGGGGCTACTGCCGGGATATTGAAACAGTTTCTGGATCTGGTCTTTTAATGGTAGATGTCAAATATTTACCTTCCTTTGATCTTAGACTGACTGACCAGCTCATTGAACCTCTTATCCACATCATTCTGTATCTCTGCTACCTGTTCCGACGTAAGGTGTGAAAACCTTCCCTGTTTCGAAAGATATTCCTCGATGGGTTTTCTCTTTTTTGGCAATCTGTTTATAGTTCTCTTTCCGTTTTCATATTCATAGAGCACAAGTGAGCCGGTCTCAACGGCAAGACGGGCAATCTCTATAGTCAGAGAGGCATCATACTCCCACCCTGTGGGACAGGGCCCAATAACGTATACAAAGGATGGTCCTTGATGTTCTCTTGCCTTTTTGACTTTACGCAGGAAATCCTGGGGATATGCCGGAGAGGCTGTAGCAGTATATACATTTTCGTGGGCTTCCACTATCTTCATTATATCCTTCTTGCGAGATTTTTTTCCTGATGGTGTTGTTTTTGTGCGTGCCAGATAAGGGGTAGCGCTGCTCCTTTGGACGCCTGTGTTCATATATGCCTCGTTGTCATAGAGTAGATAAGTTATGTCATGACCCCTCTCTAATGCCCCGGACAAGGTCTGCAGACCTATGTCGAGGATACCCCCATCCCCTCCATAGAGGAAGACATCCGTATCCATCCCCTTTCTCTTCAATGCCACCTCTACCCCGCTTGCTGCTGCTCCGGCGCTGCTGAAGCTGAAGAAGGCTGAAGGGACCTTGAGACACGTTTGGGGGAAGGCTGCGGGTATTACCCCCATACAGCCGCAGTTAGCCGTAACAAAGGTATTTTTGTCAAATACGCTCAAAGCCAATTTAACGCAGATTAAACTACCACACCCCGGGCAGAAAGGATTTCCCAGCGCCTGTATATCCTCGCCTTCCTTGATCTGTCTGTCAACTGCCTCAGACCTTCTAAGTTTCTCATAGTTATCATACCCGATAATCTGGAGCACCTCTTCTTTAAATTCCTGATTATACCATTCAACGAATTCATCATCTCTATTTAAAGTGGTATCCAGAATAGCTGCAATATCCCTTTGAAGTATATCCTGGCTCCCTATAATGCAGTTCGATACAATAGCCTGGGAACGCTGCAGGGCTGCCTTGATTTCCATGTACGTTATGCCGTCAGAGCCAGGGGAAGTAGCTCTATCCAAAACCAGAACCTTTTTAACACCCTTGAGACCCTCCATTATTTCCTCTTTTGGGAATGGTCTGAAACATCTTAGCTTCAACATCCCTATCTTTTGCCCCTTCTCTCTGTACTCATCCACCATCTCTCTTACTACGCCTGTTACAGAGCCCATAACCACTACCACCAATTCTGCGTCATCTATCTTATAGGACTCGGTCAAACCATGGTAGTTTCTGCCAAAAAGATCGGCAAACTCCCTGCAGGTTTCTCTGATGATACCCTTCGCCCTCTGAAGCGCCATATACTGCTGGTACTTCAAGCTATCGAAGAGAGAGGCCGAAAGGGCCGGCCCACCCTGCATTATAGGGTACCTTGGATCTATGAAGGCGTGTTTTGGGTTATACCTGGGCAGGAATCGGTCTACCGTTTCTTGATCAGGAACATCTACCAGTTCATAGGTGTGGGATAAACGAAACCCCTCTATCACTACAAAGCTGGGAAGGAGAACTCTCTCATCCTCGCTTATCTTATATGCCATAATTGTAGAATCAAGGGCCTCTTGGGCATTTTCACAGTAAAACTGAAGAAAACTTGCATCCCTTTCAGAGAGGGAGTCAGAAAAGTCCGACGCAAAAGTTTGAGGAGAACCGATTGCACGACTGGTAACAGCTACAACTACAGGCAATGCCATCCCCGAAGCCATCCATAGCACCTCCTTCATATATGCTAAACCCTGGGCACATGTGCATGTAAAGGACCTAACCCCGGCAGCAGTTGCCCCGGCACAAATGTTCATAGAACCTATCTCTGATTCTGCATTCACAGACTCGGCATCCAGATCTCCATTGTCTATCATATTCGATAATGTCTGCAAAACAAATACATTAGGGGTAATAGGGTAAGCTGATATGACCTCTGTTCTTGAGAGTCTTACACCATGGGCTACACTTTCAGAACCTGACAAATACATCTTCATAGTTTTTCTCTCTCCATTTCAATTGCATCTGATGGACATTCATAGGCACAAATGCCACAGCCTTTGCAGTACTCGTAGTTTATGGCGACATTATCCTTTTCCCATACGACAGAGCTGTCAGGACAATACCAATAACACAGCTTACAGCTGTTACACCTGGATTGGTCAATAATGGGTTTAAAGACTCTCCAACCACCGGTCTTATAAACCACGGAATTCCCCGAGTTGTGGATAACTCCTCCTCTTATATACTCTCTTTCCATCACTTTACCTCATTAAACGCAGCCCTAACGGCTTCTATGTTATTACTAATAACCTCTTCTGAAAATTTCTTACCAAGTATCTGCCTGACGCCTCTTTCTACAGAATCCAGGCATACCAAACCCGTTGCTCCTGCAAAAGCTCCCAGCATTGCAGTATTTGTAATAGGGGCATTCAGTTTGTCAAGGGCGATAGACGTAGCATCGATGCAGAAAGATTGGCGTTTGAACTTGAGATTAACAGGAGAATTGACGATAACCTTTCCATCATCCTTCATACCTGCCTCCAGGTTCACTGCGCCTACTATTGTCGGATCTAATACAACCACATAATCGGGCTCAACGATAAAACCCCTCTCTGATATGGGTCTGTTTCCTATCCTGGCGTATCCTTCCATGGGGGTTCCCCTTCTATCCCAACTCTGTCCCTGGGAAGACTGCCCAAATTTACCCTCTTCAGTGGCTGACAGACATAACATATGGGCGAAAGTAACGGCCCCCTGTCCACCTCTTCCATGTATTCTTATTCTAATCATAATTCTCCTTTATACCCTCCAAACCTTCTCTATCAGTCCTTTTATACTTTTTCAAAGCTCTCCTTATGATTGCAACTTAGTATTACGCAAAAAATGGTGGAGTAGAAAGAATCCTACTCCACCTTAAAATAGATGATACTGTATCCTGCCGGCTTCACCATGTGGTTATAAAATTACCTTCTCCTCTTTTAATTTGGCAAGGTCATCCTCACTCAGATTAAGCATGGAACCTAATATCTCCCTGGTATGCTGACCAAGAAGAGGGGCCGGTTCTAGCTTTACCTTTGATTTCGATAACTTGATAGGGCAGCCGATTATCAGATGCTTTCCTCTGGTAGGATGTTCTACCTCTAAAGCCATCTCCCTCTCTATCAGGTGGGGATTTTCCATTAATTCTTTTTGATCCAGCACTGCCCCACACGGGACATCGGCATTGACAAGATGCATCATGGCTTCCATCTTGGTTCTCTTAGATGTCCACTCTTCAATCATATCATCAACAGCGTCACAGTTTACCCCACGGGTTAGCGGATCGGCAAACCTTGGATCACCCAGGCAATCCTCTCTCCCTATACCCTTAAGCAGGTTTTCCCAGAGGGGATTTATGAGGATGCCGACGACCACCCAGCCATCCGTGGTTTTATAACTATTCCACGGCGCTATCAGTTTTGTTTTATTTCCTGTTCTCTCCAGGGGTTGTTTGCCCATCAGGTACCAGAAGTTGTAGATAGGTCTTAATGTATTAAATATCGCATCCTGCATGGAAACCTCAACCTCCTGACCTTCGCCTATCTTCTCCCTCTGGTATAAGGCACCCAGTATACCTACAGCGAGGTTAATAGCGCCGATACTGTCTCCAAGACCTGTCCCGACCTTGGTAGGAGGATTCTCAGAGTATCCAGTTACACCCATCAAGCCGCCCGTGGCCTGGGCTACTATGTCGAAACAGGGGAAATCCTTATAAGGCCCATAAGTTCCGTAACCAGTTATGGATGCATAAATAATCTTGGGATTTACCTCTTTTAGCACGTCATAACCCAAACCCAGCTTCTCCATGGTTCCCACGGTAAAGTTATTCACCACCACATCCGCTTTTTTAACCATCTCCTTGAATATTTCTTTCCCTTTGATACTCTTTAAATCCAGGGCTACACTCTTCTTATTTGCGTTTAAGAAGATAAAGTAGAATGAATCAATCCCCTCGGCCCGCTTTTCTGAAAAGGCAAACCTACCCAGATCGCCTGTAGCCGGGTTTTCAACCTTTATTACATCTGCCCCCAGGAATGCCAGTAATATTGTGCATGTAGTACCTGCCTCGAATTGGGTTAAATCCAACACCTTAACGCCTTCTAATGCCTTTTTCATACCCTCCTCCTTTTCTAATTACTCTTTTAAATTAAATACTATCCTGACGTATTGAACAGATTTTGTTTATATAATTAAAATAATATATATTTCATCCTCTACCGTCAAGGAAAAAACAATTTATTGACAATGTTTGATCGATAAAATAAAATTGTACTACCGCAGACTGAAGACCATTGGGACACTTCAGCCTTCGGTCTTCAGACTAAACACCTGAGCAATTACTTTTAATGGAGACCTGGTATGAATTTCTTTTTAACGGAAGAGCAGAAGGCTGTGAGAAGACTGGCGCGAGATTTCGCTGAGAAGGAGATCATGCCGGTAGTGGCTGAAGATGATCACACCCACAGGTTTCAGAGGGAGATTATCTTGAAGATGGCAGGTCAGGGGTTTTTTGGGGCAGCATTCCCTGAGAAGTATGGGGGTTCCAACATTGGTTTTGTAGCTCATGCCATAATAGTAGAGGAGATTTCCAGGGCAGAGTCCTCTCTGAGACACTTCTTTAACATGCAGGCGCTTACCTGTCCTTTGACTATCCTCAACTGGGGCACAGAAAAACAAAAGGAGAAGTATGTACAGAAGCTGATCCGATGCGAGCTGTTTGGCGTAAATGCCATGACAGAGCCAAATGCAGGTTCTGACGTTGCCTCTATCCAGACAACTGCCAAAGAGGACGGTGATTCTTTTGTCATCAACGGGTCCAAGATGTGGATCAGTAATGCCCCTATAATGGATGCAGGGGTGGTTTATGTGAAGACCGATCCCAGTATTGTACCCAAACACAAAGGGATCTCGTGTTTTATTGTTGAAAAGGAGATGGCCGGTCTCTCAAGAAAAGAGATAAAGGATAAACTGGGGCATCACTGTGCACCTACAGGTGAACTTATATTCGAAAACTGCAGGGTCCCAAGAGATAACTTGGTAGGAGAGTTGGGACAGGGGTTTAAGATAGCAATGAATGCCCTGGATTACGGGCGTATAAGTGTAGCGGCAGGTGCTGTCGGGGTTGCCCAGGCATGTATAGATGAGAGTATTAGATACTGCAATGAAAGAGAGGCTTTTGGTAAAAAGATTGGTGAGTTTCAAATGAATCAGCAAAAGATTGCCGATATGATAGCAGGCACAGAGGCAGCCAGGATACTCTTATACAAGGCTGCCTTTCTGGCGGACAATAAGGTCAGGAATACCCTTGAGAGTACTATAGCAAAACATGTGGCATCAGAGACCTGTGTAAGGGCAGCTCGGTTTGCCGTGGAGATTTTTGGCGGTTACGGATATTCAGAGGAGTATCCGGTGGCCAGATTCTACCGTGATGCCATTCTATACCAGACAGGAGAAGGGTCGTCCAACATTACCAGTATGATCATTGCCTTAGACAGTCTGGGTTGGAAGAAGGTAAGGGTGGAGTATTAAGAAAGGACATTGATTTATGATACCCATAGTCTCAATAGTAGGTAAATCGGATAGTGGAAAGACGACTTTAATAGAGAAGATAATCCCTGAGTTAAACAGGCGGGGATATAAAGTCGCGACTGTTAAGCATGATGTTCATGGTTTTGATATCGATAGAGAGGGTAAGGATAGCTGGCGGCATAAAAGAGCAGGCGCTCATACTACTATAGTATCCTCACCGCAAAAGATAGCCATAGTCAGGGATGTGGAACGGGATTTGCCGCTGGACGAGCTCAGAGGAAGATTCATCAGTGATGTGAACATAATAATAACAGAAGGGTATAAGAACGATAAACACCCAAAAATTGAGGTTTATCGAAAGGATACCAATGAGGGACTTCTGTGCTCAAAGAAGGATATCCTGGTAGCCGTGGCAAGTGATAAAGAGTTTGATATCGGTGTTCCATGTGTAGATATAGACGATGTAACGGGTATAGTAAATATAATAGAGGGTCGGTTTCTTAAGAAGAAAAGGAAATCTTCCATCATTCTCAGGGTCAACGGGGAGAGTATAACCCTTAAGCCCTTTATTAAGGACATGATGATTCGGTCAATAACAGGGATGACCTCTGCTCTTAAGGACTGCGAGGACCCAAAGGAGTTAGAAATAAGAATATCCTTATAACCTTTAGTTCTCAGGAGAAACTATTGACAGGGGTCATTTTAGCCGGTGGTAAGAGTAAAAGGATGGGGAGAAACAAGGCGTTCCTGGAGATCAACGGACAAAGGATGATCGATCGGATAGCTGATATTTTCGAGGATACCTTTGAGGAGGTAATCCTCGTTACCAATTCTCTCATCGAATATTTACACTTAGACCTTCGAATAGTAACCGACCTTATTCCTAACAAGGGTGCTTTAGGGGGGATTTATACCGGGCTTTTTTACGCCTCTTTCCAGCATATCTTTGTGACAGCCTGTGATATGCCCTTTTTGAATAAAGGGTTTATAGATTACATGCTATCAAAGGTGGGCAACTTTGACGCGGTGGTTCCCCTTTCCAGTGACGGTCTTCAACCCCTTCATGCCATTTATTCAAAGAGGTGTATAAGACATATAGATGCCCTACTTGAGTTAGATGATTTAAAAATCACCGGCTTTTATCCCAAAGTAAGGGTAAGAGAAATCAGTCTCCAGGAGATACTTTCCTTCGACCCGAAGTCCTCTCTTTTTTTCAATATAAATACACCTGATGATATGGAGAAGGTTAGGGGAGAAACGATGATTCATCCTGATGAAGATGTTAAATTTTAAATTAAAACCAGACGAAAGGTTTATGGTGGTCGAAGGGCTCATAAAGAGCCTTGATGAGCCCACCTGTCTGCTTGCTGCGCACAGGCAGGAAGGGTAAGTTTGTGAATTCAAGTCTTCGCAGGGCGAATCTTGCGAAGCAAAATTTTCAATGGAGCGAACTTGACGGATCAAAAAAATAATCCTGAAGCGGAAAGTGGTAATTTTTGAAAGCTCTTAGCAGGCTGTGCAAAGGTCTCAATGGGTACATAGAAGGGAGTTAGGCTGAAGCTGATACTTGTTTCAATAATTCAAAGGAAGGAACGTTGTATCTCTCAAATTCTTCGTCACAGACCTCTATCAGCTTCCAGTTCTTTTTATTAGAGATAACCTTCTTCATCAAACTATAATTTAGAGAATGGCCCGATTTATAAGCTATAAGATGACCAATAACAGGAACGCCTAGCAAACTGAGATCTCCAATAGAATCCAGTATTTTATGGCGAACAAATTCATCGGGGAATCTCAACCCATCATCATTTATAATCCTGAAGTCCCCCACAACAATCGCATTATCCAGAGAACCCCCTTTTGCTAAACCATTTGCCTTGAGAACCTCAACATCCTTTAAGAAGCCAAAAGTGCGAGCCCTGGATATTTCTCTCTCAAAAGTTCCGTTAGAGAATTCCGCAGAGTAGGATTGATTTGCTATGAGGGGATGATCAAAATCCACGGTATATGTAATTTTAAGCCCTTTAAAAGGAGCTAAAATAACCCTCTTATCTCCATCAGAAACCCTTATAACCCTTTTTATTACCAGAAATTTTTTAGGCTTTTTTTGAGATCTAATACCAGCAGTTTTCAAAAGATAGACAAAGGGAGAAGCACTGCCATCCATAATAGGTACTTCAGAGGAATCAATCTCCACCAGTGCATTGTCTATTCCAAGCCCCATGAATGCTGCTAATAAATGTTCAACAGTAGATATCTTCGCTCCATTATATCCAAGGGTTGTAGCTAATTTCGTGTCAACAACGCTTGCAGCATCAGCCTTAATCTCCACAGGCTCCGGCATGTCTGTCCTCAAAAATATAATTCCATGATCTGCATTCGCAGGTCTAATGGTAACGTTTACCTTTTTCCCCAAATGCAGTCCAATACCTGTAAAACTTACTTGCCTGGCAATTGTTTTCTGATACATAAGCTTAAAGATTCCTTAAATAGTTTGATAAGAATGTCGCAACATTTATGCCCAATTAATTAAAGCAACCACTGCTTCACCTTAAATTAATTCCATATATTTATTATAATCCAATAAAAACAAGACACTACACGTATTAAAAATTTGTGGAGTAGAGACATTTTATTTATACTACATTACCTTTCAAGTAGATACCATGTATATTAAACAACACACTTTTGTGCAAACTGATGTATTTTTACAACAGCGTTTTATCTGAAAAGCCACCTTTCCTTCATCTTCTAAAGGATAAAAGAACAAGGTCAAAAGGATAGTTCATACATTCTTTTTGAGATACCTTTCCTTTTCGCTGTAAATACAGCCACAGTACTGCTGACGATATAACCCCAGATCCTTTGATATCTCTATGCCGGCCTTCCATCCCTTACGAAAATCCCTATAGTAGAATTTAACCCCATACTCCCTGGCCAATCCATCCCCAATCTCTTTCACCTTTTCATGCTTCTGAGATTTGCTATATAACAGGGTTGTAGTGAAAAAGTCAAATTTTTCTCTCTTTGCCAACTGAGCCGCTCGTTTCAAACGGGTATAATAACAATACCGGCACCGTTCATTTTCCCTAAAGACCACATTTTGCAAGAACTCTTCGAGTGCATACTCATTATGGTAAATCATCCTTAAATTAGTCTTGTCCGAATATTCTTCTACAGCTCTAAGCCTTCTTCTGTATTCTTGATAAGGATGAATATTTGGGTTATAAAAGAACCCAAAGACCTCTATACCCTCTTTCCTCAGTTCCTGGACAGGATAGATAGTACAGTTTGCACAACATACGTGAAGCAATATCTTCATAGAAAATCACATCACCTTAACAATTCTCTCGCAATAACTACCCTTTGAATCTGGTTGGTTCCTTCAACGATCTGTCCTACCTTGGCCTCCCTCATATATCTTTCAACAGTGTAATCCTTCATATATCCATATCCACCCAGGATCTGGACAGCATCGGTTGTTACCTTCATGGCTACATCTGTGGCGAATCTCTTTGCCATGGCAGCCTCTTTCGTTACCTTAAGTCCTTGATCTTTCATATAAGCGGCTTTGTACACGAGAAGTCTTGCAGCTTCAATTTCTGTAGCCATGTCCGCAAGCATAAACTGAATTCCCTGAAACTCAGAGATGGGTTTGCCGAATTGGGCTCGCTCTTTGGAATAACTCAACGCCTTGTCCAGGGCTGCCTGAGCAAGACCTACAGATATTGCGCCTATGTTTATCCTTCCTCCATCGAGGGCCTCCATTATCATCTTGAAACCTTTACCTTCACCACCTAAAAGATGTTCCTTAGAAACGATACAATCATCAAATATCAGCTCCCTTGTTGGGTAAGAGCACATCCCCATCTTTTTTTCCGTCTTACCGAAGGAAAAACCATGAGTCCCCTTTTCAACGATAAAAATACTGGCTCCAGAAGCCCCTTTTTCTTTATCGGTTTTTGCCACCACGGTATAAATATCGGCTTCTCCACCGGCGCTGATGAAGATTTTACTCCCATTCAGAACGTAACGATCACCTTTCTTTTCTGCAGAGGTCTGAATGGCTGCTGCATCAGAGCCGGCATTGGGTTCTGTGAGGGCAAACCCCCCGAACAGGTCTCCTTTAGCCAGTGGTATTACCCACCTCATCCTCTGTTCTTCATTCCCGTTTTTATAAATGAGGAAGCAAACAAGATTATTAATCGAAACATAACTCATAGCCCTGTATGTTTTTCCAAGTTCTTCATATATTATGGCGGATGACAGGAATCCCATATTTGTGCCGCCATATTCTTCCGGGCATGTCATGCCAAAAAGCCCCAGTTCCGCTATCTTTTTAAAGGCTTCCCTGGGAAAAATCTCCTTTTCTTCCCACTCATCAACATAAGGAGCTAACTCTTTCTCTGCAAAGTTTTTAACCATCCTCTTTACGGCTTCCTGTTCTTCTGTAAATTTAAAGATCATCCTGTACCTCCATTATAACGAGTCTGTAAAAAAAACCCATTAAACAATAAATATGTACTTTGTAACCCACTGTTTTTATTAAATATTATTTTTTTAAAAATCTTAAAAACGGACTTTTCTACAGCTTCATCGCGGCGGGTAACCGACTGGCAATGGAGCACAGCGGAGTTGCCAGTCCGTGTTCACCCGCATCGTTCGGTGCCGTTAAGGCGCATAATCCATATAATATGTTTCGTCGTCAATTTTATAGAAGGTTAAATCTGTTCTTCCGTATTTAATCAAATGGTCAGGCAACACGGCTTCACCGTTAGGGACATCAAGTCTGTTTCTAAAATATTCCCCTATCAAACTGTTATTATGAGGAGTATGAATAGCTTTGCCATTCTGTTGCGCTCTCGTGCAGATTAAAGTCTTTCCGTCATCTGTGAAAAGTGTAAAATGAACAGATACTGGCGGGAAAAAGTCTGTATGATATATATCTGAAGTTAAACGAATATAAGCTTGATTTGGTTCTCTGCCTTCCTCTGGTCTTTGACCCCAGTTAAGGCCGGAGCGTTGCGGCAAATTGCCGTTTCTGTCAAGTAAAGAAACAGTTACGGCTGGAAGTCCTAAATAATCATTAACATCATATTCGGCCTCATCTGCCATTCCAGTCTGATATTCCTTGCGACGAAGACTATCTCTGTAAATTGTTATAAATTCTTCTGCTTCAGGATGTTCACAAAAAACTGTTTCTTTCAGCAGCATTTTAAAATACTCAGCACCACTATCCGGATTACAGCTTGTCATGGTTTCCCGCTGACTATGCAGACAAAATGCTGTCTGAGTGTAATTTGCCGAACCTGCAAAAGCTAAAACTGGTTTGTCATCACGGCACCAAATGTAGATTTTTGAATGAACCGGTGGGCTGTTCATAATGTAACTGCATCTAAATTTATTTAAGAACTCATCACCGGCAAGTTTTTTGAAGCCGTTATGATTGCTTGCTGTTAACCCATCTTTTGATGTCATTCCTACTATCAGATGAAGTTTTATATCTTTAGATTTTTCTCTCAACTCATTTAGATGATGGAAGGACATGGCGGCTGTTGCATATCCCGAGACAATAAGAAGCTTGTTAAAATTATTTTGCAATAATGGGTTAATTAATATTTCTTCATATAGATTTTCAAAATACATAATTCTACCTCATTGTTTAGATCTGTATTCTACACCCTCTTCACATATCCTCAATTGGCCTGTTGCTTTGCGATTGTATAGCTCAATATGAGATGGGTGAATCAGCGGTTCAATATTTGGGGCTATGTGAGGATAAGTTAAACCAGCAAAACATTTTAGAACTGACTCAAAAATTACTTTTGCACCAAAACAGGGTACAGCCATGCCTATTTGTTTCCTAACGCTTTCCTTTGAACCAGTAAAAATAAAGTCATCAGGAAATGTCTGTAATCTGGCGCGCTCTCTGTTTGTTAATGCTCTATTTTCTCTCCAGTGGTACATATGTGTTCCGCCACCCCCGCTTCCTGTTACAGTATATGCAGGCTTATCCGGGTCTAATCGTTTATATATTTGGCTTATTTTCGCACCTCTGACATTCAGCCGCAGATGCTTTGGAAGATCAGCGGTAAAGGCATTCTCTCCCGGTTTAATGCAACGTAATCTTTCAATCACGGTATTTAACTGGCGAGTCAATTCATTGTTAGGGGCGTCTTTCGGTATTGGAGGACTTTCTATGGCTTTTTGGCACGATACATTTTGTTTTTCAAAAGGCTTTGGTGAAGGAATTTTGAATATGACATCTATATTATTTCTTATGCCTATCATTATTATTCTTTGTCTTGTTTGAGGTACGCCATATTGGTTAAAACTATATAAATGTGGATAAACAGAATATCCTGCGTCAAATAACTCTTCCAAAATCAGCGAAAACGTTTTGCCGTCATTAGAGTTTCTAAGACCTCCCACATTTTCAGCCAGAAAGAATTTGGGTTTAAAAAAGCGTACTGCCTTTACTCCATAGGCGTATAGCGGGCCATATGTTCCATTAATACCTTTTTGCTCTCCAACAACACTAAAATCATTACAGGGAAAACCGAATGAAAAAGCATCTATTTCAGATATTTTCCCGAGTCTGTTGAAATCCAATTTGCGAATATCTTCACACACAACAGATTGTGGATTGTCAGGGCAAATATTCAATCGGTATGTTTCACAGCTATCATAATCATAATCTGTAGCCCAGGCATGCGTAATAGAAAAAACTCCGTCACTGCATTTGGCTGTAGCAAGCTTTGCGCCTAATGCCAACCCGCCAGGACCACAAAAGAACTCACCTAAACGAAAAGTTTGCGACTGTTTATTTTCCATGATTTCTGCTTTCCCTGTTTATCAAGTAGTTACTTCTTTCTTCGGCAAGTTTTAGTATTTTATTACGATCCAGCTCAACGGAATACCCTTTAGGCACATTCTTTTCTAATGTACAAACAATTTCATTCAAAACAGAAAGCGGGTCATTCGTGACTTCGCATTCCCAGATAATAATGATACGCCATTTCAGTTTTTCCAGTTCTTTTTTAACTTCATTATCCCTCGATACATTATTTCTAAATTTTTTCGTCCAGTATTCTTTATTAGTGCTTGGAGTCGTTGCCTTTGGGCAATTCTTATGTCTGTGCCAAAAGCAGCCATGTGCAAATATTACAGTTTTATATTTTGGAAGAACGATATCGGGACATCCAGGCAATTTACTGTCATTTATTTTGAATCTATATCCCGATCTATGAAGAAACGATCTAACTATTACTTCCGGCTTGGTGTGGCGGCTTCTGATACGACTCATATTCCATGAGCGCATATTTTTAGTCAAATGATCTACCATGTAAAATCTTCTGCCTTTTTATTTTTTATTACACCTAACCTGCAAATCAGCGATGAGCGAAGCACCACCAGACCATGGTTTTCCCCTACTGATTTGATCAGAACACGTGGTTGCGCGTCCGCTGGATTTTCTGATTAGCGGTTTTCGATCTTTCCTTCATCATCAAAAGAAATGAAAGATACAAGCTATTTTATGGGTCTTCCTCTCTTCGGCCTTCGGGCATCGACTACCTTCCTCTCAATCTCTATCCAAAATCCTTCGGTCCCAAGAACCCCTTCACCCATCTTGTCTATTATCTCCTTTCGCTCTTTATGCCATCTATATGCCCCTTTGGTAATATTATCAAAATTAAGTATCCTGTCCTTGAATTTGTCACATGAAAGAGCAATTGTCCACTGTCAAGGTGCGACCCCTGTCTGCGCTGTCTGCGACCCGACCCCTGTCTGTCATTACTGGTATTGAATGCCAATGAGTGATGGACGAGGAGTTAATAGCCAAGCCTCCTTGTCATCTTGCATACTCAAGCGTCTCCAGGTGACTAAGGTGGAGCAAGGCTTTGCAAGCGTCTTGAAGAACATTTAGATTCCGTACTTTGGTTGCCTGCTCTACGTAGATCTCGCGCACCGCTGTAAGATCGTAGTCGAGTGCTCTGGTGATATACGGTGGCCAGGTTGTACCCATTCCAAAAACCTTGGTCCAGAGGGGACTACCCATCAATGGCATTATTACATTACCATAACATACTACACCGGGCTTGCTAACAAGCTCAGAACAGAGATCAAGGGTCTCATTCAGAGATCGCTCATCTTCACCCAACAGGCCAAGAACAAATGAACATGAGACCCGAATATCAAAGCGCACCAGTAGGTCAACCGCCTCGAGAATCGCACGCCTTGTTGTGAATTTATTATTCTCTCGCAAGATTCGTTCACTTCCGGATTCCACCCCAAGCAGGACACTGTCGATTCCACACTGTTTCATTGCCCAGCAAGCGGCAGGCGAAATGTGCCGAGAATCCGCGAAAACCATTATGGGAATCTGTTGCAATCCATTGTAACGTAGCTCATCAGCGAATTTTTCCGCCCATTTGATATCGATCCAAGTATCACTTGTGTCAAGGATGTAATCGACCCCATGGCAAGCTACAAGGTCTCTAATCTCAGCAGCTACGCGCCTAGGATCTCGACACCGAATTCTCTTCTCCTGTCTTGCGCAGAACGAACAGGTGTACAGACACCCACGCTTTGAGAAGATATTCCCAGCCTTATGACCACCCATGTTGATCAGGGTGTTCGTCTCGGGATATTTTTCCCAGTACAAATCTGGGACCAAGCCACCACTATTTCGCGGCGGGATTTTTTCGGACCAGACATCCTCATCTTCATGTCTGGTGGCGATCACAGTCTCATCGGTGGTACGGGTGAACAAGTTAGGAATCTGAGTGGCATCTATTTTGCCACACACCATCTGTTCGGCAAGACTTTGGACGACGGGTATACCATCGCCAATACAGACAGCATCGATAAATGGCTCGTTGATCAATGACCGCGCTGCCCCCGCTGCGGCTTGCCCTCCTATTATCACGAATGATCCTCTTTCCTTGGATTCATTGGCGAGCAAGTTCAGGGAGTTAGAGGACAATGCCGAGTATGTGAAACCAACACATGAAGCACCACGTGAAAGTCTTGTCCGAACCTCGTCAAGGCTTAACAATGAGCCATCGACGATCTCGACAGGTACAGTGTCGTCAATTACG
>QZJR01000105.1 GCA_003599365.1 Deltaproteobacteria bacterium | reverse complement strand
TCACTGTCTACTGGATAATACCACAGATCAGCGTATATTTCATGTATATATTCCTCTATTAAGTGTAAGGATTACAGCCTTTTTCGACAGGCTCAACGGTGATCTTGACCGTGTCTTTGAGCAAGTGGCGGCGGGCGAGTTCAAATGCCGAAAGGATTTGACATGCCTTGGCAAGTCCCACGCCCGGAACGGCCTGTAAGTGATCGAGCGTCAATCCGGTCTTATGTTCGCGGATAAGCGAAGCTACCTGCCGGGCAATCGTGCGCACGTCAACGCCTGCCGTACCCATGCCGAGGATAGCCGTAACGAGTTCCTCATCAGAAAGAGCGGCAGCGCCTTTCTCCCGCAGCTTTTCGCGCGGGCGGCTGTGTTCCGGAAGGTCTTTGATGGTTTTCATAAGATATTTTTCCTGCCCTTGCACGTCCCAGGTTGCTTCTTGCCCGGATCAGCCATAGTTCAACCAGTTGCTGATTTTTCATAAATGATGCTCCCCTGCTCGGCGATATTTTTATAGATCATGTAGGGATTTTTCTTCAGTTCTTCCAGCTTCTCCGGCGTCTCCACGATAATGTCCACGGGGGCGCCGATGCCGTAAAGGGAACGGTAAATCCGCTGGGCGAGCTTCCTTTTCTGTACAATGCCTTTTTTGAGCACACAGACATCGAAATCGCTTTGATTGCCTTCTTCTCCACGGGACCGGGAACCAAACAGGATGATGGTATCCGGATCAGCCACTTCAATAATTATCTTTACAGCTCTCTCTAATGCTTCGTTCATAGTGGTCATATTCCTCTCATATTTGTGATTTTTGATTTGACGAACCAATCCAAAATCTCAAATCCACAATCAAAAATTTTCCTTCTCTCCCCATACCTCCGCCAGTTTTGCCTGTATCTTCTTCTCGAAAATCTCCGCCAGCTTCCGGTTTGCCTCCACCAACGCCCGCTCCGCCTCCAACTCCGCTACGATCTGACGCTGGATGGAGAGGGGCGGGAGGGGGATGTTTAAATCCTTGATCTGACCAGTTGTAAGATTCTTGAAGACGGCCCCAATAGATTGAGGGTTACTATGTTCTTTTAAGTGTGAAAAAAGGTGGTATAAATACTCAGGCATAACTGCATCTGAGAGGTTGCGAAAGCCTACGAAGCCATCATGGATGTATGCATCCACCATGAGGATGGCAGGCAACCCTGGGTTGCCACTCACCGCCATCACCACATCATTCCGCTTCATAGCACGCGAGAGCTTAAGGGGAAAGCCAGCCTTCTGCGGCTGACTTGTTAAGGCAACAGCGATAACCACGCCGGAACGTTCATTGAAAACATCCTGACTAAGAATCAATACAGGGAACTCGCCCGCTTGTTCGCGCCCCTTGACTGGGTCAAGATTGGCCCAATAAATCTCACCTCTCAGTATTTTGGCCATTCTTCAATTTCCTGCGAGAATCCCTCTTCTGCCAGTGCTTTTTCAAATCCAGGGTCCAATTTCGCGCACTCTCTCGCGAGACGAGAACGGTTTATCCGTGACAATTTCTCCTCTACAGCCTCTTGGATCGCCTTGCTACGATTCGGAAATACTTTTGAATTTACCATACGATCGAGTTTGTCTAACTGTTCTTCCTTGATGCTAATAGCTATCTTTGCTGTGCTCATATTTTCTCATCCCTAATATTACATTACGTCATACCGATAGAATTTTTCAAGTAAATTTTTTGGTGGCCAACAATAAGTTATTGCATAGTTTTCTGGACTTTACCACATAAACGACGTTGTCTGTCACACTTGGTGAGGTTATAACGATCCCTGGGTTTACTAATTTGGTAAAGGGCATATCTAAAGACAGGGCATATCAGGGAATGCCCTGGCGACTGCAGTACACATAATTTTTCTATTACGTATGTTAAGCGCGGCAGCCCTTCCTTTGCTTTTAGCGATGAATGAATCAAGCCCGAGGTCTGCAAGTTCCAGACAATAGGGAATAGTGGCATTGCAGAGAGCCTGGCTGCTGGTCCTGCCGACTGCGCCGGGCATGTTCGTTACACAGTAATGAACTACATCATCAAGAACAAAGATGGGTGAGGAGTGTGTTGTGGGACGACTTGTCTCGCAGCACCCGCCCTGGTCAATAGATACATCAATCAGTACAGAGCCCTTCTTCATTTCTCTCACAGTCTTTCGGTTAATTAAACAGGGTGTTTTCCCTCCGGGAATGAGCACTGCCCCGATAACGAGGTCGGCTTCGCTTGCATGGTGCTCAACAGCATACGGGTCACAGTAAATTGTTGTGACATTAGGGGGCATAACATCATCCAGATGGCGGAGCCGGTTGAGATTAATGTCCATGATTACTACAGTTGCACCCAACCCGGCAGCAACACGTGCTGCATTCGAGCCGACCACACCGCCTCCGATGATCAGCACCTTTGACGGTTCCACACCGGTTACACCGCCCAACAGAATTCCCCTGCCCATCATGGGTTTCTCCAGGCATTTGGCCCCCTCCTGGATTGACATCTTACCCGCAACTTCACTCATGGGTGTAAGTAGTGCAAGATATCCCTGGTCGTCTGTCAGCGTCTCATATGCAACAGCAACAATCCCTTGCTTTAGACATCCTTCAGTTAGTTTGCGGGAACTGGCAAAATGGAAAAAACAGAAAACAATTTGTCCTTCTCTGAGCTTTTCAATCTCTTCAGGCTGAGGCTCCTTTACCTTCACTATCATCTCTGCCAGGGAAAATATCTCATCAGCAGTGTCTATCAGTTTGGCTCCGGCGGTCGAATAATCGGTATCATCATAACCGCTCCCCAGTCCGGCCCCTTTTTGAAGCAGTACCGTATGACCATTCTGAGCTAGTAATTGAGCGCCTACCGGCAGCATTGCCACTCTGTATTCGTCCTGTTTGATTTCGCGCGGAATACCTATTATCACAGTATGCCTCCTTTGTCGCGGAACTCTCCCTCACTGCCGCACCTTTTTTCAATACCATGGAATCAGAAAATGTCAATAATTATGTTCAGTTGCTTCCGGTTATATTTCCTCTCTTTCCTCCCCCCTATTTTAAGCTGATGAGGCATAAACGGTTAAGGGAAATATGTTATTGACACACAACTATAATTTCCCTATACTGCTTTCCAAAGAAACCAGGTTCTTATTGAACGAACAAAATCAAAAGGAGGTAGATTTAAAATGGCTTATACATGGGAGAGAGTGACCAGTTTTGATTTCACTGATATCATTTATGAGAAGAGGCCGGGGGTAGCGAGGATAACCATAAACAGACCCAAGGCATTCAATGCCTTCACCTCTCATACTATGAAAGAGCTTGTTGAGGCATTGGGGGAAAGTGCCGATGATGACCGCATCGGGGTAGTTGTTATTACTGGAGCGGGCAATAAAGCCTTCTGTACCGGAGGAGATGCCAAAGAGGCAGAAGCCGGCTATAGTTCGGAGATGCTCAGGTATACACCAAAGGTTCATGCCCTTATAAGGGAGATGTCTAAACCTGTGATCGCTGCCGTAAATGGTTTCGCTATTGGTGGTGGACAGGTACTGCAACAGATTTGCGATCTCTCCATAGCATCCGAGACGGCACAGCTCGGACAGGCCGGCCCTATGGTAGGGAGCTATGATGCGGCCTTTGGCGCCGCTTACTTGACCAGGATGGTAGGAGAAAAGAAGGCAAGGGAGATCTGGTATCTTTGCCGAAGGTACTCAGCCAAAGAAGCCCTGGAGATGGGTTTGGTGAATGCAGTTGTGCTTCCTGACAAGCTGGAGGAGGAAGTGGATAAATGGTGTGACGAGATCCTGGCAAAAAGCCCTGGTGCGATAAAGGCTCTGAAAGCAGTCTTTGGCTCTATGAGTGCCGAGATCCGGGGCCTGGAGATATTGTCGTTTGACGGTCTCTGGAGGTATTATGCCACAGAAGAAGCTAAGTACTATAAGGAGTCCTTCTGGGATAAGAAGAAACCCGATCCGTTAAAATACCGGAAGAAGGAGTTGTTCCCAGGGGTGTACGAAGACTAATCCGATTGCCCATGATTACGCAAACGGTACGTGCACCTGGCAGCAGAAAAACTGTTTTATTCTGATTTTCATAAGAAGTACACGTAAAGACGGAAACAGACAGAAAAGGGGATGACCGTAATTGGTCGTCCCCTTTTATTTAGGGTACTTTTTTCAGCCACCAGACAGAGAAGATTCTTTTTGTTCACCAGTAGTTCGTTGATAACTAAAAGGTTTGAGAAACAGCCTCAAGTATTCTTCGGCTACGCGCCCATATCCCTGTGGGTTTGCCTATCCGATACAGATTAAGCGAGTGTTCACTTCGTCAAATATGAGATGAGAACCATAATTCCAAGAATTGCAATCAGAATGATGAAAAATCCCCCCATCATTACGAACTTAACGAAACCACTCCAGAACTTTTGCATCCCCGTTTTTTTCGCCTCCAATTTTTTTTCTTTTTCATTTTGGGTCACTGTTTCCATCTTGTCCTCCTTGCTTTGTTTTTTAGGCATCTAAAAGCTCATGATTCCCTCTACGATTGTGCAATAAAAAAGCCGCTATCTGAACATCAGACAGCGGCCCGACCATCTCCTTATTTAACCTCCGGAAATAACTTAACCTATTTCCGAACCCGTGAGATCCTAGTTGCTTGTTAAATTTCTTGGTTGTCTTTTAATCCTCACCTCCAATAAAAAAGCCGCTATCTGAACATCAGACAGCGGCCCGACCATCTCCTTATTTAACCTCCGGAAATAACTTAACCTATTTCCTGACACCATATTACCGTATTCATTTTTTTCTATTCTACAGCACCTTGCTTTTAAATGTCAAGAATATTCTTTGATTAGTCCCCAAGTATCCCGTTATACTATTACTCCGAAACCCTGCCTCGCAGCGTCTTTGTCTTGCCCCGCAGAGCTTTGCTGTCCAGCCGCCTTTCCTGGGAGCCTCTGGTTGCCCTGGTCGGCTGTCTGACTTTCTGTATAACTGCGACACCTTTAATTAATTTCTGCAAACGTTCAAGGGCATCTCCCCGATTTTTTTCCTGAGTACGAAATTTCTGGGCCTTGATAACGATCACGCCCTCCTTGCTGATACGATGATCTCGCAGGTTTAACAGGCGCTGCTTATAGAAATCGGGTAGAGAGGACGCATTGATATCAAAGCGCAGATGAATTGCCGAAGATACTTTATTAACATTCTGCCCTCCGGCCCCCTGTGCCCGGATTGCCGAAAGTTCAATCTCATCATCAGGGATGGAAACATTCTGGGAGATTTTTAGCACTGCCAGGTCATCCTTAATTTAACAAGAATTATTATACCGGTGCCGGGATAAGTAGCATTATAATTTATAAATACCATGACAACGGTTGATATGTACTTAAAGAACTTACCATAGACGGAGCACTTTCTTCCCCTCCCGGAGTTCACCTCTTACCTTCTCCATATGTCGGAGAGTTGCAATCTCTCTTTCAAGATCGGATTCCTTTATCTGGAGCTTCTCTAATAATATTCTTGGCTCTGCCCCACCTGTTTCTTCCAATATCTGTAGTATCTTCGACTGAGTTTCAGTTATCTCAACATTGGAACCTTGTCCCTTTGAAAACGATTTAGCACTGTGTACTGCCCATGGGTCACATGCCTTGGCTGGTGAAAGGGTGTCAATATAGCAATCCTCGCATAAAGTCTGTCCGTGTAATTCTCTTTCCTCTCCTTCTTCAATATTCTCTTTACATCTGTCACATATCATTTAATCACCTCCTTAGTTGATAAAAGAGAGAATTTCTCAGGTCCGGTCTTGGGATTTTCCAGATACCAGTATTCCTGATTATGGAGACTATTATCTCATTTATTTAATATTCAAAGGTAAAAAGGCAGCGGTTGAGTAGTCTAACATAGTCTTCATTCTAAGTGACTGTTTACCATCCGCTGGAAAATATTGTTAAGGCTTCTTCTTTGGATCTTGCCTATTATCAAATACGGAATGCACTACAATTTCATTCTCTTCAATCGTATAAAATATGGAAAAAGGGAATCTTCTTATCGGACAGCCACGAAAATGCGAATATCGTATTTGGTACATATCAGGATAATCAATAATATTTTGTAAAGCCGCTTCTATGCAATCCAAGAACTCAAAACCAAGTCCTGTCCGTTGCCTTTCATACCAAGCAAAAGCCAATTCAACATCATCTTTTGACCTATCAGTATAACGAAGCTTCATTTGTATTTATTCCTTATTTCTTCGTGAACTGATTGCCAATCATGGAGAATCTGCTCTCCGGCTTTATATTCTTTATACCTTTTATCAAGTTCTCGTTTTTGCCATTCAGACAGAGGGAGCTCTGAATTGCCTTGAGCGATAGAATCCCATATGTCTTCTATCAATAATAATTTTTGGGCGAGATTTAATTTGCTTATTTCTTGCTTAATTTCATCGGGTCTCATTTTACTTCCTCCCTGTGTTTCAAATGTCTTATCTGAAATCTCAACGGTGTGGCTATAAATATGAAATGTCCCTACATTCCCTTTATTAATCCTAACCCTCAACTCTGCTTGGAAAAGCTTTTTTGAACTTCATTTTTAATAATTCTCTAAATTTATTAATAGCATCTGCATGAACGAACCAAGTAGATGACATTATATCTATATCTAGATTATGACGGTCTCCATAGCTATATCCTAGTACCTTGAGAATACGAGAATACGAAACTACATAAGACATCATAATAAAATCATCGCAGTACTTTTCAAATCCTGTAAATTTAAGAAGTGAAAAAAAGCTCTCATCGCTGAGACCGCTTGTAGATTTATCGCCAGATAAATAGGCAGATACCAACTTAGGAAATTGATTGTCTGTTATTGCTCTTTCTATGAGCATGCCCAATTCCACATTGTAATTTCCTATTTCATTTGCCATTTCGCAACAGAGTACAGTCAAACCACCTCCATACAGACCAAGGCTTGTATCTGTTAAATCAAGTACATTGGCCAAATAGATTAAGACTAAAAATTGATAATAAGCAAGGAGTTCTAAAAAACAATTTGACTTCATTTCACTCGACGTATTGAATATCTTATTATTAGCTCCACCAATAGCACCAAGTTCGGAAAATGTTGCTAAAGTTAAATCTTTTGATAGTTCGGGTAATTTTAATTGACTCGGAGCATTTCTGCTGAAATTTTTTTTAATTTTGTTCAACATGTCGCATTACACTCCTCATTATCAAATTTCGCCCAGTAAATTATTACATACTTACTTTTCTGTACCTTACCACATAAACACTATTAATTTGCAAGTTGAAGCTAAAATCTTGCCGGTATGTTATTGTAATTCGTAACTATTCAGGCACAAAAGGGCAAAGGCACATAGGCACAAAGTTCAAAGGAATGCAATCGGAATGCAGGACACAACCTATCCAAGTACCGCTTTGTAAACATTTTATAGGAACTTAAGCAACTCATTCTCTGGATAACTGCATCACTACCGACTAAAGGTGGCAGGTTTCCGGGTTAATGTTTCTCGCCGTCTGTTTAAGCGCCTTGTTCACCATCAATTTTCAATGATTCTATGCTGTTAATAAATTCTCCTGGCTCGAATACCGGAAGTTTTGATTCTTTAAAATCTGATAAATTTCTTGTCACTATATATTTAGCTCCGGCATGACGAGCTGCTTCATGGAGGACGGCATCTTCGAAATCTTCAAATTTGGAGGCTACAGCATTTTCAAGCACAACAGGATTTACAGGAGCTATGACGAAAAGGGAAAGGAGTGACCGGACATAGCCGGAAGCAGCTTGAGCGCCAAGTGCTTTGGTGGCGAGATAATGAATGGTGGTAACAGTCGTGGCACAGATATACCCTATAATTTCAGAATTTTCTACTTTGGATAACAAGAAAGATGCGTCGTCAGAAAAAGGCTCTCTGTCCAAAAGAACATCCAGAATGACATTGGTGTCAAATAGGGTTTTCATAAATATTTTTCTTCTAAATATTTTTTATATTCTTTCCCATCTACCGGCTTTCCCTTAAGGGCTCCCCTGAGAGTTCTCACCGTTGGCGTGAGTGGATATTCCCTTTTTAACTTTTCATTTTTTATAATTTCAAATAAATCCGCGACGATGCGCGAAACGGATTTACCTGTTTTTGCGGAGTATTCTTTTGCTGATTCAATTAAGTTATCATCCATCCGCAGTGTCAATTTTGTATTCATAGTTACCCCCTGAAATATTGACGTATTGTGTATAAAGATATATACACCATCGGTTTAGAAGTGTCAATCCCTGTTTAACTGAAGTGAATCATCTTGTTGTTATTTCGTTTATGCAAAGACCGCAGGAGAAACATTAAAGCGTTTGCTCAAAATCTTTATCTGACGAATATTGAGCTGACGTTTACCAGTCAAGATTTCAGATACTACTCCCTGACTCCCGATTTCAGACATATCTGATTGTTTAAGACCATGCTCCTCCATTAATGCCTTTAGGGTGTCTATTGGATTCCCCTTTATCTCCGGAATGTTATGGGCTTCGTATGTTTCAACTAGAATTCCAATCGTCTCCATCAATGAAGCTAAAGGATGGGACTCATTATCGCCTACCTCGTCAATTAAAACATCAAGGAGACTGACCAATTTGTTATAGTCTTTTTCATTATGTGGTACAGAAAATACATTCTGTATCTCTGTCCAAACTTTTTCGATCTCTTTAAGTTGGGTATTCATTTCTTACTCCTTCCATCTTCCCCGATCATATTCTTTATGGGTAAGAACATGTCGAATATAAACCCGGTGCGTTTTGTAGTGAATTGCTGCAATCAAACGGGCTCTGTTGCCTCCAATATTGAAAACCGTTAATTTACCTATCTGATCAGCGCTTGGAAAAGTTCTGCGTACTTCAGCAAATGAGTTAAAATCAGTATGCTTAACAATTCTATACCAGGACTCAAGCGCGGCAGAACAATTGGTATGGTTTTCAGCAAATTCGAGTAAGCGCTTTCGTGTGATTATATGCATACAGCATGTTTATCTCAATTTGAGATGTGAGTCAATAAAAAAATATACTTGTACCAGCATACAACCTTTTGTTCAATTTTTTAAATGGACAATCTCCTTCTTTTTGTGTTAGAAAAAGATATCTGGGATATGATCGATACGTAAGAGTATGAGAGTATAATTTTATGAAAAAGATCGGGATTATTGCAAAGCCCAATAAGCCGGAGGCAATAGAGGTTACAAAAAGGCTTGTTGAATGGTTAGGTGAGCGTTCTATTGAGATCTTTTTAGACACTGAACCGGCTTCCTTAATTAAGCACCCATATAGCTATGATATAGCCAAAATTCCTTCATTGGTAGATATGATTATAGTACTGGGCGGGGATGGAACCCTGCTCAGTGTTGCCAGGGCGATAGGTAACAGGAAGGTGCCGATTCTGGGGGTAAATCTGGGTGGGCTTGGGTTCCTCACCGCCATAACCCTGGATGAATTGTACCCTGTTTTAGAAAGCGTTATTGGGGGTGACTACAAACTCAGCAATCGAACAGCGCTAAAAGTCAGTCTTCACCGTGAAGGGAAGAAGGTCGATGGATACAGGGTACTGAATGATGCAGTTATTAACAAAGGGGCTCTGGCCAGAATTATTGATTTAGAAATCAGTATAAACGGCAAGTATCTGACCACTTTTAAAGCCGATGGATTAATAATATGTACGCCCACAGGTTCAACGGCATATTCACTTTCTGCAGGGGGGCCTATCGTTTATCCCCTTCTGCACTCTGTAATAATAACCCCTATCTGCCCGCATACCCTTACTAACAGGCCCCTCATTTTACCAGACAATGTAACTGTTGAAGTAATTCTTATCTCCAGGAATGAGGATGCGTTTTTAACCCTGGATGGTCAGGTAGGCTTTGCCTTCGATGCCGGCAGTATGCTGGAGATAAAAAAGGCAAAAAACCCTGTTTACCTTATAGAACCTCTCCATAAAAACTATTTCGAGGTTTTGAGAACAAAACTGAAATGGGGAGAACGATAAGTTAAGAATAATGCTGAGTGAGCTTACTATTAAGAGTTTTGCCATCATTGATGAATTAACCCTCTCTTTTTCTGAGGGTCTCAATGTACTCTCCGGTGAGACAGGAGCCGGCAAATCCATAATAATCAATGCCATTAACCTGATTCAAGGCAGAAGGACATCTGCGGACATAATAAGAAGCGATGAGGAAGAGGCAATAGTAGAGGCACTTTTTGATATTTCCGATAACAACACAATCTTAAATAAGATAGATGGGTTAGGAATTGAAAAAGAGGAGAACCTGGTTATCAAACGGGTGGTCTCCCGCACAGGTAAAAATAAGGTTTTTATAAATGGGGGGTTGGCTACTCTGGGTATGCTTGCCGGGATAGGAGAGGACTTGATTACCATCTCAGGACAGCATGAAAGCCAGTTGCTCCTCAATCCTGAAAGGCATATTGACATCCTTGACGACTTTGGCAGCCTCCATTATCTTAGAGAAAAAGTAGGGACCCTTTTTAAGAGGCTTCTTAAACTAAGAAATGAGTTGGTTGATCTTACCCATGCTGCCAATAAGAGGGCGGAAAGGGAATCCCTTCTGGATTTTCAATGGAATGAAATAAAAAGGGCAAATCTCAAGGTTGGAGAAGATGAGGATATAAAGAGAGAGAAGGATATCCTTATAAATTCGGAGAAACTCCTGGAGTATTCTAACCATGCCTATAATACCATTTATGGAGCAAAAGAATCTGTGTTGGAAAATCTAAAGGCGGTAAAAACCAATATCAAAGATATCTTCAGGATTGACAGTTCATTGGGGAAACTGTATGATGCCATGGAATCCTCTATCATTGAACTGGAAGACATAGCCTTATCCCTTCGGGACTATGCCCAGAAGATAGAATTCGATCCTGCTAAATTGGAGGAAGCGGAGCAGAGACTTCTGGAGATCAATAAACTGAAGAAGAAGTATGGTTCGACAATAGATGAGATTATTCAATATAAGGATAGAATACAAAGAGAACTAAAGGATATTTCAAACAGTGAAGACACTATAACCAACCTTAAGAATGAACTCCATGATACTGAGATGGAAATACTGAAGATGGCAGATGATCTCTCGGATAAGAGGAGAAACACAGCAGAAAAACTGAAGAACAGTATTGAGAAAGAATTGTGGTCGGTGGGGATGGAGAAAACGGTATTTGAAGCGGGCATTAATAGCCACCGTTTTAACACCAGGGGTAATCTGGATGAAAATGTAGATATAGGCGACATTAGGATTACCGGTAAGGGGATAGATGATGTTGAATTTCTACTATCCCCCAATCCGGGGGAATCTCCCAAAGCCCTTTCCAGGATTGCATCAGGAGGGGAGTTGTCAAGGGTTATCCTTGCCTTAAAGAGTATATTGGCACAAAAGGGTGGGGTGGAGACATTGATCTTCGACGAAGTAGATGCAGGTATTGGCGGAAGGGTAGCCGATATAGTGGGACAAAAACTCAAATCTATCTCAAAGTTCCATCAGGTTATTTGCATTACCCATCTGCCGCAGATTGCCCGCTTTGCAGATACCCATTACAACATAAGCAAGAAGGTCAAAGACGGTCGGACTGCTACATCGGTGAGGAGATTGGATAAAGAGGAGAGGATAGGCGAGATTGCACGAATGCTTGCCGGAGCGGAGATTACTGAAACGGTTAAAGAGCATGCCAGAGAGATGATAGAGACTGTGAACGTTGAACATCGGTAGTTACTTACCGGAAAGGAGTAGAGTTGATGATAAAAAAGATAAACCATGTAGGGGTAGCCGTTAAAGACCTTGACAAAGCGGTTTCTTTGTTTGAGAATGCCTTTGGTGCAAAAGTAATATTCCGAAAGGTCTTCGAGGATCAAAAACTGGAATCCGCCATGGTTTCCATGGGGGAAAACAGGTTTGAGCTTTCGCAGACGATCGATCCTGACGGTGTTATGGGGAAATTCATCGAAAACAGGGGAGAGGGCATCCACCACGTATCGCTGCAAGTGGAAGATATGGAAAAGGCAATAGCTCACTTTGAAAACCAGGGACTCAAGGTTGTAGGAAAGGGTACTGTGGGTTCGGGGGGGAACAAGATCTGTTTTCTGCATCCGAAAGATATTTTTGGTGTTCTTATTGAGATCATAGAGCCGGCAAAGGGTTGATTATATCTAGAAGGAGGAGGAAAGATGTGTATCGAGTTTACTGAAGAACAGAAGATCCTTAGGGATACCCTGAGAAAGTTGGGGAAGGACAAGCTGGAAAGGCTTACTGTTGAAAGCGACAGAGCGGATAAATTCGACTATGAAAGCCTTAGATTATTAAAGGAAATAGGCATATTTGGGTTGCCTGCCCCTGTTAAGTACGGTGGCTCTGAGGCAAATGCTACTACCCTGACCATAGTCCTTGAGGAACTGGGATACTTCAGTCCCTCAATGGCCTGTACCCTTATTGGACATCTAGCCCTGGTTCGTCCTCTATTCCTAGGAGGGAATGAATTCCTGGCGGAAAGATACTTTACGAAGATGGCAAAGGAGGAATTGGGTGCTTTTTGTCTCACGGAACCGGAAGCAGGCTCAGATGCTGCGTCATTAAAGACAAAGGCTTCCCTGGAAGGTGATGAGTGGGTTATCAACGGAACCAAATGTTTTATAACCAGCGGTGGTGTGGCAGATTTTTACGGGGTATGGGCCGTCACGGGTCCAGGCAAAGGAGCGGATGGGATATCCCTTTTTTACGTGGACAAGGATGCTAAGGGACTCTCCGTTGGAAAGATAGAAGAGAAGATGGGCATGAGGGGTTCCCAGACGGCTGAGATGATTTTTGAGGATGTGAAGGTGACAAAGGAATATATGTGTGGTGGCGTTGGGAAAGGATTAAAGCTTGCCTTTGAAGGATTAGACCTGGTCAGGTGTGGTTTGGGAGGGGTTTCCTGTGGGTTGGCTCAAGCTGCCCTTGATCAGGCCATTCAATATATGAAGACGAGACATCAATTTGGCAAACCTATTGCACAATTTCAAGCGCTCCAATTCATGGTTGCAAATATGGCGATGAATATAGAGGCGGCACGGGCATTGACTTATCAGACGGCGTCCTTGTATGATTCAGGCTATCATGGGATCGACTTAATTACAAAGGCATCCATGGCAAAATGTTTTGCTTCAGATCTGTGCATGAGGGTAACAACTGATGTAGTCCAGATATTCGGTGGCTATGGTTACATGAAGGATTACCCTGTAGAGAGGATGATGAGGGATGCAAAGCTCCTTTCGATTGTTGAAGGGACAAGCCAGATTCATCATCATATAATAGCAAGAAATTTGTTCAGTTGATTATTGCTCAGTTGTCAGGGGTCAGGTTTCAGGAAAAGGTTTGACTGACAGCTGATCCCTGACCCCTGTGAACATTTATAAAAGGAGGTTTTCAATGGACTTTGAGTTAACCGAAGAGCAGAAGATTCTTCAGGACACTGTTAGAAAATTTATGGATAACGAGGTTGCCCCTATTGTAGAGGAGTGTGAGAAAAAGAAGGAGATGCCCAGAGACCTTATCAAGAAGCTCATACCTCTGGGATATGTTGGCGCCCTGGTACCGCCGGAATATGGTGGCTTAGGGCTTGACTATATATCTCTTGGAATACTTATGGAGGAGGCCGGCAGAACATGGGGAGCCCTTAGAATAATGGCGAATGGTCCATTAAATCTGATCCCCTATACCATTTGTGTAAACGGGACAGAAGAGCAGAAAAAGAAATATCTTCCTTCTCTGCTTTCTGCCGACAAGACAGGATTCATAGCCATAACCGAGCCCAATGTGGGATCTGATGCATCAGGTATAGAGACGAGGGCTGACCTGCAGGATGGTCATTTTATTGTGAACGGGACTAAGATGTGGGTTACCAACGGAAGTACCGCTGATGTAGGGATTATATTTGCTTCTACAGACAGGAGCAAAGGCCCTGGCGGAATATCTGCTTTTATCGTAGATAAGAAAGAGACCCCTTATTCAGCTACTGATATAGAGAAGATGTTCGGGCATGCCATGGTTGCATCTGAGCTTGTATTTGAAGATGCCAAAGTTCCCAAAGAAAACATGTTCGGCCCGGAAGGGAAGGGTCTCAAGATTGCCCTTACAACCCTGAATGAAGGGAGGCATAATGTTGCTATGGGTTCCGTAGGAATTGCGCAAGCCTGTATTAATGCCTCAGTAAAGTATGCGAAAGAGAGGAAGCAGTTTGGTAAGCCCATCGGCAGCTTCCAGCTGGTTCAGAAACTCATAGTGGAAATGGTAGCCGATACCATGGCATCCCGTCTTTTGGGCTATCAGGCAGCCAAGTGTCTGGAAACAGGCGGCAGGTGTGACAGATTTTGTTCTGTCGCAAAGCTTTTTGCCTGCGAGGCGGCCTTCAAAACTGCATCCAATGCATTACAGGTTCATGGAGGATACGGTTACTCCAAGGAGTTTCCTGTAGAACGGTATTTCAGGGATGCCAGAGGGGCGATGATCCCCGAGGGTACCACGGAGATTCAGACATTGATAATAGGGAGAGATGTCCTGGGTATGTCTGCTATCAGGTGATACCGTCAGATGTAGGGGCAAACCTGTGTGTTTGCCCAGTCAGGAGTCAGGGACAGAGAAAGAACATCTGATTACTGGTAACTGGCAACCGACAACTGAATAAAAAAGAAAGGAGTTTAATATGGCGAAGGAATCTGCACCAAGGTACTGGGAAGACCTGGAGATTGGAGAGGAGTACACATCTCCCTCCCGAACCGTTACAGAAGCGGATGTTGTGAACTTTGCAGGGCTTTCCGGGGATTACAATGAGCTTCACACCAGTGAAGAGTTTGGCAAGGGTACTATGTTTGGAACCAGGATAGCCCACGGGCTTCTGGGGTTATCTATCGCCTCCGGGCTCTTTACACGTACAGAGTTGTGCCAGCAAACAGCAAAGAACCTTATAGCCTTTCTCGGATTAGAATGGAAGTTCAAAGGCCCTATCAAGATAGGCGACACTGTTACTGTAAAGGTCAGGATAATAGACAAGAAAGAGACGAAGAACCCGGACAGAGGGGTCTTTGTATTAAAGAGAGAGCTTTATAACCAGAGGGGAGAAGTGGTTCAGGAAGGCGAAACCCCACTAATGATAAAGAGAAAAAAGTAGAAGGAGGGTAAGCACAATGAGAGTTAAGGATAAAGTAGCAGTTGTGACCGGTTCCGGAAGGGGCATAGGAGAGGCAACAGTACGCAGGCTTTCTGAAGAGGGGGCCAAGGTTGTAATTACTGACATAAATGAGGAAAATGCCATAAAGGTAGCAAATGAGATAAAGGCTAAGGGTGGACAGGCTATAGGCGTAAAGTCGGATGTCACAAAAATAGACGAGGTAGAGGCCCTGATGAAAAAGGCTGTGGAAGAATTCGGAAAGCTGGATATCCTGGTAAACAACGCCGGGTTCAACAGGGATATGCTTATAAAGGACATGACAGAAAAGGACTGGGATGATGTCCTTGACACAGACCTTAAGGGGGCGTTTCTCTGTGCCAAATTTGCCACTAAATATATGGTAGAGCAAAAATACGGTAAGGTAGTAAATATCTCTTCCAGGGCATGGCATGGAAACCCCGGGCAGGCAAACTATTCATCTGCAAAGGCAGGGATAATAGGTCTTACTAAATCCATGGCATGGGAATTCGGTCGGTACAACATAAATGTGAATGCCATTGCTCCGGGTATAATTGCTACCGAGTTGATGAAGGGTCACCCAAAGTTTGAGATGATAAAGGAAAGACAATTGGCAAATATGCCCATAAAAAGGGTAGGAGAGCCGATAGACGTTGCCAACACAATCCTCTTTCTGGTGTCTGATGAGGCGAGTTTTATTTCAGGAGAGGTGATTCATGTGAGCGGAGGAAGGTTTGGTTGATCTTATTGTCCCACTTGGGGAATGGGAGAAAAGATTCTCCCTTGATCACTTGACCCCTTGAATCCTTGAACCCTTAAGCCATCGGCTTTAGCCGATGGTAGTTAATAAAGGAGGATGCTGGATGACAACAGACAATAGCGCTTCGAGAGTTGATACGATAGGGAACCTCATAGATCCAAAGCTAAAACCCTTTATCAAATTGCCGGAGTCTCCCTCTGGAAAGCCCCATCTGATAGGAAGCAAGTGCAGCTCCTGTGGGGAGTATTTCTTTCCCAAGAGAGCTGTCTGCCCAAACTGTCTTAAAGATGAGAAACCGGAGGACATGCTCCTGGGCAATAAGGGGAAATTGTATACCTACTGTATAGTGAAGGCGGCACCGTTGGGTTTTGATGCCCCCTATGCCATAGGATACGTAGATATCCCGGAAGGGTTGCGGATATTCTCACCCCTTACCGAGTGTGATAAAGGAAAGATAAAGATAGGTATGGATTTGGAGCTTATTGTTGACAAGATTCGTGAAGATGAAACAGGTCAGGCGGTATACGGATACAAGTTTAAGCCTGTTTCCCTTTAATAAGTTGATCCTGAAAAATGAAAAGTTTCCTTTGGAGCGAACATGAGCAGGATTATTAAATCGTTTACAGTTTACAGTTCGCAGTTAACCGTGAACCGTGAACAGTTCTTAAAACCTGAACCAGAGAGCGGAAAAGGGAATTTTTCAATATGAACTAATAAGGAGTCTAACTATGAGAACTGTGTATATTATTGGTGTAGGGATGACCAAATTCGGGAGATTCCCTGAATCCAATGTTATAGAGCTGGGAAGAACAGCAGCCTTGAATGCCTTACGAGACGCCGGTATCAATAAGAAGGATATCCAGGTGGCCTATGCCGGACATGCCAGAACAGGGCAGCTTTACAATAGAGAATGCGGGGTTGGGCAGTCTATTCTCTGGGAGTTGGGTATCTCCGGAATCCCTATTAGCAGTGTGGGAAATTTTTGCTCAAGCGGTTCCACTGCCCTGAGGGAGGCGTGGATGGCCGTGGGTACAGGGATGTATGATGTGGCTTTTGCCATTGGTGTGGAAAAACTCACGGGGAGGGCAGGGAAGGGGCGTCCTCTGACCTCTGACGGGGTAGAGTTGCTCACGGTTATGGGGTTCAGTCCCCCCATCTATTTTGGGAATGTTGCAACCCGTCATATGGCTGACTACGGCACGACTCCTGAGCAGTGCGCCATGGTTGCCGTAAAAAACCGCAAGAATGCAGGGCCCAACCCTCGCTGTCAGTATAAAGATCCTATAACGATAGAAGAGGTTCTGAATTCTCCGGTTATAGTAGAGCCCCTAACCCTCTTAAACTGCTGCCCCACTACCGATGGGTCTGCTGCGGCAATCCTCTGCAGCAAAGAGGTTGTTAGTAGATATACCAGCAAACCTATTGAGATAGCAGCCTCTGCCCTGCGTTCAGGGCCCTATAAGAAATGCAAGGACATCACCACCTTTGGGTCCGACCGTATGTCGGCATTAGATGCCTATGAGACTGCCGGTATTGGTCCTGAGGATATTGATTTTGCGGAGGTCCATGATTGTTTTACTATAGCTGAGATTATTCATTATGAAGACTTTGGGTTTTGCAAAAAAGGGGAAGGTGGAAGATTTGTTGAAGAAGGAATGGCAGATATGGGCGGGAAATTACCGGTAAGCCCCAGCGGTGGGCTGATGTCCAGAGGGCACCCTATAGGAGCTACCGGTCTTGCACAGGTGGCTGAAGCGGTATGGCAGCTCCGGGGTGTTGCTGAAAACCAGGTGGAAGGGGCAAAGGTAGCCTTTACCCACTGTGCCGGAGGGTTTCAGGATACTATCGAACTGGGTGACGTTCAGTCCAGTGCAGTAACCATACTCAAGAGGGGTTGGTAAAGAAAGGCTAGCAGACAACAATGAAGGGTAAAGTTAAAGAAATATTCGAAAACAGGTTTAATATAAGGGAATACGAAGGGACAGACAAGGTATGTGATTTAACCGAGGCTATAAGAAAGAACATAAAGCCTGGTATGCTGCTGCATACCTGCCAGACAGGAGTGAGGTGGTGCAGTGCGGCTCTCTATGAGATAGCAAGACAGTTTTGGGGAAAGTCCCCCGATTTTACAATAACAGGGATATCTATGAACCATCCCATATCTGTTCTTGTTCATGGGAGGTTGGTCAAGAAGCTCATTACCAGTTACTGTGGAGACCCTTATTACACGCCAGGACCCAATGCCGCCTTTCAAAGGGCATACAAGGAAAAAACCACGGAGATAGAGGTATGGTCCATATTGACATTACCCTTGAGGTTAAAGGCTGCTGCAATAGGTGTAGAGTTTATGCCGACAAAATCCCTCATCGGGAGTGATATGGAGAAGGAGAACAGAGAAGACTTTATTGTAATGGATGATCCTTTCCGGGGCGGAGAGAAAATTGGTCTGGTAAAGGCGCTTTATCCCGATATATCCTTGACCCATGGCTGGGCTGCCGATAGATACGGCAATACCCTGCTGCTTCCCCCATACGCAGAGAATCTCTACGGTTGTATGGGAAGCAAAAAAGGGACCATAGTAACGGTAGAAAAGATAGTGTCTACCGATTTCATCAGGCAGTATTCCCACCTTATGAAGCTTCCGGGAGACTATGTCACCGCAGTGTGTGAGGTTCCCCTGGGCGCCCACCCTAGTGGTCTTGCCAAGGGTGGCATGAGCGATTTTCCAGTATATACTGAGGATTACGACTTTGTGGACGAGGCATGTAAGGCGGCAAAAGACCCTGAGAGATTTAATAAGTGGATAGAGAAGTGGGTTCTTGAGTGCAAAGATCATAAGGATTATTTGAACAAACTGGGCTACAATCGTATCCTTGCCTTAAAAGGAAGGACCCATGCCGATTCATGGCGTTACGATGTAGAGGCATTCACCAAAGAATACGATTCTCCTGAATATACTCCACTTGAGATGGCTATTGTAGTTGCCGGGAGGAAGACGAGAGAGATAATAAAGAAGAAGGATTACAGGACAATACTTGCCGGGGCTGGGATTGCTAACCTTGGTGCCTGGCTTGCCTATTTTGACCTGAAGGAAGAGGGATTCGACATAGAGCTTATGGCAGAGATAGGACTCTATGGTTACACCCCGACACCCTTTGACCCCGCCATATTTAACCACCGTAATTTCCCCACCTGCAAGGCCATAGTTGACACCCATGATGTTATGGGTATATTTATGGGCGGATCCATGAATAGATGCATTGGTACCCTGGGTATAGCTGAGATAGACAAATATGGCAATATCAACACGACAAAGATTCCGGAAAGGCTCTTATACATTGCCGGGTCAGGAGGCGCAAATGATATCGCCACTTCTGCAAAGGAGATAGTCGTAACTGCTGTGCATTCCAAAAGGCGGTTTCTGGATAAGGTAAGCTACATAACCTCTCCGGGGAGAAAGGTTACCACACTGGTATCCACCCTGGGTGTCTTTGAAAAGATAGGGGATGATAAGGAATTTACCCTTACGGGTTATTTTCCAAATCAGGGGCTGACTACAAAGGAAGATCATATACGCTGCATAAAGGAGAATTGCGGTTGGGATTTAAAGGTTTCTTCCAACCCCGAAGAAATACCTCCCCCTAAGCTGGAAGAACTTATAATGCTCCGTATGTTTGACCCTAGGAAGTACTATCTTGGAGAATAGACTTTAGAAGATGTCAACTACCATCGTCTAAAGCCGATGGCTTAAGGGTTCAAGGATTCAAGGGGTCAAGGGAATCAACAGCAGGCATACAACAGCGGGCTTTAGCCCGCTGCAGCAAGCTAAAGCATGCTGTTGAAGACTCTCGAATCCTGGAATCCTCGACCCCTTGTGGCGCAAAAGATCGAACTTTAGTACGGGCGGGGTTATTCCCGCCCCTACCTGAACTATTCTTTGTGCCTTTGGTACTCTGTGCCTTTGTGCCTACCTGAATAATTACGCCTTTAGAAGATATAATGAGATGAATGTTGGTGATTGGATCAGGAAGAGGGCTGTACTCTCTTCTGAAAAAACGGCTCTTATATTCGAGGAAAAAGAATTTACCTATCGGCAGGTCAATGAAAGGACCAACCAACTGGCCCATGTCATGGTCGATAGGGGGATTAAAAAGGGCGACAGGGTGGCAGTACTGTTTCATAACTGCCATCAGTTTTTAGAGGTCTACTTTGCCACAGCCAAATTGGGCGCAATATTTGTCCCCCTGAACTTCAGGCTTGCAGGTCCCGAGCTGGAATACATGTTAAATGACTGTGGGACAGAGATGCTGATCTATAACTCTGATTTTGCTTATGCTGTAAATTCCATCCGTTCGACTATCCCCATTAAGCAAGGAAACCTTATACAGGTGGGTGGCGATACATCCCGCTGGGCCCTTGACTATGAAGGACTGCTCCTCCAATATCCGGTGAGTGAACCTGAGATCAAGGAAGATGTTGGGCTGGAAGATCCCCAGATGATAATGTATACGTCAGGGACTACCGGGCAGCCTAAAGGGGCGCTTCTATCTCACAAGAAGACATTCTACAATACCTTCAATGCAGATATTTACTTTGATATATCTTCAACCGACAGGATGCTGGTAGTGATGCCGCTCTTCCATTCCGGAGGTCTTAATATAACGGCAGTACCCATCCTTTATAAGGGGGGAACCGCTATTATCCAGAAACACTTCGATCCTGAAGAGGTATTACGGCTCATCGAAAGGTATAAGATCACCCTGATGATGGCTGTCCCCACTATGCTAAACTTTATAATGAAGAAGACCGAGATGGAAAAGTACGATCTTAGCTCTCTGAAGACGTGTATGACAGCAGGAGAAGTATGTCCCCTTTCCCTTATTAAAGAATATCAAAGGAGAAACATACCTATAAGGCAGGTATTCGGTCAGACGGAGACCTCTATTGTCCTGTGGCTTCCTGAGGATGATTCTATCAGAAAAGCAGGTTCTGTGGGGTTGCCTGTCTTCCATAGCGATGTCAGAGTGGTAAACAAGAAAGGGGCGGATGTAGTACCGGGGGAGATCGGAGAGATCATTGTAAAAGGTCCCATCCAGATGATAGGCTATTGGAATCTCCCTGAGGAGACAGCACAAACCATGAGGGATGGTTGGTTGTATACCGGAGACCTTGCCAGGGTAGATGATGAGGGATACGTTTATATAGTAGACAGGGAGAAGGATATGTTTATAAGCGGCGGTGAGAATGTTTACCCGGCAGAGATTGAAAAGGTCTATGCTACTCACCCGAAGATTTTGGAGTCAGCGATAATTGGAGTTGCTGATGATGAATGGGGAGAGGTGGGTAAGGCTATAATTGCCTTAAAAGAGGGAGAAACCATAACGGAGAAAGAGGCCATTGATTTCTGTAAAGGAAAGTTAGCAGGATACAAGACACCAAAATCAGTGGTTTTTGTTGACGAACTTCCAAAGACAGCCATTGGAAAGATTAAGAAGGGACCGCTTAGAGAGAAGTATGGTAGACCTTCCCTAAATTGAGCATGACCGTTTGCTTTTTGATAGTCTGATGTTTTGTGCCAGGGAGTTGGGCCGGTTACCCAATTGCATGGTAATTTAAAAACCATCCCTATTACCCAATTACCCCATATAATGTTGCTTGCGACCGAGTTGGCCATTGAGCCTAAATAGGCGGTATTAAGGAGGTGAACCTATGAAGAATGTCGAAATGACGGTGGAACAGGGTATCCTTGTTATCAAAGTTGACCTTTCCAAAGAGTTCGGTCCTTCATCATCCGGAAAGACCATCATCATTGCCACCACAGAGGGAAATGTGTCTATTCCTGGCAGGGAAGAGAAGGTCGGACTGAACGTGTACCGCAAGAAATGAGACCGTGAGATGCTAATTTTTATAACTACGCTGGTGCTGCTCATGTTGGTCAGTTTTAGAGTGTATTTATTCGACTGATCATTCTGCGCTGTGACCAATAGTTACTTAGGGACGAAGTTACTTAGGATGTCACCAAAGGTTTCCTTATTGAAATTCGCAACCGGGGGTTCGCGCTTGCGCTGCATTTCAAAATATAGGGATACAGCGTGCGCTGCCTGATTTTGCTGGAACAGGGTCTGTCTTTTTTTCCGCAACTTATCGATGAACAAATGTATCCGATCAGCCCATGCTTCGGGAACAGGATATTTGGTGCAGAAATCCAGAAAATATCTGAGCCACTTTTTATAGTC
>QZJR01000023.1 GCA_003599365.1 Deltaproteobacteria bacterium | reverse complement strand
AAGCAGCTCCTTTGCCTCTTTTGAAAACCAGACATTGCTTCCCTCCTTTTCAAATTGGTCAGATATGTAGTCTATAATCTCCTTTTTTGCAAGAGTATAACTACAGGAATTACAATAGAACACAGTAATAGGAACCCCCCAAGACCTTTGGCGAGAGATACACCAATCCGGGCGATTCTCAACCATTCCATAGATTCTCTCCTTCCCCCAACTCGGAATCCACTTTACCCTATCGATGCTTTCCAGGGCTTTCTCTCTCAACCTGTTCTTCTCCATAGAGATAAACCACTGCTCGGTAGAGCGAAAAACAATAGGGTTTTTGCACCTCCAGCAGTGGGGATATGAATGAGATATAGACTCTTCCTTTAATAAGGCACCTGCTTCATCCAGTTTTTTGTTGACCGATTTGTTGGCATCAAATACAAACTCCCCTGCAAAGAATTCTACGTTATCGGTAAATCTTCCCTCATCATTAACAGGTGTATAGATTTCTAAACCGTACTCCAGACCAATCTCATAGTCCTCCTGCCCGTGGCCCGGGGCAGTATGGACACAGCCGGTGCCTGCATCCAGGGTTACATGATTGCCTAGAATCAGCAATGAATCCCTGTCTATGAATGGATGACGACATCTCAGCCCTTCCAGTTTTGAAGAGGGAAACCTTTCTATGACCTTATACTCCTCAATTCCAAGTGTTTTCATAGTCTCTTCCAGCAATCCGTCAGCCAATATAAAGGTTTCATCTCCTGCTTTTACGGCAACATAGGTAAAATCAGGATGAAAGGCAATGGCAAGATTAGCCGGTATTGTCCATGGAGTAGTAGTCCATATAAGGACTGAAACCCTCTGACCGGTGAGTGCGGGAAGTACCTTGCCAATATCTGATATTAATGGGAATTTAACATATATAGAGGGGGATTTGTGCTCCTGATACTCAACCTCAGCTTCCGCCAAAGCAGTCCTGCATGATGGACACCAATGAATAGGTTTTTTGCCTTTATAAACAATACCTTTATCTACAAACTTACCGAATTCTCTAACTATGGTAGCTACATATTTATAATTCATAGTGAGATAGGGGTCATCCCACTCACCGAATACCCCTAAACGTCTAAATTCATTCCTTTGAATATCTATGAAATTCCCGGCATATTCTCTGCATAGTGTCCTTATCTCAAGGACAGACATAGAACGCCTTTTCCCCCCCAATTTTTTATCTATCTCATGCTCTATGGGAAGACCATGGCAGTCCCACCCCGGTACATAGTAACTATTAAAACCGGTCATAACCTTTGACTTAACTATTATGTCCTTTAAGACTTTATTTAGAGCTGTCCCCATGTGGATATGTCCATTGGCATAAGGGGGACCGTCATGAAGGATATATTTTTTTCTATCCTTTGTAACTTCTTTTATCTTGTTATATATCTGTTGTCTCTCCCATTCTTCTAGAATCTCCGGTTCTCTTTGAGAGAGATTGGCCTTCATTGGAAATTCGGTTCTGGGAAGGTTCAAGGTATCCTTATAATCCATCATATCCTCCAAAAGCATTGTCTAAAAACATTTGATATACGGATAGATTAAACGTAACTATTCAGCGAGACCTTTGAAAAATGCCTAATTTGTCATTGCGAACGAAGTGAAGCAATCTCATAACGTGTTGACTATCAAAGAGATTGCCACGGCGTGTACACGCCTCGCAATGACTGAAAGCGAGTTTTGCAAAGGTCTATCAGCCTTTATTTAAAGCCCTGTATTTTAGACAGTCGAGACGGCTGTCCTACGTCTTAGGTGGTTATGCAACACAGTAACAGGCGTCTCGGCTGTCATGGCTGAATAGTTACGATTAAACTAGCATAAATCTAGCTGTTGTCAAGGGGGAAATCGTTTTTGATTGATCTGTTCTTGGTAGAAATACCAGGGGGTTTATATGTGGAATGTTACGTATGAGTGGTAAAAAAGGATAAAAAAAGTCCTCACTCGTGAGAATGAGGACTTTTTCTTCTACGTATAATCCCTAAAACCTAGTACATACCTCCCGGTGGCATACCTCCCGGTGGCATCATAGGACCTTTATCTTCCTTAGGCTTCTCCGCTATCATGGCCTCTGTGGTAAGCAGCAAGGATGAAACACTGGCTGCGTTCTGAAGAGCACACCTGGTAACCTTAGTAGGATCTATTATCCCGGCTTTAATCAAATCTTCATATTTTTCGGTCTGGGCATTGAGACCAAATGCTCCCTTCTCCTTTTTTACCCTCTCTACTACTACGGACCCCTCTAGCCCAGCATTGTTGGCTATCCACCTTATGGGTTCCTCTAGCGCCCTCTTGACAATATTTACACCAAACTGCTGATCCCCTTCCAGTTTTAGCTTTTCCAAAGCAGGTATTACCCTCAATAGGGCAACACCACCCCCAGGAATGATACCTTCCTCCACAGCCGCCCTGGTTGCATTTAAGGCATCCTCTACCCTGGCCTTCTTCTCCTTCATCTCTGTTTCAGTAGCAGCACCTACGTTGATTACTGCCACACCACCTATGAGCTTTGCCAACCTCTCCTGAAGCTTCTCTCTGTCATAGTCCGATGTGGTCTCCTCTATCTGCGCTCTGATAGTCTTGACTCTACCCTCTAAGTCACCCTTTTTACCACCCCCATCAACTATTGTGGTGTTGTCCTTATCTATGGTAATACGCTTGGCTGAACCAAGATCATTTAATGTAATCTTCTCAAGGTTGAGCCCTAAATCCTCAGAGATAGCCGTACCACCTGTGAGTATGGCTATATCCTCCAACATGGCTTTACGCCTGTCTCCAAACCCAGGAGCTTTTACAGCGGCACACCTCAATGTACCCCGAAGCTTGTTAACCACTAATGTAGCCAACGCCTCTCCCTCTATATCTTCGGATATTATCAAAAAAGGCTTACCCATCTTCGCTATCTGCTCCAGTATGGGAAGCATTTCCTTCATGTTGCTTATCTTCTTCTCATGCAGAAGGATGTAAGGATCATCCAATACCACCTCCATCCTCTCAGCATCGGTAACAAAGTAAGGCGACAGATAACCACGGTCAAATTGCATACCCTCAACGATGTCCAAAGTGGTCTCCATACTCTTGGCCTCTTCAACAGTAATAACCCCCTCTTTACCAACCTTATTCATCGCCTCAGCTATGATGTTGCCTATCGTATGATCGTTGTTGGCAGAGATGGTTCCCACCTGAGCTATTTCCTTCTGATCCTTCGTGGGTTTACTAAGCTTCTCCAGCTCTTCCACCACTACTTCTACAGCCTTCTCTATCCCTCTCTTCAATTCCATGGGATTGTTGCCAGCAGCTACCAGTTTGGAACCTTCGCGATAAATCGCCTGAGCCAACAGCGTTGCCGTTGTAGTCCCGTCACCAGCCACATCACTGGTCTTGGAAGCAACCTCCTTCACCATCTGGGCACCCATGTTCTCAAACTTATTCTCTAATTCTATCTCCTTGGCAACAGTAACTCCATCTTTAGTTACCAAGGGCGAGCCAAAACTCTTTTCCAAAATCACATTCCTGCCCTTGGGTCCAAGGGTTACTTTTACCGCATCCGCCAGGGTATTTACACCCTTTAAAAGCAAATCTCTTGCAGCTTGTTCGTACTTTATCTCCTTTGCCATTTGACAAACTCCTCCTTATAGTTGTGTAGTCTCTATTCTAATATACCCAAGATGTCGTCTTCTCGCATTATCAGATGTTCCTCCCCATCTATCTTTACCTCTGTCCCAGCGTACTTGCCGAATAATATCCTGTCTCCTTTTTTCACATCCAGGGGAAGCTTCTTGCCATCTTCTAAAACCTTACCGGTTCCTACTGCGATAACCTTGCCTTCCATGGGCTTCTCTTTTGCGGAATCAGGAATGATTATTCCTCCTTTGGTCTTCTCCTCTTCCTCAATCCGCTTTACTATCACTCGATCTTGTAAAGGCCGAATCTTCATAATAATAAAATCTCCTTTCCTTTTAATAAATTAAATCTTCCTTATTTTGGTTATACAAATAAATGAAATGACTAGATTGAGCACCCTCACCTCCTTGTATACAAATACCAGTATTGATTGGTTTATTTATACTTCTTTGTTAGCACTCATTTAATGCGAGTGCTAACTGTCGGCTATAGTATCCATCCTCAATCCAAAAATCAAGGCTTGAATTGGATGATTTATGGCTATTAAGACTAAATAGTGGGATAATAAACGATAATATATTGAAAATTTAAATAATATCTAAGATTATTATGGTTAATGATAGTCTTACAAGGTTTGACAAATTTTCTTGAAGGTACACAGTCTAACTTAAATACGTCTCAACTAATAAACCTATTTAAACCTTGACTTCCCTTTTTATTCCATATATAATACCTCTATTAGACAATAGGCAATCTTGTCAAATGCTCCATCCGAACTTAGCGGAGCAGCCATGCCTTAGGCAAGATGCGCAAGTATATGTGGACTTTCAGAGCCTGAACGGCGGCTTCACCGGCAATTCCTCCGTATTCATCCTAAACGTCCCAAGATACAACCTAAACCAGCCGGATACATAATCCATGGGCAGTACTTTGCCTGCTGAGGCAATACGCCTGAGGAAATTAAGGAGATCTATGTCATTTTCATCGTTTGGACTTCATCCCCATCTGTTGAAAGCCCTTCAAGAAAAGGGTTTTGACCAACCTACACCAATCCAGCGGCTGGCCATTCCGCGTCTTTTACAAGGACATGATGTCATGGCCACCGCTGTAACAGGAAGCGGTAAAACTGCTGCCTTCCTTCTTCCCATTCTTCACCAGTTGATCGGTAAAGCCCGGGGAGTAACAAGGGCACTTGTCCTTGCCCCCACACGGGAGCTTGCCGTGCAGATAGTGGATCATCTTCAGGATATTGCCCTTTACACGCCCCTCAAGAGCGCTGCTGTCTACGGAGGCGTTTCTCCTGTTCCCCAGGAAAGGGCATTCCGAAAGGGAGTGGACGTTCTTGTCGCCACACCCGGCCGCCTCCTTGACCATCTAAGGAACAAATATGCCCGGCTCGATGGCATCAGCCATTTAGTTCTCGATGAGGCGGACCGTATGCTCGATATGGGCTTTCTCCCTGACATCAGACGCATCCTGGGATACCTTCCGGAGCGCCGTCAGACTCTTTTCTTTTCGGCTACCCTTCCTCCACCCATTGTAACACTGGCCAGGGAGATGCTCAAGAATCCTCTTTCCTTTAATATCTCTACGAAGCCTACACCGGCGGTGGGGATCACCCATGTGGCCTATCCCGTAGCGCATGAGCTTAAATCTACCCTCTTTCTTGCCCTCCTCAAGCAGAGCATGTCAAAGAGTGTACTTGCCTTTACCCGTACCAGGCATCGGGCCAACCGGCTGGCCGATTTCCTCGAAAAACACGGGGTGGCATGTGCCCGTATTCACGGCAACCGTACCCAAGGACAGAGAACCGAAGCCATGAACGGATTTAAACGTGGGATGTTTCGTGTCCTTGTGGCAACGGATATCGCCGCCCGGGGGATAGATGTGCAGAACCTCGGTCTCGTCTGCAACTTCGATGTGCCACCAGTTGCCGAGGATTACGTTCACAGGGTAGGCCGGACCGGCCGGGCAAACGCAACAGGCGATGCCTGCACCCTTGTCTCCCCCAGCGAGGAGAAAACGCTTCGTTCCATCGAACAGAGTCTTGGCCGTTGTATGCCCCGGCATAAGATACCGGGTTTTGACTATAAAAATAAGCCTTTAGAGCGTTTCGAGATTCCCCTCGACGAGAGGATTGCCACCCTTCGTACCCGGAGAAAGGGTGAACATGCCCGTCGAAAGGGAAAAGCCGAAGTGAAGGGCCATATACAAACCGGGCGACGCTTTGCCGGACAGGGTGGACAGGGCATACATAGTACTTCTCAAACCGGTATTACTCCCAGGTATCTTCGAGACAGGGCAGAGGAACCTTCGAAACAAAAGAGGACGGCTTACCGACAATTCTATGCAGAGAGAGGATCGAGGTAGTTGCAGGAGGGAGGAAGCTTCTCGGGAAGGGTGTTTTTCCCCCGGTGTCCGGTTGGGAATAACTACCTTTCGATACTGTAGGGTGCCAAGTAGGGCAGCAAAGGTCAAGCTAAATTGATCTTGGAAAAGGGAAGGCACATGGTATCCTTTAGTCCTTCGTAATATAACTCAACAGGATGTTTTACCTGGATGGGTAATAATCTCTGGGCCAACCCGTCCACCAGTTGCATGTGACAACCGGCACAACTGGTTAGCACAACAGATGCACCGGTATTTTCTATATCATCTAACTTTTTATCAAGTATCTTTAAAGAAAGGTCATAGTATGAGAGGTTAAAACTCCCTCCCCCGCCACAACACCTATCGGGCATGGACATCTCTTTCAACCTGACCCCCTCTATAAGGTTTATCAACTCCCTCTGTTCCTTGTAAATTCCCAGTCCGCGCCTCAGGTGGCAGGGATCATGGTAGGTTACAATGATTTCATCTTCAGGGCTTTGAGTTTCTTTATCCCATATCCTTTTAACCCCAATGATGTTTACCAGATATTCACAGATATCATAGGTTCTGTCTGAAACCATCCTTGCCATATTAAGGAATTCTTCTGGCTCATTTGAAAGTAATGCAAGATATTGGTGCTTTAAGGTGTAGCCACATGTGGCACATGCTACAATTACCGCATCAACATTTAACCCTGACAAGAGTTCCAGATTGCTTTTTGCCAGGGTCCTGAATGTGGATTCATCTCCTGCAGCCATAGCCACAATTCCGCAACAGGATTGGTCTTTGGGAATGATTACCTCAACCCCATGGTTTAAAAGGGTCTTTATAACCGCATCTCCTACCCCAGTAAGAATATAGTTCATGGTGCATCCGGTAAATAATGCTACTCTTCTTCCTGGGCTTTCAGGAGTAATTATCTCCGGCCATTTTTCTTTTAAGGCTTCCCTTGCCAGTGGTAAGACAACCCTTTTGCCATTTAGCCCTATATCCAATCTGGATTTACGGGTGTGTCCAAATCCCGTTGGCACAAAGAGTCTTCCCTGGAGAGTTGAAGCAATCTTCACTGCCAAGTTAAAAAGCAGTCTATTCTTCAGAAATATCTTTAGAATTATCCATTTTATAAGGGGAATGCCTCTGATCCTTGCAGCAATTGCCCTTGCCCTCATTAGTATATAATCCACCCTCACACCGCTGGGACAGTTCTCAACGCATGTACCACATAACAGGCAACACTGAATCCTTTCAGCCAGAGTTGATGTTAGCTTTAATCTTCCTTCTATCAGTGCTTCAAGCAGTGCGATTTTGCCTCGGGCAACCGATGATTCCTTGCCTAACTCCAGGAAGACCGGGCACACAGATTGGCACAAACCACACTTCATACACTTGATAATATCATCTTCCAGTTGTTTAATCACTTCCAGGACATTCATAGTAGACAAAACCAGGGAATCAAAAACTTGGTAAATTTTTGGCAGGGTTGAATGTGTTTTGGAGGAAGATAGCCGATGCTTCCTCTGCTTTATTTTCACTCATCTGTGCTAAAAAGGGTTAGGAAAGGTTTGGGGGTTAGGGACTTATTGGCTTTTTGTTTTTTCTTCAGCCTCTTCTCTTGTTTTACAATCTATGCATAGGGTAGTGACAGGCCTTACTTTGAGTCTCTTCTCTGAGATTTCTTCTCCACATACCTCACAAATGCCAAAGGTGTTTTCATCAATCCTTTCCAAAGCCGCTTTAATTTTCAATATTAATCTTCTCTCTCTGTCTCTAATCCTTAATAGAAAATTTCTATCCGATTCCATAGCGGCTCGATCTGTGGGGTCAGGAAAGGTTTCTTCTTCATCGGTCATTCCAGATACTGTTTTTTCAGCTTCCTGGAGAAGTGTTCCCAACTTGTCATTAAGAAGATCTTTAAAATATGTCAGCCTTTCTTTGTCCATTCCAGCCCCCCTCATAAAGGAAAGTAAGATTCAGGTATTTAGGCCTAAGACCGAAGTGTCCTAACAGTCTTCAGTATTCCACCTTCACTCTATCTACCTGAGATTTATACCCTAGTGTTTGTGAAAAGTAAAGAAGAAATTAAGGTCCTGTCAAGCCAATTTAGGGGATCAGCGAGGAGGCAAAAAGGCTTCTGAAGTTTTGAGACGTAATTTCTGCCACCTCTTCAAGGGACGTATCTTTAAGGGAAGCTATCTTTTCCGCCACATATCTTACAAAAGAGGGTTCGTTTCTCTTGCCCCGGTAGGGAACCGGTGTGAGAAACGGACAGTCGGTCTCGATCATTATTTTTGAGAGGGGGAGTTTTTTTACTATCTCCTGAAGCTCTCCAGCCTTCGGGAAAGTTATCGTACCGGGAATTGAGATATAAAACCCCATATCTATACAACTCTTCGCCATAGAGTAATTGCCTGAGAAACAGTGTATAATCCCTCCCAGATTCTTGGCGCCCTCTTCTTTCAAAATCTTCAGGGTCTCTTTATGGGCATCTCTATTATGGATTATAACAGGAAGCTTCAACTCATTGGCTAGGTTGATCTGTTCTCGAAATCTCTTGATTTGAATACCCTTTGGAGAGAGATTACGGTAAAAATCAAGGCCAATCTCTCCAAAAGCAAGTACTTTTTTGTTATTGGCAAGTGACTTTAAAACCGCATAGGTGTTTTCGTCAACATCTTTTGCATCATGGGGATGGATACCTATGGATGCATAGATAAAATCGTAAGAGTCTGCCAGTTTTATGGCCTTGCTGCATGACTCCGAATTGATCCCAATATTAAGGATATAGTCTATTCCGCTCTCTTTTGCCCTTTTGATAACCTCACTTCGATCATCATCGAATTCAGGCAAATCCAGATGGGCGTGAGAATCTACCAACATATCAGAACCTTCTGTCAAAAACCTGCTCCAGAGAGCGGAAAAGGGAATTTTTCAGTGTGAACTACTTAAAAATCCGCCCTGTTTGCGCTGTCAGCCAGTGCTTTGATATGGCAGGTATCATTTATCACAGAGACAATAAATCCTCTCCCTGAGTTGTCGAATATGTTTATTGCGCATGTATCCTGTCTTATACACCAGAAATGTTGATTGGTCAGCCCCAGTACGGCACACAGAATTACCTTATTTACTACCCTGTGTGAGGCGATTGCGACGATCTCATTTTCATGTCTGGCAAGTATGTCATTTAGAACTCCCATAGATCGGAGTTTTACCTCATCCAGGCTTTCACCATCAGGCATCTTAACATTATGAGGTTCTCTTTGCCATTTATTATAAAGCTCATTATATTCTTCCTTTACCTTGTCATGTGGCATACCCTGCCATTTTCCAAAGTCAATATCGATAAAACCCTCTGCCTCTTTTATCGAGATACAGGGGCGGGACCTGCCGATGGCATTGGCTGTCTCCATAGCCCTGCTCAAAGGGCTTGAATAAATTGCATCTATCCTGTAATTACTAAGGGCTTCACCGGTTGCCCTTGCCTGCTCAAGCCCCACAGAGTTAAGGGGTACATCGATCCTTCCTCGAAATACCTGCTGTTTGTTCCAATCGGTTTCTCCATGTCGAACGAGGAGTATAGTCGTCATGCTTTATTTCCTCCTGAAAAATAAAAAACTTACCTTGATACGAAGATTAGCATCCAATCCATTCACTGTCAAATAGTTATTTGTACTGAAAAAATACCTTGACTTGAGAAAAGGAGCAGGTATATTTGTACCTCGACCTTCAAAACCGTTTACAGTTAACAGTTACTAGAATACAAACCGTAAACTGTAAACTAAGAACCGTGAACGGTTACCCAAAAAGGAATATAAGTGGAGTATTACTCTGGAAGACAGTGTCTTTCCTTTGGGCCTTCAATGACCCCTACTGTTAAGAAGCTTTTAATCATATCAGGGGCAGTCTTCTTGCTTCAAGCAATAGTTGGTCAGCAGATGAACCTGATCTTTGGATTGGTTCCTGCTCTGGTATGGCAGAAATATTTTCTTTGGCAATTGGGGACCTATATATTCCTCCACGGAGGGCTTTTTCATTTATTATTTAATCTCTTTGCCCTTTGGATGTTTGGCTGTGAATTGGAAAGGTACTGGGGTTCCAGGGTATTTCTAAGGTACTTTTTTATTGCCGGCATTGGTGCCGCAATATGTACTGTGCTTATAACCCCTAACCTCTTTATTCCTACTATCGGAATGTCTGGAGCAATATATGGTATCCTTTTGGCCTATGGTTGGTTTTTCCCTAACCGCATTATTTATATTTATCTGTTCTTTCCCATCAAGGCAAAATACTTTGTTATGATATTTGGGGCAATTGAGCTCTATGCATCCATAGCTGGTACTGGTGGAGGCATTGCCCACATTGCTCACCTTGGGGGGATGGTTTTTGGTATAATATACTTGAATTACCATGATATATGGAGATTCTTATACCAGCACTATATGAGATGGAAGTTGTCAAGGCTTAAGAGGCGCTATAAAGTCATCGACGCTGGGAAAGATAATGATAACTCTATTCACTAATGGCTTTCCTTGCAGAAGGGGTTAGTCCTAACATAAATGACAAAGATAAAAATCTGTGGAATAACCAATATAGAGGATGCTATACGGGCAGTAAACCTTGGGGCTGATGCCCTGGGTTTTGTGTTTTATAAAGACAGCCCCCGTTGTATTCGAGAGGATACGGCTAAGGAGATAATTCGTAAGCTTCCCCCTTTCGTATCCTCGGTAGGGGTGTTTGTTAATGAGAAAGCGGATAGAGTCAGAGAGATTAGCTCAGACTGTTGCCTGGACATCCTCCAGTTCCATGGCAATGAATCACCGGACTTCTGTTCTCAATTCGACAAAAAAGTGATAAAAGCATTCAGTATTAATGACAGAAAGTACCTTGAGGTTATTCCCTCTTATCAGGTAAGCGCTGTATTACTCGATACATATTATGAAGGAATCTATGGAGGGGGTGGGAAAGCCTTCAATTGGGAACTCGCCTCTGAGGCAAAAAGATTTGCCGGCAGAGTTATCCTTGCAGGAGGGCTTAGTCCTGGTAATGTTATGGAAGCAATCCAAATGGCAGAACCCTATGGGGTGGACGTAAGCAGTGGGGTTGAATCCAGACCAGGCAAAAAGGATCCTGTTAAGTTAGAAAAGTTCATGCAAATAGTAAAAAAAGCAAGAACTGTTAATAGGTAATCGATAACTCCTCAACCGTGAACCGTGAACCGTAAGCAACAGGAAGGAAAATTATATGTTGCCTGATAAAAAGGGGCATTTTGGGATATATGGGGGGAGATATGTAGCAGAGACTCTGATGCCCGCCCTCTTAGAATTAGAGGAATCATATTACAGGTACAGGGACGACAGAGAGTTTCAAGAGGAGCTTAACTACTATCTCAGGGAATATGTCGGACGAGAAACCCCTCTGTATCTAGCCGAAAGGCTAACCCAAAGACTGGGAGGGGCCAAGATATATCTTAAAAGAGAAGACCTATGTCATACCGGCGCCCATAAGATAAACAACACCCTGGGGCAGATCATTCTGGCCAAGAAGATGGGTAAAACCCGCATTATAGCAGAAACCGGGGCAGGTCAGCATGGGGTAGCTACTGCAACTGTAGCTGCTATGTTTGGACTGGAATGCGAGATATATATGGGCGTGGAGGATATAAAGCGTCAGTCATTAAATGTCTTTCGGATGAAGCTATTGGGCGCCAAGGTGCAGCCCGTCTCGTCCGGGACTAATACACTAAAAGACGCAATGAATGAGGCTATGCGGGATTGGGTTGCCAATATCCACAATACTTTTTATATTATTGGTTCTGTAGCCGGCCCCCACCCATACCCTATGATGGTTAGAGATTTTCAAAGCGTAATCGGCAAAGAAACAAAAAGGCAGATATTAGAGGTGGAGAAACGATTGCCAGACCATCTGATTGCCTGTGTTGGCGGTGGAAGCAATTCAATGGGGTTGTTTTATCCATTTAAAGACGATAAAGAGGTAGAAATGGTTGGGGTGGAAGCCGCCGGACTTGGCATTAACACAGGCAAGCACGCAGCTTCTATCCTGGATGGAAGCGTTGGTGTCCTCCACGGAAGCAAAACCTATCTCTTGCAGGATAAAAACGGCCAGATCAAACATACCCATTCCATTGCTGCCGGTTTGGATTATCCCGGGGTAGGTCCTGAACACAGCTACTTCCATGACATAGGCAGAGTAAAATATACTTCCGTTACTGATAAAGAGGCCCTCGATGGATTCAGGCTCTTGACCTTATCTGAAGGTATCATACCTGCTCTGGAAAGCGCTCATGCTATCGCCTATACAATGAGATTAGCCCCAAAACTCGACAAAGAGAAGGTTATAATCGTCAATCTATCAGGCAGGGGAGATAAAGATATGAATACAGTAGCCGAAGTCCTGGGGGTTAAAATATAAGGATCGTCTCCAAAAAAGTTGCAATTTGAAATAAAGGATTCAAGGGGTAGGGGCAATCCCTTGTGGTTGCCCTATAAGGTCTAAACGGGAGAAGAACCAAATTTTTAGAAAGGAAATTTCTATACAATTATAATTATGACCAGAATAACAAAAGTTTTTAAAGAGTTACATACCAACAATGGAAAGGCACTGATTCCGTATATTACTGCCGGAGATCCTTCTTTAGAATTAACAAAGAAACTGGTTTTTCAACTGGAGAAGAGTGGGGCAGACATAATTGAACTGGGAGTCCCTTTTTCTGATCCCATGGCAGATGGGCCTACAATACAGCGCGCCTCAGAACGGGCATTGGCAAACAATGTCTCTTTAAGAGACGTTCTGGATTTAACCGGTGAAATACGGCTGCATACAGAAATACCCATCATACTATTCGGTTATTACAACCCTTTCTTTACTTATGGTGCTGAAAAATTTTCCAGAGATGCCAAAGAAGCTGGTGTAGATGGTGTACTTATAGTCGATCTCCCCCCAGAGGAAGTGGACGAATTAAAGGTTTATGTTGACAAGGTTGGCATGGATATTATATTCTTAACAGCTCCTACCAGTAATGAAGAGAGAATAAAACTAATTACGAAGAAAGCCGGTGGGTTTATCTACTATGTATCGGTTACCGGGGTCACAGGTGCAAGGACAAGCCTTGACAGTCATATTGAAGAATATGTGGCCAAGGTTAAGAAACTTACAGACCTTCCGGTTGGGGTAGGGTTTGGTATCTCAACCCCTGGGCAAGCCGGTAAAGTAGCCAAGTGGGCTGATGCAGTAATCGTAGGCAGCGCTATTGTAAAGATTATCGAAGAGAACTTAAATAGTCCCGATATGGTTAAAAAGGTAGGGCAATTTGTCAAAAGCCTAAAGGAAGGGATAGTGCGTAGTGGGGTCAAATATCAAGACCTGACCCCACAGATTTGACCCCACAGATTTTTAGATTTAGGAGTACACGTGAAGATAAAGGTACTTGGTTGTTATGGAGCGGAACTGAAGGATTTTCATAGTACAACATTTCTTATTAATGATACTCTACTTCTTGATGCCGGGACAATAACATCTGCCTTAACCCTGGATGAGCAGATGAATATCCACAGTATCCTGGTCACCCACTCTCATCTCGATCACACAAAGGATATCCTCTTCCTGGCTGACAATCTAATTGTAGGGGAAAACAACACCTCAGTAGAAATAATCAGCATTCCCGAAGTCATTGACAACCTAAAATCCCACCTGTTGAACGATAAGATATACCCGGATTTTACCGTCCTCCCTACTATAGAAAAGCCTATCTTGCAGTTTAAGCCGATAAAAACAGGGGAGTCTATCTGTATTGCCGGGCTAACTGTCATTGCCATTCCTGTCAATCACGCAGTGGATGCCGTGGGCTATATAATCAGGGATAAAAAGAGCTCCATTGTATATACCGGTGATACAGGCACTACCGACAAGATTTGGGAAGAAGCCAATAAGTTACCGGACCTAAAGGCAGTATTTATAGAAACATCTTTCCCAAATCGTTTAAGTAAGCTGGCTGAGATTAGCGGACATCTCACCCCTTCGATGCTAAAAGATCAATTGGATAAATTAAAGAACCCTGACGCATCCATCCTTGTCTTTCACATGAAACCTCAACATCTTCCTGAACTGGAACATGATCTTGCAGAAATAAAAAACCGAAGGATTACTACCTTAAAACAAGGAGAAGTGTTTGAGTTTTGAAACCCAACATTCCAATTGCGTAGCGAGGCGGAACTAAGTTCATTGTATAGTGATTTTTACAACTTTAGGCACTTAACAGATGTATGAGATAATGATTAAATCAGGGTTTTCTGCTGCCCATAGTCTTAGGGAGTACGGGGGCAAATGTGAAGGTCTTCATGGACATAACTTTAGGGTAGACGTCCATGCAAGGGCAAAAAAACTAGATGGTACTGGTATGGCAATAGATTTCAGAATCTTGAAGGAAAAAACTCAGATCATTTTAAATCAATTAGACCATACGTATCTTAATGAGCTTCCTTACTTTGCCGAGGTAAACCCATCTTCCGAGAATATTGCGGTTTATGTATTTAAAAATTTAGAGAAAGAGATCAGTGATGGTAATGTTGTATTAAGCAGGGTAGATGTCTGGGAATCTGAGGGTTCCTGTGCCTCTTATTATGAAGGAGAGTGATGGCTTCTTAAAAAGTCCATCTGCGGCGTTGCACTGCATCCTTCGTTGTTGCAGCGTAACTATAAGTACGCTTCACTCCTCAGGATTTGTGCGCCTTGCATCTGGAGCTTTTTACTTTGCCATCCCAATTTTGAATTTTTACGAGTCCATCAAGAGTAGGGTAGGGAAGCGGAGATGATTGATATTCAAAACCAGATTGACCATCGGAATATAGAGATTGAAAAAGTCGGTGTTAAAAATATCAAATACCCGATCATCGTCTTAGACCGCAAGAATAAGACCCAAAATACAATAGCCAACATAAATATGTATGTCAACCTTCCCCACCATTTCAAAGGGACCCACATGAGCAGATTCATTGAGATACTGAATGAGTACAGGGGAAGAATAAACATCAAGACCCTCTTTACCATAATTGACGAGATGAAAGAAAAACTCAATGCCAAATCTGCTCACCTGGAGATAGAATTTCCCTATTTTATAGAGAAAAGGGCTCCTGTTTCAAAAGCAAAGGGCCTGATGGAATACACCTGCAAATTTTGTGCATCCCACAATGAAGAGAGAGATTTATATATTCAGGTGGACGTCCCCATCACCACCTTATGCCCCTGCTCTAAAGAAATCAGTCAAGATGGCGCCCATAATCAGAGGGGTAAAGCATCAGTTAAACTGCGTTTCGAAAAATTTCTCTGGATTGAAGATATTATAAAATATGTTGAGGAGTCTGCGAGTAGTGAAGTCTATTCCCTTCTTAAAAGGTCCGATGAAAAGTTCGTTACAGAAAAGGCATATTCAAATCCTATGTTTGTTGAGGACGTGGTCAGGAATGTAGCCTCTAAGCTCGACGCCGATGCAAATATTACCTGGTTTAGTGTGGAGGCAGAAAACTTTGAGAGCATTCACAACCACAATGCCTATGCGTTTGTAGAAAAGAAGGTTTGACGGCTTCGTAAAAAGTCCATCAGCTTTGAACTGGGGAGAAATAAATGCTTTCACCTGATCTTCTTGAAAAACTGGTAATAAAAAATGACACTAAAATAGTGTATCTGATTTTGGATGGAGTCGGGGGGCTGGAAGTAGAAGGAAAAGGGGGAACTGAACTGCAAGCTGCCCATACACCCAACCTGGATGAATTGGCTAAAAACTCTATCTGCGGTTTGTTGGACCCTATTGCCCCGGGTATCACCCCTGGGAGCGGCCCTTCTCATTTCGCCCTCTTTGGCTACGATCCTTTCGAAAACAATATTGGAAGAGGAATTCTGGAGGCATCAGGAATAGCCTTTCCATTGACTCCCAGAGATGTGGTAGCTCGTATAAACTATGCTACCATAGACAAAGAAGGGAGAGTCATTGACCGTAGAGCCGGCAGACTATCTACCTCTGAAAACAACAGGATTTGTGCAAAACTAAGAGAAAACGTCAAGCTTGGCAATACCGAGGTCATTGTTGAACCGGTTAAAGAACACAGGGCAGTGCTGGTATTAAGAGGAGATGATCTTGAAGGAGACATTGAAGATACCGACCCTCAAAAAGTTGGATTATTTCCCCTGGAACCTCATGCCAACAACACTGAATCGGAGACAGCAGCCAAATTGGTTTCGGACTTTCTGTCCCAGGCCAAATCAATCCTGGCTGATGAAAAGAAGGCCAATATGATACTCCTCAGGGGATTTGCCAGGCACAGGGTCTATCCTTCTTTAGAAACGAGGTTTGGCTTGAAGTCCCTTGCCATAGCTACTTATCCTATGTATAAAGGAATAGCCCGATTACTGGGGATGACTGTTCTTCCATCACTGGAGAACATTAATGATGAATTTAAGGCATTGAAAGACCAGTATAACAACTATGATTTCTTCTATCTACACATCAAACAAACCGATTCACGGGGAGAAGATGGGGATTTTGATGCCAAGGTAAAGGTGATTGAAGATGTCGATGGCCTTTTGCACCAAATAACCGAACTAAATCCTGATGTATTAGTGGTAACCGGCGACCATTCTACCCCTGCAAAGTGGGGTGGACATAGCTGGCATCCCCTTCCGGTAATACTAAATTCTAAGTTCTGTCGGGTTGATCAGGTGACAAGATTCGATGAGATAAGCTGCATCCAGGGAGGGTTAGGCCGCCAGCCCACCGTTAATCTTATGGCCATTGTACTCGCCAATGCAGGACGTCTTGGAAAGTTTGGGGCGTGAGTTCCCTGCTTTCACTCTATGCGTAAGTATCTATAACCCCAAGTTTCTACTGATGACCGTTGATTATGTAATGGTTACCATCTCTTACAGCAGTAGTACGGATGGCGGCAACATCTGATCCCGCATCAGGCTCAGTCATGACTATTGCTGTGAGCAAATCTCCAGAGACACAGCCAGGCAACCACCTCTTCTTTTGCTCCTCATTGCCAAAGTGATAGATATGAGGAGCTACTACATCTGAATGGAGTACAAAGGGGAAGTTCATACAAGCGGTCCTGGCGGCTTCCTCCATCAAGATTACAGAATAAAGGAAGTCGGCTACCAACCCCACCGTACTCCTCTGGAACCCAGGGGCATAAAAAACCCTGCTCAGCAAACTTTTTCCACACCTCCCTTGGTACAGGTCTCTTTTCCTCCCACTCATCTGACTGCGGAGCGAGCTCTTTCTGAAAAAAGCGACGTGCCGCCTCTCTAAATATCTGGTGCTCTTCAGTATAATATTTCTCCAATAAAGACATATTTAACCTCCTCCTTAAATCAGTCGTATTGTCAAAATGTTTGAGATTACCTCTTTACTTTCCCATACGGTGGTTGTAAGATTGTTCTGTAACCTCCTGAAAAGATGTGCGCAACTTCAAATGTTTTACGGCTGATCTGCACGCCATGGCTGATTGGCTGAAAGAATGTGCTATCCAAACTGTGGTCATGGAATCGACCGGTGTCTATTGGATTCCCCTGTATCAAATCCTGGAAAGTCAGGGATTTGAAGTGGAACTGGTCAACGCAAGACATGTGAAGAATGTCCCTGGGCGTAAAACCGACGTATCGGACTGTCAATGGCTTCAACGTTTGCATACCTACGGACTTTTGTCCGGTTCCTTCCGGCCAGAAGACTCTATTTGTGTACTGCGGAGCTTCTGGCGACATCGAGATACCCTTATTCGCTATGCCTCTTCCCATGTGCAGCATATGCAGAAGGCCCTCACCGAGATGAATATCCAATTGCACAAGGTGATCAGTGACATTACCGGATTGACCGGAATGCGCATAATCAAAGCTATACTGGCAGGTGAGCGCGACCTGGTAACATTGGCTCACATGAGAGACCCGCGTATCAAGAGCAGCAAAACAAGAAAGGTTATCATAACATAGAGCCTCTTAATGAACTTCAAGTTTCTTAGGAGTCTGAAGAGGAGAGTAAAGAATATGGCAGAAGATTCGGTACGCGGTGTGGAAAAGATCACCCTTCCCATTCAGGGAATGAGCTGTGCATCGTGTGTAGCCAGGGTGGAAAAGGCATTGAACAGCGTGAAGGGGGTTGTTAAAGCAACCGTAAATCTGGCCACAGAGAAGGCCACAGTGGAGTACTCCCCGGAAATAGTATCCGTAAGAGAACTAAAAAGGGCAGTTTTGGATTCGGGCTACAAGGTGCTGGAAGTGGAAGAAAAGGACATTGTCGAAAAGGAGAAGGCTGCCCGGGAAGCAGAATTCAAAAGGCTGAGAAACAAATTCCTGGCCGGTGTAATTCTGGCGATCCCCATCTTCCTTCTCGCCCATTGGGAACCCCTTGGTCTGAGCAAATTGTGGGCATTGGACAGACAGACCAACTTTATCCTCCAGCTTCTCTTTCAAACCCCCATACAGTTCTGGGTGGGCTGGCAGTTTTATGTAGGCGCGTGGAAAACCGCAAAACATAGAACCACAGATATGAATACCCTGATCGCTGTGGGAACTTCGTCAGCGTATGCATATAGTGTAATAGCCATTTTAGTGCCGGAATTGTTTGCCGCAAAGGGGTTGATAGCCACAGTCTACTTCGATACGGCCGGTGCCATCATTGTGCTGATTCTCCTTGGCCGCTTACTGGAGGCTCGAGCTAAGGGACAGACCTCTGAAGCCATAAAGAAACTCATGGGACTCCAGGCAAAAACCGCCCGAGTATTACAGGATGGGAAAGAGGTTGATATTCCTATTGAAGAGGTTGAGGTGGGTGATATTGTGGTTGTCAGGCCTGGAGAGAAGGTCCCTGTAGATGGTATTATCAAAGAGGGTCACTCCTCTTTAGACGAATCTATGATCACCGGAGAGTCTATTCCCGTGGAGAAAAAGGTTGGAGATAAAGCAATAGGGGCTACTATCAATAAAACCGGGACATTTCAATTCGAGGCTGAGAAGGTAGGAAAAGATACAATGCTCTCTCAAGTCATAAAGATGGTTGAAGAGGCTCAGGGTTCAAAACCTCCCATTGCCCGTATGGCGGATATCATTGCCAGCTACTTCGTGCCTGCTGTCATCGGGATCGCTATACTCACCTTCGCTGTCTGGTATTTCTTTGGCCCAGCTCCCGCCTTAACCTATGCCATGCTTAACTTTGTGGCAGTTCTCATCATTGCCTGCCCATGCGCTCTCGGTCTGGCAACCCCTACATCCATCATGGTAGGAACGGGTAAAGGGGCGGAGAATGGCGTGCTTGTCAGGGGTGGAGAAGCCCTGGAAACTGCCCATAAGTTGAACGCTATTGTCCTGGACAAGACGGGTACCCTGACCAAAGGGGAACCATCCGTGACCGATATATTGACCAGCAAAGACTTTAAACCCGAAACAATCCTCATGCTCTCAGCCTCAGCAGAAAGGGGGTCGGAGCATCCCCTTGGCGAGGCAATTGTTACTAAAGCCAAAGAACAAGGGCTAACCCTGGAGACACCATCGGATTTTAATGCCATTCCAGGCTATGGTATTGAGGCTGCCATAAACGGCAAAAAGGTCTTGCTGGGCAATGTAAAGCTCATGCGAAACAGGAAAATCGAAATCGGTGACCTTGGGAAAAAGGCAGAAGACCTCTCCAACCAGGGAAAGACCCCTATGTATGTGGCTGTTGACGGAAATCCCGGAGGAATTATTGCAGTAGCAGATACCTTGAAGGACAATTCAAAAGAAGCTGTGGCCACATTATACAAGTTAGGACTTGAAGTAATCATGATCACAGGAGACAACCACCGAACCGCCAGTGCCATAGCCAAACAGATAGGGATAAAGAGGGTGCTTGCAGAAGTGCTTCCGGAGGTTAAAGCCAGTGAAGTCAAAAAATTGCAGAGGGAAGGGAAAAAAGTGGCTATGGTCGGAGACGGGATCAATGACGCCCCTGCGCTGGCGCAGGCAGATGTGGGCATTGCTATTGGCACAGGTACAGACATTGCCATGGAGGCTGCGGATATCACTCTTATCAGTGGAGATTTACAGGGTGTGGTTACGGCAATTGCTTTGAGTAAAGCCACTATAAGGAACGTCAGGCAGAACCTTTTCTGGGCATTTGCTTACAATACCATTCTGATTCCCGTTGCCGCCGGTGTTCTCTTTCCCTTTTTCGGAATTCTCCTCAACCCCATGTTTGCCGCCGCCGCTATGGGACTCTCCTCTGTTACCGTAGTCTCCAATGCTCTGAGATTAAGGAGATTTAAGTCACCTATTGTTACAATATAATAGTGATGAAGTTGTAAAAAGTCCCCAAAGCCGTCACTCCGGCGAAAGCCGGAGTCTAGAAGTGCTTGAATTTACTGGATTCCGGTGCCTGCCCCGTACTTGATACGGGGTCCGCCGGAATGACAAGAAAAAGAGTTTCCTGACTTTTTACGAAGCCATCAATAGTGATGAGGAAAAGATATTGAAGAAATTATCTGACTATTTCCATGAATTTATAATATAATTAAAGAGGAATATGAGGAGTTTTTTGTATAGCATGGGTCGTCAATACAGAAACAAATTGATGGAGGAAACATTATGACTGAATTTGAGGAGGTTTCTACAAAGGCCATGGCTTTGCCAGCCGGAAGCAGGGCCGAACTTGCCGAGATACTAATTCAGAGCCTTGAAGAGAAGGAAGACGAGGAGGTCAAATCCGCTTGGCTTGCCGAAATATGTCGAAGGGATCAGGAAATCAGGGCTGGCACATCCGTAACTAAACCATCTGACCAAGTTCTCAGGGAAGCTCGCGAAAAACTAAGATGTATGAAATAGAATTTCATCACTATGCCGACGAGGAAATGAAAGCGGCTGCTGTCTATTATGAAGAACGAGTAACAGGTCTTGGGGGTGATTTTCTTGATGAAGTAAAGCACGGACTGGATAGGATTCGACAATTTCCATTACTCTGGCCAATCTATGAAGGTGAATACCGGCGGTATCTCTTGAAGCGATTCCCTTATGGATTGATCTATCGGATCGAGACTGAAAAGATATTTATCATCGCGGTTGCTCACCTTCATAGAAAACCAAGATATTGGAAGGGCAGGGGATAGCCAAAAAGACGAACTCCAAGCCCTAACTGCCCCCCCGACTCTTCCCCAGTACCCACTTACCGCTGCCTCCAGAATAGATGGATGAGCTGAAAGAATTTTAATGGGGGAAAACTCAGAGGGAAGGGGGACGGAGGGAAGGGGGACGACCTGGAGGGAAGGGGGACGACCTTAAATAATTAAATATCTACACTGCTCAATAAAGTTATTTACGAATTTAAGGTCGTCCCCAAATCCCCCATCAACATAATTGACAAATCCACATCGATCGTGGTATCGTAATGCAAAATAGATCGATGGAGGTATTGACATGCAATCAGTAACCGTATCACCAAAATATCAAGTCGTTATACCAAAAACAGTTAGGGAGGCATTGAATCTTCGTCCGGGCCAAAAAATGCAGGTTGTCGAATATGCCGGACGTATTGAACTTATACCGGAACGCGATATCAAAGAACTCCGTGGATTCCTCAAGGGCATCAATACGGAATTCAAACGAGAGGAAGATAGGGTATGAATATCGTAGACTCTTCCGGCTGGCTTGCATACTTCGCAGATGAGCCTAATGCCGAGCATTTTCTGACTCCGCTAAGCGATCCGGCTTTGCTTGTCGTCCCAACGGTAACGATATACGAGGTCTTTAAGGTAATTCTCCGGGAGTCCAGTGAGAATGAAGCACTTCAGGCGGTTGTTGCCATGCAGAAAGGAACAGTTGTCGATCTGACCACACCATTAGCAATCGCCGCTTCAAAGCTAAGTTTGGAGCATAATCTACCGATGGCGGACAGTATCATCCTCGCAACGGGGCAGGAATTCAAAGCCATTATCTGGACTCAGGATTCAGATTTTAAAAGTATAAGCAATGTGAAGTATTTTCCCAAGAATTAACAAAATTCTGAGAGTTCACAAAGTAAGTTAAGCTACATTCAACCGTGAAGTGCAACGCAAGAAGCGGCGACTTCATTAGGTGTTTTAAATCCGAGACATTTTCTTGGTCTGTTGTTTAGCCTGTTTTCAATGAATTGTAGTTGCTGTTCGTAAATCGTACTAAAGTCTGTGCCTTTAGGCAAGTAGTATCTGAT
>QZJR01000047.1 GCA_003599365.1 Deltaproteobacteria bacterium | reverse complement strand
TTATAGATTGCTTCGCTTCGCTCGCAATGACAAAAATGGCACTTTCAGACTTTTTACGAGTTCATCAAGTTTCTTAGGAGGCACAAAGTGGCAAAGGCACATAGCAGAGCAGGGTTGTTTCGTTGTTTTTTCCTAACTTTGTGCCTTTGGTGCTCTGTGCCTTTGTGCCTACCTTAGTAGTTACAATAATTTAAGTTTTGGAGGTTATCGCAATTTGCTTTTGTAGTCAAGTCAAAAGAATTGGGTGCAGAGCAACCTGCCAAATTCTTCTTGACATCACACATTGTTAACATATACTCTTCGAGAGCTTTGGAGTAATTACCCCTGAAAGCCAATTCATACTTTTTTAAAGTTCTCTAAATACAAGACATCGAGGGAAAGAGTACGTACCATGGAGAATAATCCTACAACGGGAAGGGTGATTGCTGTCTGCATCGGCAAAGATAAGAGTACCAAGAAGGAAAATATAAATAGAGGCAAAATAATCAAAGGCTTCGGCTTGGAAGGCGATGCCCATGCCGGCAATTGGCATCGTCAGATAAGTCTACTCTCTATTGAGAGCATCCAAAAGATGAGGGATAAGGGGCTGGATGTTGGTCCTGGAAATTTTGCCGAGAATATAACCACACAGGGAATTGATTTATTAAAACTGCCTATTGGAACAAAACTCACCATAGGCAAACATGCCCTACTGGAGGTAACCCAGATTGGTAAAGTCTGTCATACCAGGTGCACTATCTTTTACCAGGCTGGCGACTGTGTAATGCCAAAGGAAGGTATCTTTGCAAGGGTACTAAGAGATGGCATAATAGAGATTGAGGATGAAATAGAGGTGGTGAAGTGATATGAGATTAGTGGATGAGATAAAATTTGATGAAAAGGGGCTAGTACCTGCCATCATCCAGGATTACAAAAATAATGAAGTACTAATGCTTGGTTATATGAATAGGGAGGCAGTTAGTAAAACCTTAGAATCCGGCAAAGTCCATTTCTGGAGCCGATCGAGAGACAAGATGTGGGTAAAAGGAGAAACCTCCGGACATACCCAAAGGGTCATGGATATATTCTTCGACTGTGATATGGATACAATACTAGTAAAGGTAGATCAGAAGGTAGCCGCATGTCATACTGGATACAGGAGCTGTTTTTATAGAACGGTAAAGGGAGATGACTTGATAATCTGCGGTGAAAAGGTATTTGAGGAGAAAGAGGTTTATTAAAAATAAACGCTCTGTAACTCTATTTGCGAGGCAACTTAAGGACCTGGGTTGCTATCACCGTTCGTTGGATCTCTGAAGAACCGCCCCATATAGTCAAACTTGTTGAGTTGACCCATCCCATGGTTGCCTGGTGTATGGAATTATCAAACTCCTCAAGGTTATACCACGACTGGCCATAGGGTCCTAGCACCTCTATATTCAAGTCCATTACACGCCGATAAAGCTCGGAACCGTAGACTTTCAGAAATGATGCCTCGGGACCGGGTGCCGAGCCAATCTTTAACTGTGACAGTATTCGGAAGAAGGTATACAAGAGGGAGTTACAGTCTACCTCTAATGCGGCCAATTTCCTCCTGAAGGTGGGATCCTGTATCAAAGGTTTCCCTCTATAAATGGTTTTTCCTGAATTTTTGCGGACTGTCTCAATAGCATAAATCAGTTCGCCGACTGGAAAGGCATTTAACCGTTCATGTTGCAGGAGTGCCCCGGCAAGTTTCCAGCCTTCACCCATCTTCCCCACTAAATTTTCTTTCGGGACCCGAACGTCATCAAAGAAAACCTCACAGAAAGGCGCGTGGTCCGTCAATGCCTCAATAGGGCGTATAGTTATGCCCGGGGTTTTCAAGTCTGCAAGCAAGAAACTGATACCCTCCTGCTTTTTTCCGGATGAATCCGTTCGCACGAGCAAGAAAATCCAATCGGCATGGTCCGCCATGCTTGTCCATGTCTTCTGCCCGTTGAGAACAAAGTGATCCCCTTCAAGGACAGCCTTCAAATTTAGGCTTGCCAGGTCCGATCCGGCATTGGGTTCCGAAAACCCCTGACACCAAATAGTCTTACCGGACAACATGTCGGGGATAAACCTATCCTGTTGCTCTTTGGTCCCATGCTGCAACAGCAACGGGGCCAACATTCCGAGCGAAACGAGTTTAGTTTTAAGCCTGGGCGCACCGCAGTGGCTGTACTCATAATTGAAGATAAATTGTTCCGTCTCGCTCAAACCTGCGCCGCCCAACTCTTTAGGAAACTCAGGAACAATCCACCCTTTCTCATAAAGGGTCTTGTGCCACTTAAACATCAGACCATGTTCAAGGGTGCTTCCTCCAAGCGTTTGGTCCTTAACATCAGAAGGGGTATTATCTTCAAACCATTTCCTCACTTCCTCCCTAAATCTTTCTTCATCACTCGAATAGGAAACTTTCATCTTTTCAACCCTCCTCTAATAACCGCTTAGTCTTGTATACCGATCGAGATGGTAATCGGTATCTCCAAAAAGGATTTCAGATACCTTTGCCCGCTTGAGGAAAAAACCGATATCCCCTTCATTCGTGAATCCGATCCCTCCAAATAGTTGAACGGCCGCCTTGGTTATCTCCATATAGGCGGAAGAACACTTTGTCTTTGCTATAGATACGGCCAAGGCCCTCTCGTCGGTCTTTTCATCTATGGATGCGATGGCATAATATACAGAAGAGACAGCCAATTCCTTCTGAATAAACATGTCCGCAGCCTTGTGCTGAGGCGTCTGGAATGTCCCGATCGGCTTCCCGAACTGCGTTCTCTCGGAAAGATACGCAACCGTCAAGTCGATACTAGCCTGCATCCCCCCGACCATCTCCGCACAAAGGCCTGCGGTGGCATGATCAATGGCCTCAAACAGCAACGGATATCCTCGACCCACTTCACCGATGACGTTGCTGCCAGGGACTGAAACGTCCTTTAATTCCAGGATACATGCGTTACGTCCATCCATGGTCTTAAGCGGTGTAAGCTTAACTCCATTCTCCCGGGAAGAAACCATAAAAAGGGTAATGCCGTCTTTATCTGCTACAGACTCCGACGTGCGGGCTGTGATCACGAACCTGTCAGCGGAGAGGCCGTCGAGCACAAATATTTTCTTGCCCGAAATGAAATATGCATCACCTCTTTGCTCGGCTGATGTTGCACAGAAATTGATATCGTATCGTCCATCATTTTCCAGATATGCGGCGGTTATCATCAAGTCACCGGAAATCACCCCGGGTAGCACCTCATGCTTTTGGGATTCGGAACCGCCCATCAGCACAAGATTTCCCCCGAGCAATACATTTGATATCCAGGGTTCCGGTAAAAGTCCTCTGCCGAATTCCTCCAACAACACCATTACAAAAGCAAAATCCAGTTCAAGCCCACCATATTCTTCGGGGTATATGAGCCCCATCCACCCCAGTTCGGCCATCTTTTTCCATACCTCTTTGGAATATCCCAACGGATCGTTACGCAGATGTCTCAAACGATCAAATGAATGATCCTTTTTGACGAAGGAGGCAACGCTTTCCTTCAAACTTAGATGTTCGCTACTGAGTTGAAAATCCATACCTTATCCCCTCTATATAATCTAATATCGTAAGCATTCTCTTTCCGCCTCACCCGACTCCTCCATACCGCTCAAATAAGGAGCACTTCTCCGGTTTGACCCCTTTTATTTATTGAAATCGTTCCTTGAAGAAAGTAGCACTAACTACAAGGATTACAACCCTATTTACCTAAGGGAGATATTTGGTAAAGGTAAGATGAACCGTCAGGCCTCGCCTACTTCACTATTACCTTTGTTCTTGTCCGCAAGTATTCTTCGTAATCTTTTTCTCTAAACCTCAAGAATTGGGGCTCTCTCTTCTCGAAAAAGGCTTTCTGCGCTTCTTGTTGTTCCTCACTCCGCATAAAAGACGGGAAGATTTTTCTTTGTAACGCCATCGGCACATCCCATCTCATGTAGTTGAACTCTTCGTCAAAAGAGGCCTTTAGTACCTGGATACATGTGGGGCTCTTCTCCAGTATTTCAGTGCACCATTTGTCTACCTCATCATCAACCTTATCCAAAGGAACGACCACGTTGGCTAAACCCATTTCCACGGCTTCTTGCGCACTGTATCTCCTGCAGAGCATCCACATCTCTCTTGCCTTCTTCGCCCCAAGCACCCTGATCGCGTATTGAATAGGCCAACCGCTTGCAGGACTACCAACACGGGGACCGTTCTGGGCAAATCTAGCGTTGTCTGCAGCGATTGTAAAATCGCAGCAGTATGCCATATGGTTGCCACCACCTACACACCATCCCTTAACAACAGCAATGATCGGTTTCTTGCAGGCCACGAGAAGGCTATTGCAGCTTATGAATATAGCGTCCTCCAACTCGCCTTCAGCCTCGACACCGACGTCGCCGCCGGTACAGAATGCCTTGTCACCCATTCCGGTCAGGATCACAACCCCTATAGACGGATCGGCATTTATGTCGTAAACGCATTCCCACATATGACGAATCGTCGCCCCGGTGAAGGAGTTGAGTTTGTCAGGACGATTAATCGTCATCCTGGCAACTCCCCCTGTTCCGAAATATTTTTTTTCATAGATCAGGTCATCGTAATCATAACCTTCCACTTTCCTCCATTCCGCATGAGTCGGTACTCCCATAACTCCACCTCCATTTTTGATTTATTTACCTTATCTTTATTTTCAAGCAGAAAGAAAGTCAACACTTTTTTTAACTGAAATTTCCTTAGTCTTTTAAATTGTTTTATGGCGCAGCGTAAACCCAAGAAAATAGACAGTTTTGGCGACAAAAACCTATTTATAGATGGAGACTACACAGTAAGGAAAGGATTGTAAATTTTTTCCCTTATTATCGTTGATGAAGGGGAATTACCATAGTTGTGCCCAGGCCACATAATTGTCTCATCTGGCAGCACTAATAACCTGTTTTTTATTGAGTCTAACAATACCTCTATAGATCCACCAGGCAGGTCAGTTCTCCCGATTCCCCCGACAAACAGGGTATCTCCTGTAAAAAGATTGTTTTCTCCATAAAGGCAGATTCCCCCTCTTGAATGTCCGGGGGTATGAATAACCTCCAAGGTTGAATTGCCTATCTCTATACTATCACCGTCTTTAACCAGGATGTCCGGCTGCGGAGATGGTCTTCCTCCCAGCAGTATATTTAAAAGTCCTTTGTGAACACGGGTTAGAGATTTTTTCTCCAGTTCATGGATGACTAATTTCGCTCCTGTTTCCTTTACAACCCCTGCATTCCCACATATATGATCAACATGAGAGTGAGTGTTTACTATAAACTTTATTTTGACCCATTCTTCATTGGCAGCCTGCAAAATCTTTCTTGGACTGCCACCAGGGTCAATTATAAGCCCTTCCCTGCTTTCTCTATCAACCACTATATAACAATAAATCGCTAATTTCCCTATTTCTAACTGCTTTATAACCAGCTTCCCGGGCATCTTGTCCATTACAAACTCTTTGATTAAGGTTTTATGAGATTTGTGTAGTTTAACCATTATTGATAGCTAAAGTCAAAGATTAAGTTAAATGGCAGATATAGCAGAAAAATAATGGGGGACGCTATAAATCGCTTAAGAGGAGGAGAATGATGGGTGCAATAAGCTTGAGATTCAAAGATAGAGACTTGGAGAGGCTTGATGAACTATCCAAACTTGATGAAGTCGTAAAAAGTCTGAAAGTGCCATTTTTGTCATTGCGAGCGAAACGAAGCAATCTATAACTTATTGATATTATTTGAAATTGCTTCGTTGCTTTGCTCCTCGCAATGACCGGCATGGACTTTTTACGAAGCCGTCAAACTTGAACGTAAAGATAGACCAACTACAGCTCGTGAGCCTCTTGCCTTTACCCTTCTGTCTTCTTAAAATACTCCACAGCTTTTTCAGTGACAATCTCTGCATCGTGGACAGAATCGTTGATAACAATTCCATTAGATTGTCTTTTTTAATTGACACACCATATATCTACACGTATATTACACGTATAAAGGAGGTGTGTCATGCAGAAGAAATTAACCATCACGGTTGATGAAGAAGTTTATAGAGGTCTTCATAAATTCATAGGCCCCCGCAAAATCAGCAGATTTGTCCAGGAAATAATTCGTCCTCACGTTGTTCGTCCCAGTTATGAGTCTGCCTATGCCGAAATGGCAAAAGACAAAAATCGGGAGAATGAAGCATTAGAGTGGGCAGAAATTACCTTTAAGGACATGGACCATGAAACGATGTGAAGTCTGGTGGGTCAATTTCGATCCTTCTGTTGGTGGGGAAATCAAAAAGAAGCGTCCTGCCGTTATCATCAGCAATGATGCATCAAATAAATTCCTCAATAGAGTTCAAGTTGTTCCTCTTACCAGTAAAGCAGATCGTCTCTATCCCAGTGAGGCTCTGGTGATTTTTGAAGGGAGAGAGAGCAAGGCCATGGCGGATCAAATAGCCACTGTAAGCAAGTTAAGGCTTTTTAACCTCGCTGGCATTCTTTCTGAAGAAGATATGCGCAAAGTTGAAGAAGCCGTTAAAATACAACTTGGTATTCATTAACGGCGGGACAACAAGTTAATCCACCGGATGCTCGTTCTTCGTGGCGGCGATCTTTACGTTGAGTCTCTAGAATAAGTACATTATTAAGATTTTATCTAACTATTCAGGTAGGCACAAAGGCACAGAGCACCAAAGGCACAAAGTAGGGAAAAACAAATAAACGACCCTGCTTTGCTTTGTGCCTATGTGCCTTTGCCACTTTGTGCCTGAGTAGTCACGATTTTATAAAAATATTATTGAATATAAACAATAAGTTACAAAGTACATATTCATTCATTAATGGGTTTTTCTTCAGCCTTGTTATGCGGTAGATAAATCCTATAACATTTTTAATGGTGAGGAGATGGAAAAAAAATTTAGTGGTAAAAAAAAGGCAAAATTAGGCACGGAAAAGAAGCCCGCTGTTGTTAATGTACAAACAGAAGAAAGGTTGAAAGAACTAGTATCAATATTTAAAAAAAACAGTTGGAAATATACAATTGGATTGGAGCCAGATAAACCAGAGGATATTACCGATTTAGAAATATTATTGAATCCACAAAAACCAAAGATAGCCGAAAATAAAATTGGACGCAATGAGCCCTGCCCATGTGGAAGCGGGGAAAAATATAAAAAATGCTGTGGCAAATAAGGCTATTGTACATTCCAGAAGATAAGTATGCGTATAAACCACCTGCTTCATTCTGACGACTGGAGAATAGTAGAGAATAGTAGGGACGGTTGTATATGCTCAGTAATTAGGTAACTCTTTTGGTATAATGTATAACGACGATAATTTTGTAAACCATACCTTACCTATACCTCAATTATCGGGTAAAATATAGTCTTTTTTAATGTTTTTTAACTCTTTTAGTGAACCTGTAATGATGACGTCAAATTATCCCTTGTTCTTGAACTGCAAACCCAAGACGGGAGAGAACTCTTAAACGCAGGGGATTTTAGGTTTGGGCGCTTTGCCCGTTAAAGTGTGCCTAAAATTGTGCCGATAAAAACAGCATATAAGAACAGAGGATTTTTATTTACTTTAAAAAAAAACTGTGGGATATTTAAACAACAAGACTCACCTACCTATCTAAAAGAACCAGGGCTGGAAAATGTCCTCTTACGTTACTCAAATAAATCAAATCCGCAAAAGGAGGGGATTATCTGAGCTTACTGAAGGCGAATTTGAGCTGATTTATATCAATCAGGCTAGAAGAAGAGTCGGATTGTCTGAGTTAATTTCCAAGGAAAGGAGGTGCATTGTATGTGGAAAATATTTTAAATCCTTAGATGCTTCCCATCGTGTATGTGATAAGTGTCGTCCAAAATGGACAAAAAAAAGAAACGAGCTTGAAAAGGCCTTTATAAATATCGAGGATACAGAAACATTCGAACTCCTGGATATAGAAGGACTCAGCGTCTTTGAAGTAATTGAATGAACATTGATGGACTCGCAAAAAGCGCTAAGACACCTTTCCTGTCATTCCCGTGAAAACGGGAATCCAGTTTTTTTAAGTGGTTACATGCTCTCTGGATTCCTGCTTCCGCTGGAATGACGACTTTTGCGAGGTTGTCAATGTTGAAGCAGAAGGGGATACCGTAAAGTCTATCAAAAATTCAAGAGATAAAGGAGAAGGTGAATATGGCAAATCATTTCTATCAGGAAGAACACAGAATATTTCGCGACACATTCAGTAAATTCTTACAAAAGGAAGTGATGCCACATATTGAGGAATGGGAAGATGCGGGTATAGTTCCTCGAGAGATCTGGTACAAATGCGGTGAACAGGGTTTTCTTTGTCCGTGGGCCGATGAGAAACACGGTGGTTTTAACGCAGGGTTTGAATATTCGGCTATTATTACTGAAGAGATAGGAAGGGCAGGAGCAGGCTGCTTAGGAGTTGGACTACACAACGATATCGTGGCTCCCTATCTTGGTGACTATGGAAACGAGGAACAAAAAGCCAAATGGATGCCTGGATGTACATCAGGTCATTGTATTACCGCTATTGCTATGTCAGAACCGGATGCAGGCTCAGACCTTCAGGCCATGCGCACTACGGCAATAAAAGATGGTGATTTCTATGTTGTTAACGGTCAAAAGATTTTTATATCCAACGGCGTGAGCTGTGATCTGGCAATAGTAGCCTGTAAAACAGACCCAAAGGCGAATCCTCCCCATAATGGAATTAGTATGCTCCTGATAGAAGACGGGACATCTGGTTTTAGACACGACAGGAAACTCCACAAGCTTGGTTTACGAGGCCAGGATACCGCCGAGTTGGTCTTTGAAGACTGCCGTGTGCCTAAATCAAACCTGCTGGGTGAAGAAGGTATGGCTTTTGCCTATATGATGAAGAATCTCCAGCAAGAGCGGCTTATAATAACAATTGGCGCCCAGGCGGACGCAGAAGAGACACTCAGGCAAACCATTGAATACTGCAAAAGCAGAATCGCTTTTGGTAAACCCATAAGTAGATTCCAGCATAACACATTTAAGATTGTGGAGTTAGCAACTGAAGTAGAGTTAGGCAGAACTTTCCTTGATACCCTGATAGCCGACCATATAGCTGGAAAAGATATTGTAAAAAAGGTATCTATGGCCAAGTGGTGGATTACAGAAATGGCCAACAGGGTAGCATACCATTGCTTACAGCTTTACGGAGGTTACGGGTTTATGGAAGAATACCCCATAGCCAGAAGATACCGTGACGCCAGGGCCAGTACAATTGTTGGCGGCACCACAGAGGTTATGAAAATTGTCATTGGAAGGCTTATGGGGCTTTAAACAAAGAAGAAAGATGTCTTATTCTTGTGAGATGAAATTACCACCTGAAGAATCGGTTATTATAGAGCCAAGAAAGGGTAGAACAGAGTCAAACGTAGAAGAGACAGTATTCTTGTTCTTCTCCCCCACAGATTTTAAGATTGCCTCCAATGTATTAAATCTCGATGAATCGCAAAAAAGAAGACTGAATTTCGCCAAATTGTACGACCTGAATCTCAATGGCAATAGATTCTCCATTGCCGGTCCTGCAATGGGGGCTCCAATAGCCGTGATACTCATGGAGAGATTGATTGCCATGGGAGCCGGGAATATAGTTGGCATAGGCTCATGTGGCTCTCTACAAAAAGACATTCGTATAGGAGACTATATAATCCCTGACAAGGCAGTGATAGAGGAAGGAACATCCCGGCATTATCCTCTGGATGATCCAATTCCAAAGGCCAGTAAAAGGATTTTGGAATACCTGAAGTGCCGCTGTTTGTCAAACAATCTAAACTTCACTATGGGCAAAGTATGGACAACAGATGCACCCTTTCGGGAGACAATCCGAAAAATTACCAATTACCAAAATCAGAATGTTTTAGGGGTTGAAATGGAGATGTCAGCTCTCTTCACAGTGGGGACATTTAGGGGAATTGATGTAGGAGGGTTTTTGGTAGTTTCTGATGAGCTGTTTACCCTAAAATGGAAATCCGGATTTGGAGGGGACAAATATTTTTCAGCAATGAAAGCAGCCTGTGAAACTCTATTCTTCAAACCTACAGCTATGGTCTAGTAGAACATTTCGAACGTACTACCATAGTGAACGAATTAAATAAACTGACAAGAAGAATGTCATTGCGAGCGTAGCGAAGCAATCCCATGAGATTGCTTCGCTACGCTCGCAATGACTACTTGTTGAGATCGCTCACTATAGTTCTTGCTTTCAAGAAGGTATAAAGAGGAGATAAAATATTGTCCAACATTAGGACTCTTGCCATTGATGTTGGAGGGGGAACACAGGATATTCTGCTGTATGAAGAGAGTAGCCCCGTGGAGAATTCCGTTAAGCTGATCTTGCCCTCTCAGACAAGGATTATAGCAAATCGTATTGCCGGAATAACACAAGATAGAAAGCCCATCTTTCTAAAAGGGAACCTTATGGGAGGTGGTACTTGTGTAATGGCAATAAGAAACCATATCAATGCCGGCCTCGAAGTATTTGCTACAGAGTTGGCAGCAAAAACCATCCACGATAATCTAATCAGAGTGAAGGAAATGGGAATAAAAATCGTTACTGAGCCGCCCGAAGAGGCAACATCAGTTGTCCTGGGAGATATTGATTTAATTGCTCTTAAGAAGGCATTATCCTATTTTGACACAGAACTTCCAAGGAATTTTGCAGTTGCGGTTCAGGATCATGGTGAATGTGTAGGTGGGAGCAATCGGAAGTTTCGATTTCAACATTGGCGAGAATTTCTACAGAATGACGGACAGATATACCATTTAGCGTATCAAAACCCGCCTCGTTACCTTACCAGAATGATAGCTGTTAAACGTGACCTTCCGGATGCTATAGTCATGGATACATGTGCAGCGGGTATCCTGGGAGCCCTTTGTGACCCCTTAATAGAAAAAGGAAATACAAAAGGGATGGTCATTGTTAATATTGGAAATCAACATACTGTTGCTGCCCTGGTTAAAGACAGCAAAATGCTTGGGTTATTTGAACACCACAGTGGGTCGATGACTCCAAAGAAATTGGAAGACTATATCCATCGTCTCTTAAAGGGAACACTAACTAACGAGGAGGTATTTGAAGACGGCGGACATGGGTGCTTTATCCAGCCCTGTTTTTCTCCTGGGAACGGGTTTGACTTAATATCCGTAACAGGACCCAGACGAAATATAGCAGATGGTCTGGGATATTACTTCGCTGTTCCCTACGGTGATATGATGTTAACAGGGTGTTTCGGGTTGGTAAAGGCTGCTATGGACTATTATAGAAAGGGTTGTAACTGAATGCTTACTTAGTTCACTCAGAAAGGTTCCCTTTCATTTCTCAGAATGAACTACTTAAACAGGAGAAGGCAAAATGCCAAGAGTTAGAGCCCATGTTGTAGTAAAAGGAAGGGTTCAGGGGGTTTATTTTCGTGCTGAAACCCAATATGAAGCAAGGCAATTAGGTGTAAACGGATGGGTGAAGAACCTACGGGATAGAAGTGTTGAGGCTGTCTTTGAAGGAGAAGAAGACAGCGTTAAAAGCATGGTTAAATGGTGTAATCACGGCCCTGCTAGAGCAATAGTGACAGATGTTTCTATAGATTGGCAGGAGTATAAAGGAGAATTTGACAGGTTTTCCATCACGTATTGAAACCGGTGAGAAGACAGATCTTTCATATTACCCAATACCCTGGAATCTAGTTAACCATTACCTGTCTTCCAGTTCTTTAGGTATTATTGTATCCCATTTCAGACATTGGGGACATTTCCACTCTATATTTTCTAATTCAAAACCACACCTTTGGCATCTAAATCTTTTCTCAGGCATATCAAGTATATTCAACAGGTCTTGATATTCAGAGATCAGTTCATCTCTCTTTCCAGATGCTATAAGGATTCTTCCCAGCTCTTTTCTTGCATCTATGGAGGCTGGATTTATCCTTATCACAGACCGGAACTCTTCCATTGCCTCTTTAATGTCCCCTCTCTTGTATAGATATTCTGCCAGGGCAAAGTGAATGTGGGAGTTGTTTTTATCTTCCTTTGAACTCTTCTTTAGAAACTCTTCAAAATCATTAGACTTGTCTTTCACAGAGTATGCTTTTTCCAGTCTACCATATACCAGATGGGTTAAAGGTGGACTGATTTTAGTTACTCTCTTCCATGTAGAGATAGCTCCGGTATAATCCTTTTGGGAAAGACATATATCTCCCAAATGAATAAGGGCATCTATACAATTAGGGTCTAAAGATATAGCTTTTTTGAAAGTCTCCTTTGCTGACTTTATGTCATTATCAGCAAAGTAAGATTTCCCAAGCTCTGTTTGAATATGGGCCAGAACGTTGTTGTCGTTTGTCTTTCTCAGTGCCGATACTCTCTGCTGAATTGTATAAGCCTTTTCCCATTCGTTAATCTCTTCGTAAAGCTCCTCAAGTTGTATATAGGCATCCAGCCTGAATGAGTCATTGTCAATTACTTCTTCAAAGGATGAAATGGCCATCTTGATAAAACCGGCTTTTTTAAAATCTAAACCCAGATTGTACAAAGCCTGTATCTTGGTCTCTTTATCAATTGTGGGACGGAGTATTATACTCTTATGTATCCGGATAGCACGTCCAACCTCTCCCTTGCTCCTAAACAGGTTCCCTAATGCTATATAGGTTTCAACTGTGTTGGAGTTTATCTGAACGGCTTTGGTAAATTCCTCTATGGCATGGTCATGATCATTTGAGAGCAAATAATTTATACCCATCAGAAAGGCAGTACTCTCTTTACTTTCTTTTTTGATCTTGGGTCCTACATCTGTCAATTTTGACGAAAACCAACCCCCAATGATCAGACCCAGAAAAAGACCGATCAAAACCAGAATTACGGAGAAATAATACGGATTTGAAACATGTAGTTCCATGAAATCTCCTCCAGTCTAATTCTTATTGTCTCACTCGGGGAATGGGAGAAAAACCCTCGCCTTTAGGCGAAGACTTCAGTTCGATCTTTTGCGCCACAAGGGGTCGAGGATTCCAGGATTCGAGAGTCCCCAACAGCATGCTTTAGCTTGCTGCAGCGGGCTAAAGCCCGCTGTTGTATGCCTGCTGTTGATTTACTTGATCACCTGACCCCTTGAATCCTTGAACCCTCAAGCCATCGGCTTTAGCCGATGGTAGTTAACTCTTATTCATACGGCTGTTTCGACTCCATAATTGGCAGATTTCTCAAGGAATTCAACTCGTCCTCCAATTCCAGAATAGTTTTCTGTTGCCTTTTTATCTCCTGCTTCAGTTTGAAGCCGGTAAAAACACCGCCGAACCCCGCAACGAGAATGCCTAGAAGGATAGAAATGAAGACTAATAAAAAAAGAGGCATAGTCCATACCTCGTCGTTAATAAAATAATATTGAAGGGAAACAGACTCTTGATTCTTAATAGCAAAGGTTATGGCAGCAATAAAAAAGAGCGTTACAAAAACCGTTTTTAACAATCTCATCAAATTTCCTCCTTGTATTTCGGTAAGGACCGCCCCTATATATCTAATTGCTTGAAAAAAGGGGATAGCCTGTCATAGGTTTCGTCCAGGTGTTCAGGTATTACTCTGGTTTCAGCCAAAAGTGGCATAAAGTTTATGTCCCCAATCCACCTTGGCACGACATGAAAATGCAAATGTTCCTCTAGCCCAGCCCCAGCAACCTTTCCCTGATTCAATCCAACGTTGAAACCATGTGGTTGAAATGCTTCTTTAAGTATAATAATGGATTTCTGTAAAACAAGAGAGAGATTATAGACTTCTGAAACATCCAAATCCTCTAAACCCCTAACGTGTTTATTGGGAGTTATCAACAGGTGGCCATAGGAATAGGGGTATTTATTTATCATTACCATAGAAAGCTTGCCACGGTATAACACTAAATTTGTCTTATTGTTTTTTTCGCCAGGTTTAGAACAAAAAATACAGGTTTCTGATTTATCTCCTAATATATAATCCATCCTCCAGGGAGCCCAAATACTTTTCATTGCACCTCCACACGATCAAGTCAAGTGCCTAAACTCTATATCTCAATCAACTCCACTTTTCCACAAACAGCCATTTCTTTGCCCCGTATGATCAAAACACCCATGATACCGTCAATCTTACCAGCAAATTCTAATGCCCTATTAAAATCTCCTTTATCCTTCACTAAGTTCCCGATAGCTGTGGCAGCAGCATCTGCCAGAAGGGCCGATTTTGACACAACAGTAACGGCATCTGCCCTGCCAAAACTAATGGAATGCCCCACTGTACCCGAAGAGGTACAAACCCCAAGGGGGGTATCATCAGGGTTGATCTTAATCCCCATCCTGTTGCTTAGCGGAGACATACCTGCATATATTCCAATGCTTGTTTTTGAAGAAGTTTTAAGAAATATATCTCCCCCGTTTTCTACAATTATTTCCTCCGATTGATTTAATAACTCTTTACCAATAAATTCGGAGATAGTCCCTGCCACGGCTGCCATAGGCCCAACATTAACTGCCCTTGAAGCCTCCATCATGGCCTTTATAATTCTGGGAGCAAAGGGATCTAATGCCAGTGGTATCAGACTCTTTTGGAATTCCGGAACTCTCCTGATGTATTCCTCAATTTGGTGCCTGTATTTTAATACAGCCTCTCTGGCTTCTTTGCTTAGGTCTTTATTCGCCCCGATATATAAATCCGTCTCTTTAACAAATACCTGAAAGTAGGTAAGCCCCCGACAGGATCTTTCGGGAGTAAACTTATTGCCGTGGATAAGATTTCTATAGGTTCTTTTTTGATACATATTAACGATTTACGACTCACGACTCACGAAGCTACCTGGTATCCAAACAGTTCCTCCACTTTTTTGAACAGTACTTCCGATGGAGTTAAGCGAAAGTTTTCACCCAGGGATATAACCGTTTCAGTACAATTGGGTACAACCAGGTGGAGAAACGCCCCACTGTTTCCATGGTGATTCAACAGAATATCTCTTAGTTTTTCCAGTTGCTCTCTAGTTACAGAAGAGGTTTTAACAGTAAAATGAACATCGGCATTGAGTTTTTCCTTTGCCTCTGAGAGCGGTATTATTTTTTTAGCTATTACCTTTGGATTCTCTTCTTCCATTGCCAGGGTTCCCAGGATCAGAATAGGCTCATCTCCTTTTAAAAAGAAAGAGGTTTCCTTGTAGATATCAGGGAATACCACTATTTCAATAAAACCCTTCAAATCCTCCAGGGTAACACGGGCCATTCGATCTCCCTTGCGTGTATTAATTTCCTTAATAGAACTGACCATGCCCCCTATTTTTATTTCCGCCCCATCATTAAATTCAACTATATCGAGAGTATTTGTATTAGCATACCTTTTAATGTCTTCTTCATAACGGGTCAGGGGATGACCTGTAATATAGAAACCCAGAACCTCCTTCTCATAAGTCAAAAGTTGATTTTCAGACCATTCTTCAATGTTCGGAAACTTTGCATTTAGATCAACTCCACCGGCGCCCTTAAAAATATCAAACATATTGATTTGACCATTGGCTCTATCCCTCTGAATAGCCCCTGCTGCCTCTATGGCATTATCCAATGCCCCCATTAGTCTAGAACGAAAGACACCGGTATAGTCAAATGCCCCACACTTAATTAGACTCTCTACCACCCTTCTGTTTACCTTCCTGAGATCAACTCTTTCACAAAAATCAAAGATAGAGCTAAACCTTCCATCATTTTCCCTGGTGGAGATAATAGATTCTATAGCTTGATTTCCTACATTCTTGACCCCTGCCAGTCCAAAACGAATCTTACCGTCTATAACGGTAAAATCCCTGAAACTCTCATTAACATCAGGGGGCAAAACTTCAATCCCCTTGTCATTACACTCACTTATGTACCTGATCAGTTTATCAGTGTTCTCCTTTTCACTGGTAAGCAGTGCAGCTATAAACTCTATAGGATAGTGGGCTTTGAGGTATGCTGTTTGGTATGCTATCATAGCGTACGCAGCACTATGGGATTTGTTGAACCCATATTCAGCAAACATGGCCATTAAGTCGAAAATCTTCTCTGCCTTTTCTTTCTTTATTTTATTCTTCTTTGCACCAAACAGGAATTTTTCCTTTTGTTTAGCCATCTCTTCGGGCTTCTTTTTGCCCATTGCCCGACGAAGAAGATCGGCATCCCCCAGGCTAAAATTAGCCAGCGTACTTGCTATCTTCATTACCTGTTCTTGATAGACTATTACTCCGTATGTATCTTTTAAGACATCCTCTAACTGTGGAACCTCATATTTTACAGGAACAACACCGTGCTTCCTCTTTATAAAATCGTCCACCATACCGCTTCCCAAAGGACCGGGGCGATATAGGGCAAGCAGAGCAATTACATCCTCTATATTCCCCGGTTTGAGTTTAGTTAATAGTTCCTTCATGCCGGAGCTTTCCAGTTGGAATACACCGGAGGTGTCTCCTGCCCCAAGTAGCTTGTAGGTTAATTCATCATCCAGGGGTATACGATTTAAATCAAGCTTCTCCTCTTTTCCTTCATTTATGAGTTTCAATGTATTATCGATTAGGGTCAGGGTCTTTAACCCCAGAAAATCGAATTTAATCAACCCTATCTTTCCCACATCATTCATGGCAAATTGAGTAACAACCTCACCGTTCTGCCCTTTATAAAGAGGCAGATATTCAACAAGGGGTTTGTTGGCAATTACAACCCCGGCTGCGTGGGTAGATGCGTGTCTTGGCAGCCCTTCTAACGATTTGGCAAGGGAAATTAAAAGCCTTATATTCTCGTCGGTCTGCTCAAGCTCTTTTAGTTTAGGTTCTTGTCGCAGGGCGTCTTCAAGAGAGGTATTCGGGGTATTGGGGATTAACTTGGCTATCCTGTCCACCTCTTTATACGGCATATTCAAGGCCCTGCCCACATCTCTCACTACACCTTTGGCCTGCATCTTACCGAATGTTATAATCTGGGCAACATTTTTCCTGCCATATTTATTGGCAACGTATTCTATTGTTTCATCTCTGCCATCAACACAGAAATCTATGTCGATATCGGGCATGCTTATCCGCCCGGGATTGAGGAATCTTTCAAAGATAAGATCATAAAGAAGGGGGTCAATATCAGTAATTTTTAGAGAATATGCCACCAGGCTCCCTGCAGCTGAGCCACGACCTGGCCCCACAGGAATGTTTCTCTTTTTTGCATAATTTACAAAGTCTGAAACAATCAAAAAGTAGCCGGAAAACCCCATGGCTTTGATAGTATTCAACTCTTCTTCAAGTCTTTTATAGTACTTCTCGGAAATTGCATATACATCCCCTAGCCTGTCTTCTATAAGTTTTAATCTTTCATCCAGTCCCTCTCTAGCTGTTTTTTCAAGGTAGCTATCCAGGGAGTCTCCTTGCGGAACATTAAAATCGGGTAGATGGATCTCATCAAATCTCAGTTCAAGGTTACATCGCTCGGCAATCTCAATGGTATTCTTCAAGGCATCGGGGTAGGATGAAAAAAGGGCTTCCATCTCCTTTGGAGACTTGAAATAAAACTCATCAGTAGCAAACCTCATCCTATCCTGATCACTGAGGATCTTTCCTGTCTGGATGCACAGAAGCACCTCATGGGCCTTTGAATCCTCACGTTTTAAATAATGGCAGTCATTGGTTGCAACTAAAGGCAGATCAAGTGTCTTGCTTATTTCTACAAGCCCTTCATTGACAGACTTCTGGAGTTCAATCTTATTGTCCTGTATCTCCAGATAGAACCTGCGATTGTTGAATATTTCTTTATACTCGCCGGCTACTTTTAGAGCATTTTCTTTATCCCCTCGCTCTATTAGACGGGAAAGCTCGCCGTGCAAACATCCACTAAGGGCAATCAGCCCTTCATTATGATCCTTTAACAAATCTTTATCTACCCTGGGACGGTAGTAAAACCCCTCAAAATATGCGGCTGTTACCAATTTAAGTAAGTTTTTATATCCCGCTGTATTTTTCGCCAATAAGGTTAAATGATAGGAAGCATCCGATATGCCTCGGGACTCTTTATTAAACCTACTCCCAGGAGCAACATAGACTTCACAGCCAATAATCGGCTTAATTCCATTTTGATATGCCTTGGTGTAGAACTCTATAGTACCAAACATATTACCATGATCGGTCATGGCCAGAGCCGGCATTTTGTAATCTCTGGCCAGAGCAAATAGCTCATTCATCCTTATCGCCCCATCAAGCAGGCTATACTTTGTATGTAAGTGAAGATGGACAAAACCTGAGTGTTGCATATTTATTCCCATTCAATAGTGCTCGGAGGCTTAGAAGATATATCGTAAACCACTCTATTTACACCCTTAACTTCATTAATAATTCTATTTGCCACCCTGGCAAGAACTTCATAGGGAAGCCTTACCCAATCAGCAGTCATACCATCCGAGCTTCGGACTACTCGCAGGGCAACAACGTTTTCATATGTTCTCTCGTCTCCCATAACACCTACAGTCTTTATGGGAAGAAGCACGGCAAAGGACTGCCAGATCCGGTCTTTAAAATCGGTTTTTTCAATCTCCTCAGCGACTATACTATCAGCATTTCGAAGAGTGGATAGTCTCTCTTTGGTTACCTCTCCCAGGATTCGAACAGCAAGCCCCGGCCCCGGAAAGGGCTGCCTGTTTATTATCTTTACAGGCAATCCCAGCTCTCTACCCAGCAGTCTAACCTCATCTTTAAACAGTTCCCTCAATGGTTCTATCAATTTTAAATCCATTTTTTCTGGGAGTCCACCCACATTATGGTGACTCTTTATAGTAGCCGACGGTCCTTTAAAAGAAACACTCTCAATAACATCCGGATACAGGGTTCCCTGAGCAAGATACTCTACATCTCCAATATTTTTGGCTTCCTTCTCAAAAAGATAGATGAATTCGTTACCTATAATCTTCCTCTTTATCTCAGGGTCAGTCACCTCTTTTAATTTCTCTAAAAATACTTCTTCTGCATCTATATAATGAAGATTCATTTTATAGTGTTCACCAAACACGGTTATGACCTCTTGGGCTTCGTTCTTTCTGAGCAACCCATTGTTAACAAAGATACATACCAGTTGATCTCCAACAGCTCGATGAAGCAAGGATGCTACTACAGATGAATCAACCCCTCCGCTCAATGCGCAGATAACCGTTTTGCCTCCCACTGTTCTCTTGATTTGTAAGATAGAGTCCTTAATAAAAGACTCCATAGTCCAATTTGGAAGGCACCCACAGATTCTGTAAAGGAAATTCTTCAGAACCTCGATCCCTCTAGGGGTATGAGCAACTTCCGGATGAAACTGAACACCAAAGATTCTTGACTTATTTTTTATAGCAGCTATAGGGGAGTTTTTACTATGGGCAATGGGAGTAAAACCAGGTGGGAGGATATGTATCCTATCACCATGGCTCATCCATACATTGATAAAGGGGGTATCCTCGAAACCAACGAAAAGATCCGTGAAATCATCTATAAAAAGCCTTGTCTGTCCATATTCACGCCTGGATGAATCTTTAACTTCTCCACCCATGATGTGGGCCATAAACTGCATCCCATAACATATACCAAGAATTGGGATGTTGAGTTTGAAAATCTCCGGGGAGCAGGAAGGGGCTGCTTCATCGTAGACACTGGAAGGGCCTCCGGAAAGGATAATCCCTTTGGGGTTGAAGTTCTCGATCTTATCCAGATTGATATTGAAAGGCTGAATTTCACAGTATACTCTGCATTCTCTTACCCTTCTTGCAATCAATTGGGTATATTGGGAGCCAAAGTCAAGTATCAGTATCTTTTCTTGGTGGATGTCAACAAACACATTTATGTCTCTTTTTAGTTGAGGAGTTGAGGAGTTGAGGAGTTGGAATTCTTTAACTCTTTAATTTACCGTCTATTCTAAGCGATAATTCGGGGCTTCCTTGGTAATGATAACATCATGGACATGGCTTTCTCTTAGGCCGGCAGCAGTAACCTTTATGAATTTGCCTTTCTCACGCAACTCTTGAAGATTTTTGCACCCAACATAGCCCATCCCTGCTTTTAGCCCTCCCAATAATTGGTATATATTTGAGGACAAAGAACCCCTATACGGGATCCTTCCTTCAATCCCCTCTGGAACAAGTTTGGCATCACTTATTATGTCATCCTGATAGTACCGATCCCTGCTGCCCTTCTTCATTGCCTCGATAGAACCCATTCCTCTATACACCTTGTAGCTTCTCCCCTGAAAAATTACAGTTTCTCCAGGACTTTCATCTGTCCCTGCAATCAGGTTTCCTATCATAACGCTGTTAGCCCCGGCAGCTAGCGCTTTGGTTATATCACCCGAGTATTTTATCCCGCCATCTGCAATAAGAGGAACTTCAAATTTCTTCGCTATTTTTGAGCAATCTATTATGGCTGTTATTTGAGGAACACCAACTCCAGCGATAACCCTTGTCGTACATATAGACCCGGGGCCCACACCTACCTTAACTCCATCACAGCCTGCCTTTATCAGATCCAAAGCGGCCTCTGCAGTAGCCACGTTCCCGGCTATCAACTCGCAATCAGGGAAATTCTTCTTAGTATCGGCAATAGCTTCTATAACACTTTTGGTATGAGCATGGGATGTATCTATTACAATAACATCTGCGCCAGCTTTTAAAAGTTTTTCGGTTCTTTCCTCCCTATTCGAGGTTATACCAATAGCTGCCCCTACGCGAAGTCTTCCCAACTGATCCTTGCACGCATTCGGATATTTCCGTATCTTTTCTATATCCTTTATAGTTATTAAACCCTTCAGATTATTCCTGTCATCCACAACAAGGAGTTTCTCTATCCGGTTTTTATGGAGAAGTTTTTTGGAGTCCTCCATGGTAATTCCTACGGGGGCAGTAACAAGGTTTTCTTTAGTCATTACAGAGCTTATCTTTTGATCAAGGTCGGTTTCAAACCTAAGGTCTCTATTGGTCAGTATCCCTACCAGTTTCCCCTCTTTAACGATCGGGACACCAGAAATACTGTATTTTTCCATTACCGCTAAGGCTTCATATATCTTCTGGTCAGGATGCATGGTTATCGGGTCCACGATCATCCCACTCTCAGATTTCTTTACTTTATCAACTTCAGATACCTGCATTTCGATACTCATATTTCTATGAATAATCCCTATTCCTCCTTCACGTGCCATGCTAATGGCCGTTCTGTATTCTGTGACTGTGTCCATAGCTGCGCTGACCAGAGGTATATTCAATTCTATAGATCTTGTAAGAAGCGTACGTACATCCACGTCTTTAGGCAAGATATCAGACTTTCCGGGAAGTAAAAAGACATCGTCAAATGTCAGGGCAGTAGTAAAATCATCTTCAATCATTCATATCTCCTGGTAAAGAAACATTTAAAATAAGGTTTTATCTTTTTATAATAATTCCCTTCCCTTGTCAAGGTAAAAGACAGAGCGGTTTTTCCTTGACAGGTCTTATGTTAATCTGGTATAAGAGGATGAAGAAATCCATTTTAGACTCTGCCTTTAAGGGGATTGTACCATATTCACAGACAATAACCCCCTAGCCCCCTTAATTTAAGGGGGGATGAAGGGGAGTTAGCCGGATCCATCGAAAAGAGTGATGTCCGCTAAAGCGGCTATCCAGCTTCTAAAATCCAACTAAAATGATTCAGCCAATAAAGGAGGTAAAAGATGATAGTTGTTGTCGCTGTTCTAAAGGCACAGGCAGGAAAAGAAGGAGAGATGGAAGATGCTTTGAGGGCTATGATCCCAAAGGTTCAACCTGAAGAAGGAACTCTCGCATACGTGCTTCATCGTGCTCAGAATGAACCAGGGACGTTTCTGTTCTATGAGAAGTATAAAGACAAGGCTGCATTTGATCATCATGGTTCTACACCGTACATTAAAGAACTCTTTGGTAAAATAGGTCCTTTGCTGGATGGGAAGCCGAGCATAGAAATGTATGAGGAGTTAGCAGCAAAGAAATAGCTGTTAAAAGGTCTAGCGATCAACGGTGACCGCATGAATCCAATTTAGATAATCCTCAGAACCTGAATGAATCGGAAGGGCGATTATCTCTGGCACCTCATAGCTGTGAAGCATTTTTACCCTCTCTTTAATCTGCTGAAATAACGATTCTTTACTTTTTAGAATCATCAAGACTTCATTTTCATCGCAGATATCGCCTTTCCAGCTAAATATTGATCTTATTTGAGGGATAATATTGGCACATGCAACCAGTTTCTCTCCTACCAGGGTCTTTCCAATCCTGCCTGCTTCTTCTTCCGAACTCGCAGTAATAAGAATTGTAATATAATTAGTCTCTCCCATTTCTTTCCCCCATCCTTGACGGCTTCGTAAAAAGTCCATCTGCGGCGTTCCGCTGCATCCCTCGTCGTTGCAGCGTATATTTGTCAGGGGCGAACCTGTGTGTTCGCCCAATAA
>QZJR01000083.1 GCA_003599365.1 Deltaproteobacteria bacterium | reverse complement strand
ATTGCTACGACCGATACTTAATCAGAATGGAGGAGATGCGCCAGAGTGCTGAGATAGTGAAGCAGGCACTTGAGACCCTGCCAAAAGGGGAGATAAACGCCCATGCACCAAAGGTGGTCTTGCCTCCTAAAGAGGGTGTTTACACTGACATGGCCTCCCTCATTCATCATTTCAAGATTGTAAGTGAGGGGTTCACCCCGCCGGCTGGTGAAGTATACGTCAGTATAGAATCTCCCAAGGGAGAGCTGGGGTTCTACATTGTCAGTGATGGAACGAATAAACCCTATCGATTAAGGATCAGGCCCCCGTCTTTTATCAATCTGGAAGCCCTCCCAACGATGGTTGAAGGGAGGCTAATCGCTGATGTAATAGCGGTTATTGGCAGTATAGATATAGTCCTTGGCGAGGTTGATCGATAGGATTCTCTAAGTATGAGAGGTGGGTTCTGATAAACGAGGAATTGCAGAGTTTTGTTGATAAATACCATGTGTTTCGGTGCATCCAGTGCGGGAAGTGTTCCGGAGGGTGCCCGATGCTCAGAAAATCCCATTTCAACATCAGGAAATTCATCTATGACACCTTTGATAAAGATGCTGCAAAGGTTGTATTTGAAAGAGAAGGTATATGGGATTGTACAACTTGTTCGGCATGTTTGAAAAAGTGTCCCAAAGGGGTGGATACTACAGGAATTGTTATGGGATTGCGCGGTCTTATGGTAGAGGATGGCAGGATACCTCCCCCCATAAGAGATGCCCTGAAAAGCATAGCCATACACAAGAATCCATGGAAGATTTCCGCCGAAGAGAGATCCAGATGGGCGGAGGGGCTTCATGTAAAAAATATTTCTGAAGGGGGAGATATCCTATACTACGTGGGTTGCACACCTGCTTATGATGCCCGACTTCAAAAAGTAGCAAGGGCAATTGTTGAGATATTGAACAGGGCGGGAGTGGATTTTGGCATCCTGGGAAACGAAGAAGGGTGTTGTGGAAGCGAGATAAGAAGGATGGGGGATGTATGGACTTTTGAATATCTGGCAGAAGAAAACATTGAAATATTCAAAAAATACAATGTCAAAAAGATAGTAACGACATCTCCTCACTGTTACAATACATTTAAAAACGAATACAAAGGCGCTGAGTTTGAAGTTCAGCATTATACAGAATTGATTGCCTCTCTTATAGAAGAAGGCCGCCTTTCATTTACCCGCCAAATAGACAAAACCGTTACCTATCATGACCCCTGTTTTTTAGGCAAGCAAAACGGGGTATTTGACCCTCCCCGCAAGGTGCTTACAAGTATTCCCGGAATAAAACTCGTAGAGATGGATAGGGCGAGAGAGAGAAGCCTTTGCTGCGAAGGCGGCGGCGGAAGGATGTGGGTAGAATCTGAGGATTCCGAAGATAGACTTGCAAAGATAAGGGTTGGAGAGGCTATGGATGTGGGTGCTCAAATATTGGCAACGTCATGCCCTTTTTGTCTTCTGACTTTGGAAGATGTGGTGAAGACCGGTGATCTGGAAGAATCCATTAAGGTCATGGATATTGCAGAGCTGGTTAAAGAGGCATTGTGAGGGTAGTAAGCAGGAAGGAATGGAAACGGCAGAGATAAGGATTGGGGTATATATATGTCATTGCGGGATAAACATTGCCTCCACAGTAGATGTGGACAGCGTGAGGGATAGCATATCTAAACTGCCCAATGTTATCGTCAGCAGAGATTTTAAGTATATGTGTTCCGATCCCGGACAGGAACTGGTAATAAAGGATATCAAAGAAAAAGGACTTAACAGGATAGTTGTTGCCTCTTGCTCCCCCAGGATGCATGAACCTACCTTCAGAATGACCATTCAGCAGGCTGGGCTCAATCCCTATTGTCTGGAGATGGCAAATATAAGAGAGCAGTGCTCATGGGTTCACGAAGACAGGGAATACGCCACTGAAAAGGCAGTGAAACTCGTATCTGCAGCGGTTGCAAAGGCATCTCTCCTTGAACCCCTGGAAGAGAAAGAGGTGGAGGTTAGACCGGAAGCCCTGGTAATAGGGGGAGGGATAGCGGGGATTCAGGCATCTTTGGATATAGCTGATGCAGGTTTCAAGGTATATCTGGTTGAAAGAGAGCCCTCCATAGGCGGTCACATGGCACAGTTGGACAAGACTTTTCCTACTCTGGATTGTTCGGCATGTATCCTTACTCCAAGGATGGTTGAGGTGGAGCGCCATCCCAATATAGAGCTATTATCGTATTCAGAAGTGATAGATGTGAGTGGTTATATCGGCAACTTTCATGTGAAGGTCAGGAAAAAACCAAGATATATCAAAATGGACAAGTGTACCGGCTGTGGTATGTGCGCTGAGGCATGCATAATGAAGGGAAGGATCATCTCTGAATTTGATGTGGGTATGGGAAAAAGATCGGTACCATATATACCTTTTCCCTATGCTGTTCCTTCGAAGTACACCATGGACTCTGAAAATTGTTTGTTTATCACAAAAGGAAAGTGCGGCAAGTCCCCGGCATGTAAGGATGCCTGTTCCTCAGATGCTGTAGATTTTGAGCAAAAGGAAGAGATTGTAGAACTGGATGTGGGAACGATAGTGGTGGCAACAGGTTTTGATCTCTTTGATGCGAAAGAAAAACCCGAGTATGGGTATGGTTTATACGATAACGTTCTGTCGGGGTTGGAGTTTGAGAGGCTTGTGTCCTCCAGTGGACCTACACAGGGTAAGATCATTATCGGTGGCAAAGAACCAAAAAACGTTGTGTTTGTTCAGTGTGTGGGATCCAGGGATAAGAGTGTTGGAAATGAGTATTGTTCAAGGGTTTGCTGTATGTATACTGCCAAGCAGGCCCACCTTGTACATGAGAAGTTGCCTGATGCAAAATTAACGGTATTCTATATGGATATAAGGGCATTTGGTAAAGGTTATGAAGAGTTCTATGACAGGGTAAGAGAAGAGGGTGTCAGGTATATCAGGGGAAATGTCTCCGAGATAATAAAGAAAGGAGACCGATTACTGGTGATGGCAGAGGACACCCTCCTTGGAGAGCCGGTTGATATAGAAGCCGATCTTGTGGTACTGGCAACGGGTATTGTCCCCAGAAGAGACGTAAAAGAGGTGGCGAATCTGCTGAAGATATCCCAATCCCCGGACGGTTTTTTCCTTGAAGGTCATCCAAAGATGCGCCCGGTGGACACCGCCACCGATGGCATCTATCTTGCGGGATGCGCTCAGGGTCCTAAAGATATTCCGGATACGGTTGCCCAGGCAAAGGGCGCTGCATCTTCCGCAATGACAAAGATGGCTAGAGGCAAGGTAAAGGTAGAGGTAACCACTGCCAGTGTGGATACGTTTGTTTGCCGCGGCTGTGGCAGATGTGTGGAGGTATGTGAGTACGGTGCCCCCAACCTGGAAGAGGTGGAGCCGGGTATTTTGGTTTCCCAGATAAACGATTCTATATGTAAGGGATGTGGTGCCTGTTCTGTAGCCTGTCCTTCAGGGGCTATATCCATGAAGCATTTTAAGAACGAGCAGATATTGTCACAGATAGAAGCGGTGATATAAAAAAGCTTTGCGCCGCAAGGGTTCAAGAGGTCAAGGATTCCAGGATTCAAGAGTAGTAAAGGAAAAATTCTCCCTTGATCACTTGATTCCGTGAATCCTTGAACCCTCAAGTCATCGGCTTTAGCCGATGGTAGTTGACTAAGGACTATCGAATGAGCGAAGAATTCGAACCAAATATAGTTGGTTTTGCATGCAACTGGTGTTCCTATGCTGGGGCTGACCTTGCCGGCACATCCAGGATGAAGTATCCCCCAAACATAAGGATAATCAGGGTGATGTGTTCGGGGAGGGTGAGCCCGGCCTTTATTTTAAAGGCTTTTCAGATGGGGGCAGACGGTGTTTTGGTAACAGGCTGCCATCCGGGAGACTGCCACTACATAGCAGGTAACCTGAAGTGTGAGAAGACCATGGGAACCACCAGGAAGCTGATAGACGTTTTGGGTATAGGTGAAGAACGGCTTCGCCTGGAATGGGTATCGGCTTCTGAAGGAAGCAAGTTTGCCGATGTGGTAACTGATTTTACTAATCGTATTAGAGGGTTGGGACCTCTTTCAGGAAAATCACAGGGATGAATTCCGAGGCTATTGTAAAGGAAACAAGGGCATATCATTGTCTGGAATGTGGTGTGTGTACATCCAGTTGTCCGGTTGCCAGGGTTAACCCGTCATTTTCGCCCAGGCTGCTGGTAGAAAAAGCCATTTTTGGATTCGGAGATGAGATTGTCAGAGACAGAGACCTGTGGTCCTGCTTGGTTTGTGGGAGATGTACGAGTCGCTGCCCTTCTAATGTAGACTATCTCAATTTCATAAAAGAGATGAGGATAGAGGCATCAAAACTGGGGCAGAAAGGTCTTTTTTCCCATGACGGGATATTCAATACCATAATGGAGCTTCAATCCTTGAGCCTCCAGCAGAAAAGAACCTTCTGGATTACCGATGATCTTGAAGTTGCCGATGAGGGTGAATGTTTCTATTTTGTTGGGTGTCTGCCCTACTTTGATCTTGTCTTTGGCGAAGGAGGGTACTGTGATGTTGGTTTGAAACCTACGGATAGGGCAAGAAATACCGTAAGGATACTCAATAAAATGGGGATAAAACCCGTTGTAAGCAATGATGAGAGGTGTTGTGGACATGACCTTTTATGGAATGGGGATTTAGAAGGGTTTAGAAGGTTAGCTGAGCTCAACCTAAAGACTATAAAGAAGAGTGGAGCTAAGAAGGTCATCTGTCTTTGTCCTGAAGGGTATGTGACTCTAAAGAGGGATTATCCGTTGTATCTTGGTGAACAGGATCTAGAGGTGGTCCAATTGTACCGGCTCCTTGCAGATAAGTTAAAGGAAGGGAAATTGAATTTTGTTGAGAGTGGTTCGGATAATCCTGTCAAAGTTACCTTTCATGACCCGTGTTCTTTGGGAAGGATTGCCGAAATATATGAAGAACCAAGGGAGATACTCTCCGGCATTCCAGGTATAGAGCTCGTAGAGATGGAGAGAAACAGGGCTGATGCTCTATGCTGTGGTACAAGTGGGTGGGTCAACTGTTCCAGCTGCTCTAAGCAGATTCAGATAGAAAGGCTTAAAGAAGCAGAGGCTACAGGAGCGGATATTCTTCTTACGGCATGTCCCAAGTGTGGAATCCATCTGAGTTGTGCAAAGTATAACAGCGACATAAAGATTGAGATTAAAGATATCACTGATTTGATAGTGGAAAAAATGGTTTGACAGGAGATACTCGTATGACCAAAGATGTCCTCGTAATCGGGGCGGGGATTGCAGGCATTCAGGCTTCTCTGGATCTGGCGGATGCTGAGGTTAAGGTCTATTTGGTAGAAAGGGAGCCAAGCATAGGCGGGAAGATGGCACAGCTTGACAAGACCTTTCCTACAAATGACTGTGCCATCTGAATACTTTCGCCAAAGCTGCTGGATGCAGGTCGGCACACTAACATAGAACTCCTCGCTTACAGCGAAGTAGAGGGAGTTACGGGACAGGTGGGGGATTTCAGTGTTAAGATAAGGAAGAAGGCCCGACTTGTTGATGAGAGCAAGTGTATTGCTTGTGGTCAATGTGCTGAGAAGTGCCCGAAGAAAGTGCCTGATGAATTCAATATGAAGCTTGGCAAAAGAAAGGCCATATACAAGCACTTCGCCCAGGGTATCCCTTCTGTCTATACCATAGATAAAGAAAACTGTATAAGGATTAAAAAAGGGGCAGGGAAAAAGAAAAAGCCCTGTGGTTTATGTGAGGATGTTTGTCCTGCAGGTGCGGTTGATTTTGATCAGAGTGATGAATGTATTGAAATCCAGGTAGGGGCAATTATTTTGGCCACCGGGTACGATCTGTTTGATCCTTCTGGTTTAAGCCAATACGGTTATGGGAGGATCGACAATGTGGTTCTCAGCCTGGAATATGAGAGGCTTATGAGCGCCAGCGGTCCTACACATGGCCATATCAACAGGCGATCCGATGGGAAATTGGCGAAGAAGATAGGGTTTGTCCAGTGCGTTGGCAGCAGAGACTTGAGAAACAAGAGTTACTGCTCAAATTTTTGCTGTATGCACTCAATCAAAGAGGCCATACTCACAAAGGAGCACGACACAGAGGCCGAGGCTTATATATTTTACAATGATCTAAGGGCTATGGGAAAGGGTTTTCATCAGTATAGAGTACGTGGCGAGAGACAGTACGGTATTCAGTACATCAGAGGCAGGGTGGGGGAGATAACACAGGATCAGGAAGGGAATCCCATAATATGGTACGAGGATACAAAAGAAAATAAGGTAAAAAATCTGACCGTGGATATGGCTGTTCTTGCTACGGCTTCTGTGCCTAGCACAGGAATCGAAAATTTGGCCAATATCCTGGGTGTCGATCTTGATGAAGATGGTTTTATCAGGTCGGATCCGACTCACCCTCTTATGACCTCGGTACCTGGAATATTTACTTGTGGAGCCTGTCAGTGCCCCATGGATATTCCTGAATCGGTTGTCCAGGCCAGTGGGGCAGCATCAGCGGCAGCAGAGGTTGTATTTTCGGATGCTCTGCAGGAGCAATAGATTGGAAGATGTGAGAATAGGCGTATTCGTATGTGATTGTGGTTCGAATATTGCGGGGTTTTTAGATGTCCCGAAAGTGGTAGAGTATGCAAAGACCTTGCCTCATGTGGTTTTTGCCAAGGAAAATCTCTATTCGTGTTCTGAAACCGGGATAACAGAAATCAAAGACAGCATAAAAGAGCATACCTTAACACGAGTTGTGGTTGCCTCTTGTACCCCAAGAACCCATGAACCCACCTTCAGGCTGGCGTGTGAAGAAGCAGGCGTGAACCCATTTTATTTTGAGATGGTCAATATAAGGGAACAGTGCAGTTGGGTCCATATGCAGAGCAGGGAAGATGCAACAAACAAGGCAAAAGACCTGGTGAGAATCGGTGTTGCAAAGGCAGCACTCCTGGATGCCCAGGAGTTCATAATTGCTGATGTCAATAGAAAAGCGCTGGTCATTGGCGGAGGTATTGCAGGGCTTACGGCAGCTATTGCACTGAGTCGAAGGGGATTTGAGGTAGTCCTGGTAGAAAAAGAGAAAGAATTAGGGGGAAGACTCAATGATCTCAATAGGCTCTATCCATACGGTGTGAAGGCTTCGGAATTAATAGGGGGGAAGATTAAAGAAGCCACATCAAGTTCCCTGATTGAAATCCACACGTCGAGTATTATAAAAAACGTACGGGGTTATGTGGGAAACTATGAAGTGGATATAGAAACCGGGGGGCAAGGTGTCCATGTTAGTTGTGGTATTATAATTGTGGCAACGGGTGCTTCTGTCCTGGAACCCAAGGCGCTTTACAACTATAATGGTCGGAATATAATAACCCAGGTAGAGTTGGAAAGAAGGTTACAAAAAGGAAAGATAAAGGCAGACGGCATTGTGATGATCCAATGTGTAGGGGCAAGGACTGAGGAGAGGAATTACTGTTCAAGGACATGCTGTATGACGGCGGTCAAGAACGCAAGCCTGCTGAAAGAAAAAATGCCGGACACAAGAGTTTTTGTCCTCTATCAGGATATGCAGTGTTACGGAGTTGAAGGTGAAGCCCTCTTCCGTAAGGCAAAGGAGATGGGGGTAATATTCATCAATTACGATCCGGACAATCCACCGGTTGTGGAAGAGAAAAGCGTAAAAGTATACCATCAACTGATGGGAAGAGAGATGGAGATAGAATACGATCTGGTAGTCTTATCAACCCCTATGATCCCCGGAGAGGACACTGATGCCCTTTCCAAATTGCTGAGAGTCCCAAGGGATGAGAATGGTTTCTTCCTCGAGGCCCATGTGAAGCTAAGACCCCTGGATTTTGCTACAGATGGGATATATCTGTGCGGAAGCGCTCATTGGCCTGCCGATACCCGGGAGAGCATCTCTCAAGCTCTTGGTGCTGTTTCCAGGGCATCAATCCATTTAGCGAGGGGTTCTGTCAAGGTTGATCCTATAGTTTCAACCCTGGAAGACGAAGATCTGTGTAAGGGGTGCGGTCTCTGTGCCGCTTTGTGTCCTTACGGAGCTATAGAAATCATTGATACCCCTAAGGGCAAGAAAGCCGGTATGATCTCTGTGGCATGTAAAGGCTGCGGGGTCTGTGGAGCTACCTGCTATCACAGAGCGATCAAGATGAACCATTTTACCAATGAACAGGTGAGTGCCCAGATGGCAGCCGTTGTGGGTAAGTAGGGAAAAAGGGAGAGAGTAGATACAAATGCCTGAAGATAACAGGATAAAGATATCAGCATTTGCGTGCACCTGGTGAGGCTACGGAGCTGCTGACTTCGCCGGTGTAGCGAGGATGCAATATTCCCCCGATATACGTATCATACGGGTCATGTGTACGGGAAGGATCGATCCTTTTATGATCCTGGATGCCTTCCTTTGCGGGGTTGACGGTGTGCTCATCCTCGGTTGCAAGGATGGTGAGTGCCATTACGTCACAGGGAACATGGAGGCCAAGAATAAGATAGACATGACATCCCGTTTGCTGAGGATCATCGGTATCGATCAGAACAGAATCTATTTCGGGCAACTGTCCTCTGCCGAAGGGACCCGTTTTGTTGAATTGGCGGAGAACTTTACCAGAAGGATAAAAGAGATAGGTGTTTTGGGAACCGAGATAAAAGAGGATAAGGAAGAGTTGAAGTTCAGGCTTGAGGCGGTAAAGGCAGCGGTTGAAGGTGAAAAACTGAGATGGGTTATTGGAAAAAAGACAGAATTCATGGGTATAGGAAATAAATATGGGGAGACGTTTACCCGACATGAGATGGACAGGCTTTTAGATGGGTTACTCATGGATGAAGTTGCGGTAAGGGAAATAGAATTACTATTGCAAGAAAGGTCTTTGTCGGTTAAACAGATTTCGGAAAGGTTAAAAATACCTTCCAACAGGGTATTGAGGTACATAGCCGGTTTGAGGAGAAAGGGTGTTGTGGGGCTGGAGAGAGTGGATGGGTCCTCTCCATTATATGGTCTGCAGGAGTGATTCTAAATTGGGGAATAAGGCTGTACTAATCATAGGTGGCGGACTGGCTGGCATACAGTCGGCGTTAGAGCAGGCTGAGTCCGGGAATACGGTGTACCTGGTTGAAAACTCTCCGGGAATCGGTGGTGAGAGACTCTTGTATGATGAGGACTCAAAGACCGTTGATTTTGTCTCTCCGGATATGGAAAAGGTTAAGAAGAATAAAAATATCAGGATAATTACCAATGCAGACATAGAAAAGGTTGAAGAGAGTAACGGTAAATTCAAAATCAGGATAAGAAAAAGGGCCATCAGGGTCATCGAAGAGAGGTGCGACGATTGTAAAGCCTGTATTAAGGTATGTCCGGTAAACCTCTGGGATGATGAGAATCAGGGATTATCCTTTAGAACAGCCATAGATTTTTTTGATCATGTAAACCCTTCCTACAACATAGTCAAAGAGACACCAGTTTGCCAGAGGGCCTGCCCGGTGCACCTGGATATCAGAGGGTACATCGGTTTCATAGCCGACGGTAAATTTGAAGAATCCCTTGCCCTCATCAAAGAGGTACTCCCTTTCCCATCCATATGTGGGCATATATGTCCACATCCATGTGAAGAGGAGTGTAATAGGGGAAGGGTAGATTATCCCCTTTCTATACGGGATTTGAAGCGTTTTGTTGCCGATATCGAATTACAGGATGCCTTAAAACCTAAGCCGTTGATGATAGTAAAGGGAGAAGATAAAGGAAAAAAGGTAGCCGTAATAGGGGCAGGACCGGCAGGACTTGCCTGTGCCCATGATCTGGCTTTGCTCGGTTATGGTGTGACTGTCTTTGAGGCTTTACCCAGACCGGGGGGGATGCTGGCCGTGGGCATTCCCGATTACAGATTGCCCCGGGATGTCCTGGAAAAGGAGATAGATGCAGTAAGTGCGTTGGGGGTGGAGATCAGGTGCAATACGGTAATTGGTAAAGGCTTAAGCCTTGATGATCTTTTTAACAGGGGTTATGAAGCTGTCTTTATCACTGTGGGTGCCCACAAGAATCAGGAGATGAGGATACCCGGGGAAGATGCCCGGCGGGTTATTCCAGGGGTTACCTTTCTTCGAGATTTGAATCTGGGGAAACCCGCTGATGTGGGTGAAAGGGTAGTCGTAATCGGTGGGGGTAATGTGGCCATCGACTCTGCCAGATGTGCCCTTAGACTGGGTGCAAGGGATGTAACCATACTCTACAGGAGATCGAGACAGGAAATGCCGGCAAGTGATGAAGAAATAGAGGCAGCACTGGAAGAAGGGGTTAAGATAGAGTACCTGGTTGCTCCTCTTCAAGTATTTACTGCAGATGGTAAGGCGGCGGGGCTAAGGTGCATGAGGATGGAGTTAGGGAAACCTGATACCTCAGGAAGGAGAAGGCCGATACCGGTTGAGGGTTCAGAGTTTGATATAGAATTGGACACGTTAATACCTGCTATAGGACAGGTTCCCGATATATCTTTCCTTGGTGAAAGTTCTGAGATTGAGTTGACAAAGAGGGGGACAATAGCTGTCAATCCGGATACCCTGGAAACAAGCAGAGCAGGGGTTTTTGCCGGCGGTGACTGTCAAACCGGACCTAAAATAGCCATTGAGGCTATAGCAGCCGGCAAGAAAGCAGCCGTATCCATTGATAAATATCTCAGAAGGAAATGACCGGTTATGGTGGAAGAAAAGAAGAGATATATACTGAAATTTCCAGATATCCCCGCAGACCGTCAATCGGTACAGGAAATTCCTGTCGAGGAGAGGATAAATAATTTTAATGAAGTGAGCCTTGGATTTACGGAAGATGCAGCCGTGAAAGAGGCAAAAAGGTGTCTGAGCTGCCGCAGATGCCTGGGATGTGGGCTTTGCCTGGCAGAGTGCGATAAAGATGCGATAGTTTTTGAACAGGCTGATGAAAAGCTTGACATATATTTTGATTCTATGATAATCACCACTGGGGTAGAAAGGGTTTGTTCTCCCCCGCCAGAAAGATTTGGCTATGGCAGATATGCTAATGTAGTTACTGATATTGAATTTGAGCGAATTTTGAGCGATAATGGCCCTTATGTCGGCCTTTTGATTCGGCCTTTCGATGGAGAGATACCAAGGAAAATAGGTTTTGTATGCTGGGCTGATAATAATGAAGGCAAAGGTGAAAGCGGTATTAAATCTTTGAGTTATGCTATCCATGAGGCTATGTTGGCAAAGAATAAGGTTGACGGATTGGAGATATCCTTGTTTTTTCCTGATAATGACGACTATATAAAGGAATTAAAGAGAAATGACGGAAAAGTGCCGGGGGTTATCACTAAAAAGGGAGGAATAACGGCCATAAAAGAGGTTCAGGAGAGCAAAAATCTCATAGTCCGGTGGGACGAAAATGGGAATGTAAGAGAAGATGAATTTGAGATGCTTGTATTGTCGACAATGCCCGAACCCACGACTTATATAGTAGAATTGGCAAAAAAACTTGACATAAATCTGGAGGGTGTGAGAGAGGGTATCATTTCGCTGGAGGCATTTGATATAAATAAAAGGGGAGGCAGAAGAAATCATGCTTGAGGCGATAATTGCTATAGCAATAGTGTTAATAAAGATAACAGTTGTCTTTTCTGTTCTCATGTTAATGGTAGCCTATGTTCCTTTAATGGAAAGGAAAGTTTTGGGGCACATACAGGTCAGGCATGGACCGAATAGGGTAGGCTGGCATGGATTGTTACAGCCTATTGCCGACGGATTGAAGCTATTCTTTAAAGAGGAGATAACCGTTAGCCAGGCCAACAAAGGGATATACCACCTTGCTCCGGTTATATATATGGCCTGTGCACTGGTTGTCTATGCCGTCATCCCATTCGGAAATGAGATAAAAGTCTTGGGGAGGGTGATCCCACTGCATATTGCAGATGTAAATATCGGGATTCTCTATATCTTTGCCCTCTCTTCCCTGGGGGTATATGGTTTGGTTTTAGCCGGTTGGTCTTCAAACAATAAGTATTCTCTGTTAGGAGCCATGAGGGCTTCTGCTCAGATGATCAGTTATGAGTTGCCACTGGGACTTTCTGTTATAGGTGTTTTAATGCTGACCGGGTCTCTCAGTATGGTTGAGATAGTAAAAGCCCAGGAGAATGTATGGTTTGTCGTGTTGCAACCCCTGGGGTTTCTTCTGTTTCTTACCTGTGCCTTTGCAGAGACTGGCAGGACGCCGTTTGATCTTGTGGAATGTGAAAATGAGCTTGTTGCCGGTTATCAGACGGAATACAGCTCTATGAAATTCGCCATGTTCTATATGGCAGAGTATACGCATATCATTGCTGTAAGCGCCATTGCGGTAACCCTTTTCTTAGGTGGATGGAGAGGCCCCTTTTTGCCTCCTGCGCTTTGGTTTTTAATTAAGGTGCTTGCCCTTGTGTACTTTTTTATATGGGTTAGGGCTACCTATCCCAGGTTCAGATACGACCAGCTCATGAAATTTGGTTGGAAGGTACTGCTTCCATTGGCGTTAGTCAATATTGTTATAACTTCTTTTATTATGGTAATTAATTAGTTGATGTTTAGAGGAGTTTGGGGTTAACCACGAGTCCTGATTAGGAAAAAGGATTTAAATCCATGAGAGAAGAGAGACCATCCTCGATTCTTACCTCTTTTGCTGAAGGTTCATCTGCCCCCAGGGGAATAAAGGAAGGCACCATAACGATACTGGAGACTGCAAAGACCGGGGATGAGAAGGTTGACAGACACATAAACAGGGTTCTGGATAACATAAACAAGAGCCTTGAGGATTCTTTATGGAGAGACGACCTGCATCTGGTCTCGTCACCTAAGGGTCTTTTAGTCTTCCACAGCGAGTTTAAAGCAGCGGTCAGGATGGAAGGGAAGATAAAGAAAAAGAAGTTTCCGGAATCCGTGAAAGATGCCTTTCGTGAGGTTTTAGATGATCTGGCAGATGCAGACAAGAAGATTGCCGGAGAGGCATTGAATCAGGCAAGGTTCTATGCCAGCGTGAGCAGAAAGGTAGATCGTGAGATCAGAAAGGCCGAGGAGAATTTTGTCAAGGCTCAGCAAGAGCTGGACAAAGGCAGACATTCCAAAGCCATAAAGAGATATGAGAATGCCTGGAAACACGCCCAGCTTGCCATAAAGTTTGGATCAATGGGGGACACCACCCCTCCCGTGGTAATCATCACATCTCCTGAGGATGGCGCCCTTCTTTCAGAGACCCCCATTGCCGTCTCAGGGATGGTGGACGATCCCACAGCCACAGTCTTGGTAAATGGCATAGAGGCAGAAATAAGCGATAACATCTTCACTGCCTATGAAATACCCCTTACAGAGGGTGAGAACACCATAACCGCAAATGCTACCGACCCTGCCGGCAATACAGGCTCAACTTCCATAACGGTAACCTACAGCGCCGCGCCACCGCCGCCTCCCATAACCCCTGAATCGGGCTACATAAACGGAGAGGTCTTTGATGCAGCAACAGGAGAGCCCCTCCCAGATGCCAGAGTAACCGCAGCCGGAATAGAAGGCACCATATGTACCGATCAGAATGGAAGATTTGCATTTCCTACACCGGGAACAGGAACCTTTGGAATAACTATAGAGAAGGAATGGTACACCTTTGCCCAGAGAAAAGTGGACGTAGTTACCACCAGAGACTCGGCAGCAGACCCTGCATATCTTACCCCTCTGGATAGCAATGTTACCACCATTACCCCTGGAGGTGGCACTGCCGTAAACTCGGCAGGGAACATAGAGCTCCTCTTTCCTCCAGGTGCAGTAGATGACCCCATAGATGTAACAGCCACAGAGTATGGGAATAACAAGGCGCTTCCCGTGCCTCTGCCCCCTCTGTCCAAGTTTACAGTGGCTCTGGATTTAAAACCGGATGATGCAGAGTTCAACGAGCCGGTGAGGCTTCGCATAGAGAATGCCCTTGGTTTTGAACCTGGAACCCCTGTGCCGGTAGGATACTACAACAAGGAGACTATGGAGTGGGAGGCCGAGGGTATGGGGGTGATAACAGATGATGGGCAGTACATGGAGTACTATCTTGACCATTTCTCTCCAAGGGATTTGAATTTCCCCATAGTCGTTCCCGATGGGGCAGATCAGATAAAAGACGTAAAGGTTAACACACGTAAGACCGGTGGCGGGTGTAAAGAATTTGGAAATACAGGAAACTCCAAAGTAGGATACAGCTCAGGCAACCTTGCCGTCAACTATACCCTTCCGCCGATTAAATCGCTGAGTATATCCAATGGACTTCAACTGGTATACAACACCACCTCTGCCGATCCCACTGCCCTGATAGACCTGGAGCCCAACATAGGGAGCATAGTACTGGTGCCGGAGAAGATAGGCTATAAATTGAGCGTAGAGGGCATCCGGAAAGAGGTAATTTTTCAGGGTGGAGAAGTGGAGAAGATAAAGCTCTCCTACCTCTTCGATGCAAGAAACGGAAGGGGTGAGAGACTTCCTGCAGGGAGCTATACCTACAAGATAGACCTGTCAGCCGATTACAGGGCATATTACGGCCGGGCCGATTACTTTGGCGGGCCTGCCACTACGAGGCTCAACGTCCTGTCCCGTGAGCTTATCCCCTTCTCTACCGAGATAATGGGGAAGGTTATAGTCAACAACCAGACAGAGAGCCCTTTTGGGGCAGGCTGGACACTAAAGGAGCTGCAAAGGATATATCCGGCGCCCGAAGGCAACACTGCCCTGGTCACCGGTGGTGACGGCTCGGCAGGTGTTTTCAACATCTTTTACTACCGTGACAGCAGGGACTTTCAGGGCATAGAGGGCGCGTACTACTCGCAGGCTTCCGGTGGAGGTTTTTGGGGTTACGACAATAACAACACACAGTTTGGCAGCTCATCAGGCCATGGCTGTGAATTTACACCAGACTGTGGATTCCCATATTCAAATGCCCTCCATGTGACTGCAGCCGATGTGATAGACAGTATTGGCACCTGCTTTGCTGCTGATTACATCAACAGCAATGGAGACTCAATCCCTACAGAGATAAGAGAAGACAGCTATTATCTATGGATACTGGCTGCAGGGGGTGGGTCCAGTGGCCCTGATGTAGAGATAAAGGTAGCCGATGACCCTCCTGCAACGATCAGCGTAGGCAACCACACTGATTTCAGATGGTACAGGGCAGGGTTGGAACCTCATCATATAACCTCAGAGACCCCTGTCACCATGACATATCTTAACCCGGACGGTTACCTGAAGTCAGTCAGGGGTGTATATCTGACCTCCAGTATAGGAGACAGTCCTGATTTTTATCCGCCGGGTAATGAAGGAGACCTGCCCGGGGGTGTGGTATCCGGTGATCAATTCAAAAGCCCTGCCGGAGATTTCTCCAAACTTGTCCGGAACCCTGACGGCGCCTTTACCCGAACCATGAAAGATGGCACAGAGATACACTTCAATGTCGGTGGATTCCATACATCCACAGTAGATCGAAACGGCAATACCACCGCCTTCGAATATGACGAAGACGGAAGGCTCATCTCCATGATTGACCCTGTAGGACAGACGACCACCTTCGAATACGATGAGAGCGGCAGGCTTACAAGGATAACAGACCCTGCAGGCAGGGCAACCCTGTTTGAAATAGATGCAAACGGAGATTTGGTCTCTATAACGGGCCCGGAGGGGGATGTCACCTCATACGGCTACACAGAGCACCGGATGGTATCGAAGACCGATGCCATGGGATACACAACACAATACGTATATGGAAACCACGGACGTATCCACCAGACTATAGCTCCTACCGGAGAAACAAGGACATTCAATCCTTATGAAGTGCAGGGGCTGATCAATGATATTCCGGAGGGAGAGGGCACGGAAGACAATCCTGCGCCTCTTATCCTGCCGGAGAATATTGTAAGCACGTTTACCGACGGCAAGGGCAATGCCGCCACTTACAGGACAAACCCTTCAGGAGACCCTCTGGAAGAGGCAGATCCGCTGGGAAGAATTACAGGTTTTACAAGGGACAACAACTCGAACCTTACAGCCCTTACATTGCCGAATGGCGCAGAATACACCATGACATACGACAGCATGGGCAACCTTCTTACAAGGAAGGATGAAAGCCTGGATGCCGTTACTACGTTTGCCTATGAGCCTGAATATAATCAGGTAACCGGCATAGAAGACCCTAATGGCAATCAGACGGGATTTACGTATGATGATAAAGGCAACCTGACAGAGATTACCGATGCCCTCTCCAATACCACCACCATGACATATGATATAAAGGGACTTGTCACCTCCATAACCGATGCATTAGGAAACCAGATCACTTTCACCTATGATGACAAAGGAAACCTCATATCTATCACCGACCCTCTGGGAAACACAACAGCCTTTACATACGATATGGCAGGCAACCTCATAACATCAACCGATCCTATGGGTAACACCACCTCATACACCTATGACGCTAAGAACATGCTGACATCTTTAACGGATTCAGAGGGAAACACCACCCTGTACACCTATGATCCGGAAGGCAACCTTACATCCATAAGAGATGCAAACGGTAACACCACAACATTCTCATACAACGAGATAAACCAGTTCATAAGCGTCACAGATCCCCTTGGGAATACCAGGACATACACCTACGACATGAACCGCAACCTTCAGACCGTTACATATCCGAACGGCAGCGCCGCAACCTACAGCTACGACAATGCAAACCGGCTTACAAGCAAGGCGCTTCCGGAGGACACAGTAAGCTACGGATATGACCTTGCAGACAACCTTGTGTCGTTAGTCAATGCTCACAGCTCAATCAGCATGTCATACGACCTTTCAAAAAGGCTTATATCTGCAGCCACAGTCCCTGGTGCTCTCACATACGGCTATGACAAAAACGGCAATCGTATAACAATGACAGACATAGAGAGCGGAATAACGAGCTACGCCTATGACCAGTTGAACAGGCTGATCAGTCTCATCAACCCAAATGCTGAGACAACGGCTTACGAGTACGATTCCATAAACAGAAGAAAAAAAGCAATTATGCCCAACGGGAGAGAGACCGCATACACCTACGACAACGCAAGCAGACTGACAGAGCTGATAAACTCCATAAATACATCAACTGTATCCTCTTACAGCTACACACATAACAATGCTGGCAATCGCACAACAATGACAGAGATAAATGGAACTCACAGCTACGCATATGACAGCATCTACAGGCTGGTTCAGGCAGTTCATCCCACCATTCCGGCAGAGAATTTCACCTATGATCCGGTAGGCAACAGGCTCACATCCTCAGATTACAGCGACTGGTCGTACAACGGAAATAACCGGTTGACAGGGTACAATGGAGTGAGCTATGCTTACGATGCTAACGGCAACGTTACCTCCAAGACAGATGCAACAGGCACAACCACATACGAGTATGACACAGAAAACCGTCTGATCAGACTCACAACCCCTGACTCACAACTCATAACCTACAAATATGATGGCCTTGGCAGAAGAGTAGAGAAGGATGTAAACGGCTCCATCACAAGATACCTGTATGATGGCGAAGACATCCTATATGAGCTTGATGAGAGCAACAGCATAATCACAAGATACACGCATGGTCCTGGGATAGACGAGCCTGTATCATTAAAAAGAGGAGGGAGCAGCTACTGTTACCACAGAGACGGACTGGGGAGTATAACAGGAATTACCGACAGCGCCGGTATACTGATTCAAGCATATACCTACGACTCCTTTGGCAACATCGCTTCAATGCTCGATCCCGGTTTTATCCAGCCTTATACATATACAGGCAGGGAGTATGATGGTGAATTAGGGTTGTACTACTACAGAGCCAGATATTACGATTCTAGCATAGGCAGGTTTATGCAGGCTGACCCGATTGGGTTAGTGGGTGGGGTTAATCTTTATGGGTACTGCCTGAATGATCCGGTTAATTGGGTGGATCCGTGGGGGCTAGACAAATCAATCATCGAGTATTATCACGAGGTAAAGCATCTTATCATACCATATGTTGCTGGCGCTGGTATGATTCTAGGCGGTAGTGCTGCAATCTATTCTGGTGCTTTACTTGCTGTTATTGGTACTGCTGTTGCACCAATCGCAGCACCAATTACACTTTCAGTTGGATTATCTGTTTATAGTGCTGGCATAGGGTTAGTTATCGCTGGCATCGATGTTTACGTAGATCAATTGAGGCATTATGCAGGTCTAAATATTGATATACTCCCGATTGATATTTTTCTAATACATCGAGAGAAAACACAACCATGTGAATGAATAAATGAAAAGACTTACTTTAATTGAAAAAATGTCTATTTTGGTGGGTATCGTAATAGCTTTGACATTCAACATATTGATATTCAACTATGTCCTTGAGTTTCCTAAAACAGTCACTGCTATTATTGTTATCACCACTTTAATTGGCGGTATTATTGCCTATATTGGCTCCCAAAAAAGTAAAGGAAATAAAGATTATCTTCTAAAACAAAATATTCTTATAGAAATGGATATAAAGAGAATAATCCTATACTCTATTTGGGGTTTTTTTTCTGCAATAGCCGCTGTTTGTTCCTTGTACTATTTATCTATTGCTCGAGTTAGTTTAGGATTGTTATTGTTAATTCTTGCTTTTGTTTTGGCAGGTAGTTTAGCATTTACATTGAGAAAAAAGTGACAAACAAGGCAGAAGAGGAAAGAAACAGGGAGAAGAAAAATGTCCTTCGGGATTAAGAGGGCAGAAAGAGGAAGAAGCAGCTGCTGTTACCACAGAGACGGACTGGGGAGTGTAACAGGAATTACCGACAGCATTGGTACACTGGTTCAGGCATATACCTACGACTCCTTTGGCAACATTGCCTCAATACTAAATCCCGGTTTTACCCAGCCTTATACATATACAGGCAGGGAGTATGATCTAGAATCAGGGCTGTACTATTACAGGGCAAGGTACTATGATGTAAGGATAGTGATATTTAGAGGAGTTTGGGGTTAACCACGAGTCCTGATTAGGAAAAAGGGTTTGAAAACCCTTCGGGCTTTGTTTGTACCTTACCCGATACGCCATTGATTGCTTAAATAAGGTTACAAAGAGAGGTATTGATGGTAACTCAAGATCAGATAGATGAAATCATCAAAGAGCTTGTAAAAAATTTCAAGCCTCAAAAGGTAATTCTTTTTGGCTCATATGCTAACGGAACGCCTACAGAAGAGAGTGATTTGGACTTATTAATTATTAAAGATAGTAATTTGCCCTCACGTTTACAGAATCGAAAGGTAAGGAAAATTCTCTCTGGTTTGAAAGTTCCAGTGGATGTGATTGTGAAAACTGCTAAAGAATTTGAGCCGTATAAAGACATTGTTGGAACTATTGTTTATCCTGCAAATAAATTTGGGAAAGTCATTTATGAATCGAGATGAAATTATTGAGGATCTGGTTAATAAGTGGATAAACAAGGCGGAAAAAGATCTTTTGACCGCAGAAAGAGAATTATCCTTTGAAGATCCAATTACAGATATAATATGTTTTCACTGTCAGCAGACAGTAGAAAAGTATCTTAAAGCCTTTTTGGTATACCATCAAATTTATTTTACTAAGACCCATAGGATAATGGATTTGTTAGAATTGTGTGCTACTGAAGATTCTTCTTTTAAAGACGAATTGGAAGATGCGGATAACCTTACCGATTACGCTGTGGAGATTCGTTATCCAGATGTCTGGCTTGAACCGGGCATAGAGGACGCAAAAGAAGCCTTAGAGATAGCCAAAAAGGTAAAGGGGTTTGTTCTAAATAAGATTAAACCAGGTCTCACTAAAGAGATATAACAAAAAATCAAGAATTGCAGGGGAAAAATTATGATTGTGCCACTAGTAAAAGGATTGAGTCTAACACTCAGGAGGTTTTTTTCAAAACCGATAACCATACTCTATCCCGAAGAAAAATGGGAGTGCTATCCTCGGTATAGAGGACTTCATCAATTACAGCGTAAAGAAGATGGCAGCGCAAGATGTGTTGCATGCCAACTGTGTGCTACCGTCTGCCCTTCCGGGTGTATTAGGGTTGATGGGGCCGAGGGTCCAAACCACGAGAGGTATGTGGAGAGTTATGAGATTGATTTGACCCGGTGTATCTTTTGCGGGTTTTGTGTAGAGGCATGCCCGGTAGGAGCAATAACCATGACTTGCGAGTATGAATTGGCCGACTATTCACGTCAGGCTGTTCAGTACAATAAGGAAATGCTTTTGAGCAAGTAGCACAAAAAAGGAGTTATGTATTATGACAGTGACAGGCTTTTTCTTTTTTTCCATCGCAGCAGTAGTCTTAATTTCGGCGATTCTGGTTATCGTTTTGCGAAACCCTGTTCATAGTGCCTTGTCTTTGGTTTTGACCTTTTTCAGCCTTGCCGGTCTCTATATCCTTCTGAATGCACAATTTATTGCTGCTATCCAGGTCATAGTGTATGCAGGGGCCATAATGGTGCTCTTTCTGTTTGTGATTATGCTGCTTAATTTAGACAAGGAAAAGAGAGTGGGAGAAAAACACCCTTTGCAAAAGGCCTTTGGCATTGCTATTGCGGTCTTCTTATTGGTTGCCCTGGGTTCAATCGTAGCCGCAGGGGTTCTTTATGGGAATAAGGGGATACATACCGAGGCCAAGGTAAGCGCCATAGGAAACACAAAGGCTATAGCCAATTTGCTCTTTACGGACTGGGTTTTGCCTTTTGAGATAACCTCTATCTTGTTATTAGCAGCTATTGTGGGAGCTATTGTTTTGTCAAAGAAGGAGTTGTAATGATGATACCGTTATCGTACTATCTTACCCTTTCTGCGGTCCTTTTTACGGTAGGAGTTATAGGTGTATTGGTCAGGAGAAATGCAATCGTTATATTTATGTCAATAGAGCTCATGTTGAATGCCGTTAACCTTTCATTTGTGGCCATCTCAAGGCACCTTGATTCTCTGGACGGGCAGATATTCGTCTTCTTTGTTATGACTGTTGCTGCAGCAGAAGTCGCTGTAGGTCTGGCTATTATAATAAACCTGTTCAGGAACAAGGAAACAGTAAACGTTGATGAGATAAACATTATGAAATGGTAAAATTGATGGACTCGTAAAAAGTCTGAAAGTGCCGTTTTTGTCATTGCTAGCGAAGCGAAGCAATCTATAACTTATTGATATTATTTGAGATTGCTTCGTCGCTTTGCTCCTCGCAATGACTGGCATGGACTTTTTACGAAGCCATCAAAATTGGAGGAAGGATATGTTGGATTATGTCTGGTTGGTTCCCCTGTTTCCTATAATTGGAGCCATTATCAACGGAATTTTTGGTACTAAACTGAGCAAGAAGACCGTAGGTGTGGTAGCCTGTGGAGTTATAGGATTGTCATTCCTTGTGTCGGTTTTGATATTTTTCAGCCTGTTACAGCTTCCGGGAGAGAGCAGGTCCTTTGAGAAGATTATCTATACATGGATAACTGCCGGAGACCTTAAGACCACTGTTGGTTTTCTGGTGGATCCTCTTTCTATGATAATGATGCTTACGGTTTCGGGGGTCTCTTTTCTGATTCATATTTACTCTGTCGGGTATATGCATGACGATGAAGGATACAAACGTTATTTTACTTATCTTAATCTCTTTGTATTCTCTATGCTGGTGCTGGTTTGTGCCAATAACTTTCTGATGATGTTTGTAGGCTGGGAAGGTGTCGGGTTGTGTTCGTACCTTCTCATAGGGTTCTGGTATCAGAGGAAAGAGCCCGCGGATGCAGGTAAGAAGGCATTTGTGGTTAACAGGATAGGGGATTATGGTTTCCTTCTGGCCATGATGTTAATCTTTGTCACATTTGGGACTTTAAACTTCAAAGAGGTATTTAATGTTGCCCACCATAACTTTCAGGTTGGCAGCCTGGTAATAACCGCTATAACCCTTCTGCTTTTTGTTGGGGCTACAGGGAAATCAGCCCAGATACCACTTTACACCTGGCTGCCCGATGCCATGGAAGGCCCCACCCCTGTGAGCGCGTTGATCCATGCCGCTACGATGGTTACTGCAGGAGTATATATGGTAGTCCGCTGTAATGTTTTGTTCACTCTCGCCCCTATTTCCCTCACGGTTGTAGCCATTATTGGGGTTGTAACAGCCGTATTTACAGCATCCATAGCCCTGGCTGCGAACGATATAAAGAGGGTTTTGGCCTATTCTACCATCAGTCAATTGGGATACATGTTTCTGGCGTGTGGCGTGGGGGCATTCAGTGCCGGCATCTTCCATCTCATGACCCATGCATTCTTCAAGGCGTTACTCTTCCTGGGTGCCGGAAGTGTTATGCATGCCATGGCAGGGGAGCTTGACATGAGAAAGATGGGCGCATTAAAATCCCATATGCCCAAAACATACTGGACATTTCTGATAGCTACCCTGGCCATAGCGGGGATATTCCCCTTTGCCGGGTTTTTCAGCAAGGATGAGATACTGTGGAATGCCTTTCAGAAGAATACGGTTCTCTGGGCATTGGGTGCCGGTGCAGCCTTAATGACGGCTTTTTATATGTTCAGGGCTGTGTTTATGACCTT
>QZJR01000054.1 GCA_003599365.1 Deltaproteobacteria bacterium | reverse complement strand
AACGAAGTGAAGCAATCTCATAACGGGTTGATTATCAAAGAGATTGCCACGGCGTGTACACGCCTCGCAATGACTGAAAGCGAGTTTTGCAAAGGTCTACGGTTACACAATTCTTAGGGGGGTAAAATAATGAATTTCGATCTTACGGAAGAACAGTTGGCGATGCAGAAATTGGCAAGGGACTTTGCAGACAAAGAGATTGCACCTGTGGTCGATGCAGATGAAAAAGCCCACAGGTTTCAAAGGGAGATTGTAAGAAAGATGGGGGAATTGGGGTTTTTAGGCTGTCCTATTCCTGAGGAGTACGGTGGTTCAGGTGTAGGATTTTTGGGACATGCCATAGTAACAGAGGAGATTGCGAGAGTCAGCGGTTCCCTTAGAGCCCCTTTTAATATGCAAACCATGGGTACTTCTATGACAATACTGAAGTTTGGGAATGAGGAACAGAAAAAGAAATATATCCCCAAATTGGTGAGCGCTGAATGGTTGGGCGCCTTTGCCATTACCGAACCAAATGCGGGATCAGATGTGGCATCGATGAAGACAACTGCTACGGAAGAAGGAGATTGTTTTGTTTTAAATGGTACGAAGACATGGATCACCTATGCATCGGTGGCAGATGTGGCCGTGATGTTTGCCTATACGGACAGAAGTCTCAAACACAAAGGCATGTCCGCATTTATACTGGACATGAAGTCTCCAGGGATTTCAACCCCTGAAATTGCTGATAAGTTTGGATGGCATGCCTGCCCTACGGGCGAAGTTATTATGGAAGATGTTAAGGTTCCAAAAGAAAACCTGCTGGGGGAAACAGGCCAGGGATTTGCCATAGTTATGGCTGATCTCGACTGTACCCGTCTGAGCTGTGCTGCTGGGGCGGTTGGAGTTGCCCAGGCATGTATAGATGCTTGTGTAAAGTACTGTAATGAGAGAGAACAATTCGGGCAGCTTATCGGTAAGTTTCAGATGAACCAGGAGATAATAGCAGACATAATTGTGGGGACTGAGGCTGCCAGGTTACTAACCCACAGGTGTGCTGTTCAGAAGGATCAGGGGCGACGTAATACTCTGGAGACCAGTATGGCAAAGTACTTTGCAACTGAGAACGGCGTAAAGGCAGCTGATCAGGCTATAAAGCTCTATGGAGCTTACGGAATTTCAGGAGAGTACCCTGTAGAGAGGTACTACCGGGAAGCAAAGATTTACCAGATAGTGGAGGGGGCTGCCAATATACAGAAGACGATAATTGGAACGGATGCTCTTGGATACAGAAGAGCCAATGGCTAGATTTACAATAAGGAGGTAATGAAATGAGACTGGAAGGGAAAGTGGCTGTTATTACAGGTGCAGGACAGGGGCTTGGAAGGGCGTATGCTCTGGAATTTGCAAAACAGGGTGCCGATGTTGTAGTAAATGATGTGAATCTGGATAATGCCAATAAGGTAGTAAAAGAGATAGAAGGAATGGGCAAAAAGGCAATTGCCGTAAAGGCAGGTGTTGACAGCAGAGAAGAGGCTCAAAAGCTCATAGATACAGCCATAGAGAAGTTTGGAAAGGTGGATATCCTGGTTAATAATGCAGGCATTACGAGAACTGCGATGTTGCACAAGATGACCAAGGAAGAATGGGATCAGGTTATAAGCGTAAATTTAACGGGGGTTTACAACTGTATTCGAGCAGTTGCTCCACATATGATGGAAAGGAAGTATGGAAAGATCGTAAATGTTACCTCGGTAGCAGGTGTAAGAGGGACTATGGGTCAGATTAACTACGGAGCTGCAAAGGCAGGGGTTATTGGGATCACAAAATCAGCGGCGAGAGAACTGGCCAAATATGGGATTAATGTTAATGCGGTAGCGCCTGGGGTTATTGAAACGGCTATGACAGAAGTAATCAGAGGGAATCCAAAGTTCAGGGAGAAATTTATCTCTGAGATCCCTTTGGGAAGGTTTGGTCTGCCGGAAGACGTAGCTCTTGTTGCTGCCTTTCTGGCTTCTGACGATGCCTGCTATGTAACCGGTCAGGTATTAATGGTTGACGGCGGGATTATTATGTAGAGAAGTCAGGAGTCAGAAGTCAGAATGAAAAGACATTTTCGGAGCAAAAAGAAGACGGCATTAAACCCCGGGAGGTCATAAGATGGAGGACAAGTTTGAGAAGTTAGAGAAGGCATACTACGAAGGTGCGAAACGCTTGAAGACCTGGTCCGGTTTTCCGGTGAAAGAAGTCTATACCCCTGATGACCTCAGCGGAATTGACTATTCCAAAGATATAGGTAATCCGGGGGATTATCCCTATACCAGAGGTATCCATTCGAGCATGTTCAGGGGTAGAGTCTGGACGAAGCGAGAACTTTGCGGGTTTGGGACCCCTGCAGACACAAATAAGAGACTTAAATATCTGACAGAGGAAGGGCAGAGTGGGTTGAATTTTATCAATGATCTGCCTACTGCCCTCGGGATAGACTCTGACCATCCCCTGGCCGAAGGAGAGATCGGGGTTATTGGTGTTCCTCTCTCCTCTCTAAAGGATATGGAGACCCTCATGGAAGGAATACCCATCGATAAAGTCAGTGTATCCATAGTAGTCTCCACATGTACTGCCCCTATCGTGCTGGCTCAATATATAGCCCTTGCAGATAAGAGAGGAGTTGATATATCCACGGTAAAGGGGACCATTCAAAATGAACCCTTAAAAGGTCGATACTGCGGGTTTGGCCCCAACACAGCCCATACAGACCTGTGCCTTCAGTCGGCCGTTGATATAATAGAATACTGTACGAAAAATATGCCCAATTGGTATACAATAAATGTCAATTTATACGACTTGAGGGAAACAGGAATAAATGCATATCAGGAAATTGGGTTCGGGTTTTCTATGGCAATAGCATACATCAAGGCGGCACTGAAGAGGGGACTGAAAATAGATGAGTTTACCCCAAGAATGGCATTTTATTGTTCTTCGCACATAGATTTCTTTGAGGAGGTAGCCAAGCTGAGAGCGGCAAGAAGGCTGTGGGCAAAGATAATGAAGGAGAAATTTGAGGCAAAGGATCCCAGGTCGATAAAATTCAGGTTTGGGGTTCATACTGCCGGCTGTTCACTGGTTCCCCAGCAGCCTATGAATAATATCATTCGGGTTGCTTATGAGGCACTGGCGGCTGTTCTAAGCGGAGTGCAGTCTTTACACTGCTGTTCTTACGATGAGCCAATAGCCTTACCTACTGAAGAGGCTCACAGAATAGCCCTCAGAACCCAGCAGGTTCTTGCTTATGAAACAGGTGTAGCCAATGTGGCAGATCCTCTGGCAGGTTCTTACTATATTGAAAACCTCACGAATATGATAGAGGAGGAGGCTGCCAGGATAATCAATGAAATTGAAGAGATGGGTGGAATAACCGCTGCGATGGACAGCAAATGGCTGGATAATGAGATAGAAAAAGCAGCGTATAAGTATCAGAAGGAAATAGACAGCAAGGATAGAATAGTTGTTGGGGTGAATGACTTCATAATACCCCCTGAAGAGGACACAGAAGGTGATGTCCACGAGATTTCAGGTGAAGCGGCAAAGACCCAAATTGAAGGCCTCAGGGAGTTGAGGAAGACCAGGGATAACGAAAAGTTGAAAGACTCCCTGATGAAGCTTCGTAAAGTTGCAGAGAAGAAATCAGGAGAAAACCTCCTTCCCTTTATAATAGATGCAGTGAAGGCATATGGAACTATCGGTGAGATAAATGGGACAATAAGAGAGGCATTCGGTTATCATTATGATACCATGGGGGTGTTGAGCTCACCATTTTGATGGGATAATGTTGATTCCTTCCAAGCTCTGCCTTCCTTACGGAAACAGGGTGGAGAGGGATGATTGTGCATTTTGGCATCAGCCTGAAAAAAGGAGGATTAGATAATGAGTCGAGAGTGTGTAAGTTATATGGTCGAAGAAGGGATAGCCGTTGTTACCATTAACCATCCGCCGGCGAATGCACTGGATAACAAGACTACCTGTGAACTGGACGAGGTTTTTGAAGAATTGGCAAAGGATGAGGCAGTAAAAACCGTTATACTAACCGGAGCAGGAGAGAAGATATTTGTGGCAGGAGCAGACATAAGTCTGTTCCCTAAAATGGGCCAAAAAGAGGGTGAGGGATTTTCTCAGGAACTCCAGGGGGTTTTTGACAAAATCGAGGGTCTTGAGAAAGTGGTTATCTGTGCGGTTAACGGTATGGCTTTGGGAGGAGGCTGTGAACTGGCTATGGCCTGTGATATCAGGATTGCCTCTGAGAGTGCAAAGTTTGGACAACCAGAAGTGAACCTGGGCGTTATTCCTGGTGCAGGCGGTACCCAGAGGCTTCCAAGATTAGTGTCGAAAGGTAAGGCTAAGGAACTAATATTTACCGGCGATATGATAACTGCCTCTGAGGCAAAGGAAATCGGCCTTGTGGATAGGATTGCCCCAAAAGGAGAAGCCGTTTCAGAGGCAAAAAATATGGCAAAGAAGATTATGGAAAAAGGTCCCATAGCTATAAAGTATGCTAAAAAGGCTATAGATGAAGGTGTTAATATGACCCTGAACGAAGGTCAGAAATTAGAGAGAAAACTCTTTGGTGAACTCTTTAAAACCGAAGATCAAAAAGAAGGGGCAAAGGCATTTTTAGAGAAGCGTAAGGCACAATTCAAGGGAAGATAGTGGACCCTAATCAAGTGGGTTACCCAATAGCCGCAAAGGAGAGGAAAAATGCAATATGATCTGACTGAAGAACAAGAGATGATCCGCCAGACAGTAAGGAAACTCGCGGTGGATAAGGTTGCTCCCAGGGCAGCCGAAATAGATGAGACAGAAGAATACCCGTGGGATATTTTGGAACTCCTCAGGGAAAACGCCCTTATGGGTGCCGATGTCCCTGAGGCATACGGTGGTATGGGATCAGGCCCTCTTGCATTGTGTATTATTATTGAAGAGTTATCAAAGGCATGTGCCAGTACCGGACTTATCCCTGCTGTTCAGGAATTGGGTTTGCTGCCAATCCTTTTGGGAGGCAGTGAGGAACAGAAGCAAAAGTTTCTTCCAAAGATAGCCAGCGGAGAACATCTTAGTGCCTGTGCCATAACAGAGCCAGGTGCAGGCTCCGACGTGGGAAGTATTCAGACAAGGGCGGTAAAAGACGGAGATGCATACATTCTGAATGGCACCAAGATATTTATTACAAACGGAAGTATTGCCAATGTTTACTCTGTTTTTGCCAAGACAGACCCGGATACAGCAAAGTCTTCCAAGGCTTTGAGTACTTTTATCGTTGAAAAGGGGTCTCCCGGATTTTCCGTAGGCAAGCACGAGAAAAAATTGGGTATTCGGGGAAGTGATACGACGGAACTAATCTTTGAGGACTGCAGGATACCGGCTGCGAACCTTCTCGGTGGCGAAGGGATGGGGTTTGCAATCTGTATGAAGACGCTGGACTTCTCCCGACCGGGTATAGCCGCTCAGGCCCTTGGCATAGCCCAGGGCGCCCTTGACTATGCTGTTGGATATGCGAAGGAGAGAAAGCAATTCGGCAAACCTATTGCTGCCTTTCAGGGTATACAGTTTATGCTGGCTGATATGACGACTCAGGTAGAGGCAGCAAGGCAGCTTTTATACAAAACGGCATCATTGCTTGAAAAGCAGGCTAAGGATATGAGCAGATTGCCTGCTGAGGTGATTCGATTTTCATCCATGTCAAAGAATTTCGCTTCCGATACGGCAATGAAAGTGACTGTGGATGCCATTCAGGTTCTTGGCGGCTATGGCTATATAAGAGAGTATCCTGTGGAACGGATGATGAGGGATGCAAAGATAACCCAGCTCTATGAGGGTACGAATCAGATTCAAAGAGTAGTTATTGCTAATACCCTGCTGGGTTAGGACTGTTCATTAATTTGCCCAGGAGTATCTTCTAGCTCAAACATTACCCGTTTTTTGTTGAGAAAACATTAGAAAGTTCTTCTAGGAGGATTGAAGATGAGAGAAGTAGCAGTAGTTGGAGTTGGCATGACTCAGTTTGGCATGTCGGAAAAAACCCAAATAGAGATGTTCTCAGAGGCAGCAATGGATGCAATAACCGAGTCAAATATAGAACCCAGAGACATCCAGGCACTCTTTTTGGGGAATGGTCTTGGGGATTTTGAGGAAGGCCAGATGAATTTGGCCCCTATGTGTGCAGCCGATATTGGAATGCCGAATGTGCCTGCCACAAGGTTTGAAGGGGCATGTGCCTCTGCTACGGTGGCCATGAGAAATGCCTGCCTTTGGGTTGCATCGGGCTTCTATGACATAGTCTTAACAGGAGGTACAGAGAAGGCGATGGCTATGGGAACCCCCATGGCTACCAGGACATTTGCCATGGGTAGTGATAGCCGTTATGAGGGTTTTGCCGGCATTACCTTTCCTGGGGCGTTTGGAATGGCAGCCCATCTTTATTCAAAGAAGTATGGAATTCCCCTTCAAAAGCTGAAAGAACAGATGGCCATGGTTGCTGTTAAGAATCATAAGAATGGAGTGTTAAACCCCAAGGCCCAATTCAGGAAAGAGATAACGGTAGAAAAGGTTTTAAGCGGTGTTGTTATTGCAGATCCGCTGCAATTGCTTGACTGCTGTCCGTTCTCCGATGGAGCAGCAGCCCTGGTGTTTGCCTCTGTTGACAAGGCAAAAGAGCTTACTAAAAAGCCTATTTATATTGCAGGAGTAGGGCAGGGATCAGCAGGCCCCCTTTATACTCAAAAGGATTTTACCAGGATAAGGGCAAGAGAGTCAGCCGTCAAACAATCATATATGCAAGCAGGCGTCGGACCAAAAGACATAGATCTCTGTGAGCTGCATGACTGCTTTACAATAGCAGAAATACTTGCAACTGAAGGACTGGGATTCTTTGAGTTCGGGAAGGGAAGTCAGGCTGTTGAGGAAGGTAAAACATCCCTTAATGGCGAGATACCTATAAATCCCTCAGGTGGTTTGAAGGCAAAAGGCCATCCCATTGGAGCTACCGGAGCTGCTCAGGCTTACGAGATAGTGAAGCAGTTGCGAGAAGAATGCGGCGAGAGACAAGTCAAAGGTGCAAAGATAGGTATGATAGACACCCTTGGCGGTGATCTTGCAACAGTATGCAATATGATCTTTAGGAGGTAGGAAAGTGGAATACAAATTGACCTATAGTAAATACAAAGAGGCCTTAATGAGTGGTAAGTTTTGTGGTCTTAAGTGTAACAAATGTGGTGGGTATACAGTACCGCCCAAAAAGGTTTGTATGGAATGTAGCAGTGAAGACATGGATGTTGTTGAGCTCAGTGCCAGGGGAGAGATAAAGACCTATACTGTGATAAGGGTTCCCCCGGAAGGATTTGATGCTCCATATATAGTTAGTATGGTAGAGTTAGATGAAGGACCGTGGGTTATGGGGAATATCGTTGATCTTGATCCTGATAAAGCCAGTATGGAACTGATAGGAAAAAGAGTGTCAATCGGACACAAGGCAGTAAAGGGCGATAAATTTTCTGCAGGGGATGGGGTAGCATTGGCATTTAAATTGGAAGGGTAGTATATTTTTCGTTTGAAAGGAGGAGAAACAATGGCTAAAATGTCAAAGGAAGTTATGGATATGTTCAATGACCAGGGTGCCTCAAAGATACTGGCTACATTAGATGAAAAGGAGACTGTAAATCTTGCTCCCAAGGGAACACTGTCAGCAATTGATGAAGAAACCATAGTCTTTGCAGACATATTTGGGAGTAAAACCAATAAGAATCTGGAGAAGACAAAGAAAGCAACAGCCCTGTCCTTTAAATTTCCGCCGGCAGGATACCAGGTGAAGGGTACATTTCAGGGATTTCAGACCTCCGGACCACTTTTTGATCAATTTGCAAAAAACGTAAAGGAAAAAATGAAGTTGGATGTTAAAGGAGTCGGAACAATTAAGGTTGATGAGGTTTTTACTGTAAACCCCAGGGATGCAGCCAAGAAATAGCATCCTTTTAGCAACCTCTTAAATTATGAAAGGAGGAAAAGAAAATGGGTTTTAAAGTAGCTCAGGTTTTTGATATTCCATTAGCACCCGATTATGAGAAGCTGATTAAAGGGGAGGGGTTGGATGTTGAGGTGGTTAAGAAGTTATGTATGTCCGAGGAGGAGATCATTGATATTGCCCACGATGCCGATGCCATAATAGGGGTAGCTACTTTTCAGCCCTTCTCGAAAAAGGTGATTCAAAGGTTGACCAAGTGCAGGTTTATACAGAGCATGGGCATTGGTTATGATAAGCTGGATGTAGCTGCAGCGACTGAACATGGCGTCCTGGCGGCCAATATACCTGATTACTGTCTGGAAGAGGTGTCAGACCACGCTATGGCTCTTATCCTTGCCTGCACCAGAAGGATCGTTAAATTGAACGAGACGGTAAAGAGTGGGGGGTGGAAAGGTGAACCTGACCCGGATATGCAAAAGCAGATATGGCCCAAAATGTCCAGGCTAAAGGGACAAACCCTGGGACTTCTTGGATTCGGTCGTATTCCGCAGACGCTCATTCCTAAGGCGAAGGGCTTTGGTATGAGGATTATAGTTTGTGATCCTTATACCCCGGAGAGCGTTTTTGCAAAACTGGGAGTCGAGAAGGTAGATCTCGATAAACTCCTGAGGGAATCGGATATCCTCTCTATTCACAGTGCTCTTACCCCGGAAACGCAGCATATGCTGGGATTGGAAGAACTGAAAAAAATGAAGCCTACTGCTAACCTGGTTAATACTGCCCGGGGTCCCATTGTGGACGGGAAGGCTTTATATACAGCCCTTAAAGAGGGCATAATCTCTGGGGCTGCTGTTGATGTTACAGAACCGGAACCTATCGCTCAAGATGATCCTTTGCTGACGCTGGACAACTTTATTGTGACGGCCCATTCTGCCCATTTCTCTATACCGGCTTTTATGGAACTCACCCACCGTCCGGCTAGAGAGGTAGCACGGGTTTTAAAGGGAGAATGGCCGGTTGGCTGGCTGAATCCAGAGGTAAAGGAGAAATACATTCAAAAATGGGGTAAGGCTAATCAGAGCCATTAAGAAACCTGTTCAAGCATAAATTTTTTTCTTGATTTGGAAAGGTATCTATGCTAGCAATTCAGTTGCTGATATATATGAAAGAATGATGAGATATTCTTATAAGGAGGTGCCTAAAATGGTAGATAAGAGCATAATCGGAAGGGAGTACCCTGAGTTTACTTTTGAGGTGGAGAAAGGTAAAATAAGGGAGTTTGCAAGGGCAATAGGAGACAAGAATCCCCTGTACTATGATGAAAAAGCCGCTAAAGAGGCAGGCTTTGAGGGACTTGTTATTCCTCCATCATTTCCAACTGTCTTTGCTATGGCCGGGGGATTAATGGAGGTGATGCTGGGTGATTTGAAGCTTGATCTGGCAAAGATACTTCACGGTGGACAGCAATATGAGTACTTTAAGCCTATTAAACCCGGGGATACCGTTACCGGAAAAGTGAGGATTGCCAATGCCTTTGAAAAATCAGGCAAGGCCGGAACAATGGACTTTATCGTTATGGAGACTACCTATACCAATCAGAATGGGGAAAAGGTTTTGGTAGATACAAGTACCATGATACAGAGAAGATAAAAATCATATGGAAAAGAGGTGAAACCATGGCAGGAAAACAGGTATTCTTTGAAAATGTTAATGAGGGAGGCAGCATGCCGGAGTTTGTGTCAGAACCCCTCACAGAGACTCAGTTTGTTATGTACGCAGGGGCATCCGGTGATTTCAACCCGCTTCATACAGTTCATTCCTTTGGCGAAATGGTTGGTTATGGGGGTGTTATTGGACATGGTATGCTCAGTATGGCCGTTGTCGGTCGAAGCCTTACAGATTGGTTGGGGAACAAGGCTTTAAAGAAATTTGGTGTTAGTTTCAGGACGGTTACGAAAGCAAAGGATGTCATAACGGTTAAAGGGGTTGTTGCTAAGAAATATACAGAAGGAGGGAATAACTGTATAGATATAGATATTGTTGCAGAGAATCAAAGGGGGGAAACGGTCGTGACTGGCAATGCAACGGCTGCTCTGCCATCAAAGTCATAAACTGATAGGATCGATTTTCCTGAAGGAGGCAAAACATGGCACTTTTAGAAGGTAAGGTTGCAATCATCACGGGATCTGGCCGTGGTATAGGGAAGGCTATAGCTACTCTCTTTGCAAAAGAGGGTGCATCTGTTGTAATAAACGATTTGGATTCTGAACCTGCTGAGGAAACAGCTAAAGAGATCAGGAAGATGGGGGTTAAAGCGGTAGCTTGTGCCGGTAGCGTAACTGATAAAGAGTTTCCTGAAAGATTAATGAACACGACTATTAAGGAATTGGGCAAACTGGATATTCTGGTTAACAATGCAGGCTATACATGGGATTCAGTGATCCAAAAAATGACGGATGAGCAATGGTATGCTATGGTTGACATACACGCTACGGCTCCTTTCCGTATCATCAGAGCTGCAACTCCATATATGAGAGAAGCAGCAAAGGAAGAACTCAAAGAAGGTAAGAGAATACACCGAAAGATAGTGAATATCACATCCGTTGCCAGTGTCTATGGAAACGCCGGTCAGGTAAACTATTCGGCAGCGAAGGCAGCCCTCGTTGGGATTACCAAGACAATGGCTAAGGAATGGGGAGCGTTTAATATCAATGTCAATGTTGTTGCTTATGGTGTTATAGATACAAGATTGACAGGAGAAAAGGAGCTGGTCTCAAAAATCAAGGTGGGGGATAAAGAGGTAGATGTAGGTATTCCAAAGGCATCGAGAGATTTTATGAAATCTATGATTCCACTGAAAAGAACAGGTACACCCGAAGAAGCTGCTGGACCTGTACTGTTTTTAGCGTCACCCCTTTCCGATTATATAACGGGTGAACTTCTTATTTGCAGTGGCGGTCTGGTGCTCTAGATTCATATTAAAGAACACCCTGTCTTTTAAGGGAGGGCGTTTTTTCAAACATCAGGGGTGCTAAAAGTGAGGCGTATTTATACCCACGAAGAGTTGAATAAAGAAGTAAGATTTATTGCAGGATACTATCTGCTGGAAGAAGAGAAACGGCTTAATTACGGAGAAAGAGAAGTCCTCTATCTGATAGGCCATGCCGCAATAGATAATTCATGCTGTGGGGTTGGCGGTTGCAGATATGCCTTGATACCTGGATACGTGGTTGCATGGAAAAACAAGACGGATGAAACCGGCAAACCGGTATCAGAGGTAGAAACTATAGTGGACGAAGATTCTAAAACGGAGCTTGCCGGGATTCTTAAAGAAAAGGAAGCGATTACTCAAATTGAATTTTGGTAAGAATTAGCTTTCAGGATACTTTTTCAAAGTTCTCGTAGGTTTTCCTGTAAAGGAGGTGGTATTTGTTTTACGTTTCATAAGTTGATGAGAGTGTTGGAAAGCTGGGACATATTTTAACTTGAAGAGCTCTTGGGCATTCAATACAAAAAGGAGGATTTTAATATGGTAGGCATAACCTCTTACGGCGCATATATACCAAGGTATCGGATAGATCGCGGACGCATTTATAAAGCCATGGGATGGCTGAATCCTGCGACCTATATGCCAGGGGAAAAAGCTGTGGCTAATTTTGATGAGGACAGCGTTTCCATGGGAGTGGCTGCGGGTATAGACTGTTTAACAGGTATGAATCGAAACGAAATAGATGCGCTCTTTTTCGCAACAACTACTTCTCCATACAAAGAGAGGCAATCTGCCGGAATAATCGCAACTGCCTTTGATCTTCGTCCGGATATACGGACGGCAGACTTTACTGATTCAGTAAAAACAGGGACTACAGCTCTACTCTCGGCATACGATGCGGTGAAGGCTGGGTCAGCTAAAAACGTTATTGTATGTGCGGCTGATTGCCGCGTGGGTAAAGCAGGGAGTTCACAGGAGGAAATCTTCGGAGATGGCGCTGCATCCATAATGATCGGTGACAGCGGGGTTATTGCGAGCCTGGAAGGTTCTTATTCAGTTTCTTATGATTTCGTGGACCACTGGAGAGCGGATGGAGAAATATTTGACCATCAGTGGGAAGATAGATTTATACGAGATATAGGGTATAGCAGTTTTATTATTGAAGCAATTTCCGGTCTGGCCAAGAAATGCAAACTGGATGTGAAGGATATAGCCAAGGTAGCCTATCCATGTCTTTATGCAGGTGACCACGGAAGTATCGGGAAGAAATTGGGATTGGCTCCCGCCCAGGTACAGGATCCTATGTTGAACAACGTGGGCTATACCGGGACGGCTAATCCGCTCATGTTGCTTGTAGGGGCACTTGAAGATGCTAAGGCGGGTGACAACATCGTAGTTGTAAGCTTTGGCAACGGCAGCGATGCTTTGCTGTTTAAAGTTACTGATGAAATAGAGAGGGTAAAAGGCAACAGAAGAGGGATTAAGAAACATCTTGCCGCGAAAAGAGAACTAACAAGCTATGAAAAAATGATAAGTTTTCGAAACCTTATCCCTGTAGAAAAGGGAATTCGTGGAGAAATGATACCCCCGACGGCCCTTTCAGAGTTGTGGAGGAGCCGCAGGCAGGTACTTGGCCTTTGCGGGTCGAAATGCAAGGTGTGTGGTACTCCCCAGTATCCAGTCCAGAAAATATGCGTGAAGCCCGATTGTGGGGCTGTTGATCAGATGGAAGACTATCTCTTTGCGGATAAGAGGGGGCATCTCTTTACGTATACAGGAGATATGCTGGCTTTCAGCATCAACCCGCCTGCAATTTACGGTATCGTAGATTTTGAAGGTGGGGGGAGGTATTGGTTTGATATGACCGATGTTGATCAGGAATCTGTCAAGGTGGATATGCCGGTAGAGATGAGCTTCCGTAAGAAGTACATCGATGCGAAAAGCGGCATCCACGGGTACTTCTGGAAGGCAATACCCGTTATAGGCTAGAGTATTAGCCCCGTTTCGAGATGCCTGTGATCATTAGTCGTTTTTATAACAATTGACTAATGATACCAAAGGGTTTCGATATAGAAATTCTGTGACGCGTAATTATAAAGGAGGGAAAAATGGCAGATGGTATAAAGGATAAAGTTGCTATTATTGGTATGGGCTGTACCAAGTTTGGTGAACGTTGGGAGATGGGATCGGAAGATCTGATGGTTGAGGCGTTTCAAGAGGCTATTCAAGACGCAGGAATTGAAAAGAAGGATATTCAGGCGGCCTGGTTTGGGTCGTGTTTCGATGATGTAAATGTGGGAAAGGCCGCAACACCTTTAAGTCTGGCGCTCAAGTTGCCTTTCCTACCTGTTACAAGGGTAGAGAACTTCTGTGCGACAGGTTCGGAGGCACTCCGTGGGGCTGCCTATGCTGTTGCTTCAGGGGCCTACGATATTTGCCTGGCATTGGGTGTAGAGAAACTGAAGGATACGGGTTATGGTGGTCTTCCGGAGATGAGCTCGGCCATGGGGACAAAGAACAGGCTGATATTTCCCGGTATAACTGCACCAGGAGGATTTGCCATGATGGCTACGAGATACTTTGCCAAATACGGCATCAGTCCGGAGGAGGGGAAAAAGATACTGGCAAAGGTATCTATCAAAAGCCACAAGAATGGAGTGAAGAATCCCAAGGCCCACCTGAGAAGAGAGATAACAGAAGAACAGGTATTGAAAGCCCCCATGATTGCCTGGCCTCTGGGTTTGTTTGACTGCTGCGGGGTGAGTGATGGGGCTGCTGCGGCAATTGTTTGCCGTGCGGATATGGCAAAGAGTTTCAGACCCGACCCTGTACGCATCAAGGCCATGCAGATTGCAATCAGTTCGGGAGAGGAGATGATGTATACCGATTGGGACGGCACCTATGTTGAGACGGCTACCCGATGTGCGGCAAGGGCATATAAAGAGTCAGGGATAAAGAACCCCAGGGAAGAGATAAGCATGATGGAGGTTCATGACTGTTTTTCTATTACCGAACTTGTAACCTATGAAGACCTGCAGATATCACCCAGAGGCAAGGCAGGAGACGATGTTAGAGACGGGTTTTTCGATTTAGACGGGAAGATTCCCTGTCAGCCTGATGGTGGTTTGAAGTGTTTTGGTCACCCCATAGGGGCTACCGGACTGAGAATGATGTATGAGGTGTACAAACAGCTCCAGGGAAAGGCAGGAGAAAGGCAGATCAAGGACCCTAAGATGGGACTTACCCATAATATGGGTGGTTTCCCGGCTATGAATCTCATCAGTGTCTCTATCGCTGGTCTTTAGACAAAAGAAGACAATACCAGATACACAAGCGGTATTGGTGTATGCTTGGTTAAAGGTGGATTTTCTGTGTGAGGGCTCTGAAAATGAACACTTTTCAGAGCCCTCTGTGTAGAGACTTGACGGTTAATCATAAAAGGGATAAGGGGGGAAGTATGCAGTACCAGTTAACGGAAGAGCAGCTAATGCTGAGAGATAGTGTGAGGAGGTTGTCTCAAGAAAAGATCGCTCCTCGAGCTGAAGAAATCGACAGAACAGGCCATATTCCCGATGATATTGTAGAGTTATTTAGAGCCAATAGCCTTATGGGCATACCATTTCCTGTTGAATATGGAGGGGCAGGCGGCAGCTTTCTGACTTTTATAATAGTTGTGGAAGAACTGGCCAAAGCCTGTACAAATTGCTGTATGTTGGCAGGGGTCCAGGACCTGGGTGCACAACCCATAGTGATAGCCGCTACTCCTCAGCAAAAGCAGAAGTATCTTACCAAGATAGCCACCGGAGAATGGTTTGTTTCATTTGGTCTTACCGAACCATCAGCGGGATCAGATAGTGCATCTATGAAAACCAGAGCTGTCCTCGATGGCGATAGCTATGTGTTGAATGGAACAAAGTGTTTTATAAGCAATGCAGACAGGGCAAATGTTATAACTATCTTTGCAAAAACAGATGCAGAGGCATCAGGGGTAAAGGGGATAAGCGCCTTTGTAGTAGAGAGGGATAGTCAAGGGCTTTCTATTGGCAAGAAAGAAGATAAAATGGGTAATACAGCAACACCTGCGTGTGAGGTTATAATGGAAGACTGCAGGATTCCAAAAGAGAATATCCTGGGGCAGGAGGGTGAGGGGTTTTACATTGCTATGGAAACCCTGGATAAGACCCGTCCTATGGTGGCATCTACAGGAGTTGGACTTCTGGCAGGGGCTTTAGACTATGCTATAGAGTATGCCAAGGAAAGGATACAATTCGGCAGACCTATTGCTACCTTACAGGCTATACAGTTTAAGCTGGCCGATATTGCAATGGAGCTGGAAGCGGCAAGACAGTTAACATACAAGGCTGCTGCCCAGATAGATGCGGTTACTGCCGAACCGGGATGGCAGAAAAGCAAATCAAAAAGGCTGGAACTATCCAGATTGGGGGCCATGTGTAAGTGCTTTGCCACTGATGTAGCAATGAGGGGAACTATTGAGGCAGCCCAGGTTTTAGGGGGCTACGGTTATATGAAGGATTATCCTATGGAGCGACGGATAAGGGACGCCAAATTGTTACAGATTGTTGAAGGCACAAATGAGATACAAAGGAGCGTAATTGCAGGTACCCTATTGTCTTAAAAAAGTTGACTTTAAAACAGAAGGGAAAATAAAAAGAGAAAGGAAACAAAGATGGCGTCTGCTTTAGAAGGAATAAAGATACTGGATCTGTCCAGATTGCTGCCTTTTAATTACTGTACCTTGATGCTGGCTGATTTAGGAGCCCAGGTTCTTAAGATAGAAGAACCGAAAATAGGGGATTATATGAGATGGATGCCTCCTAAATTAAAGAAAGAAAGTGCAGTATTTTTAATGGCCAATCGTAACAAGAAAAGTATGACCTTGAATCTCAGAGAGGAAAAGGGGAAGGAGATACTTCGCCGGTTAGTCAAAGAATACGATGTCCTGTTTGAGAGTTTCAGACCCGGGGTGATGAAGAGATTGGGGGTAGGCTATGATGATCTGAAAGAAATAAATCCCAGACTCGTTTTTTGTTCATCTACAGGTTATGGGCAAGACGGCCCTTATAAGGATAGACCGGGGCATGATATGAACTATATCAGCGTGGCCGGTATCCTTGAGGCTACAGGGCGACATACAGGAGCACCGGTAATACCGGGAATACCTATTGCCGACATGAGTATAGGCATATTTTCTGCCTTTTCAATTTTAGCAGGTATCATAGGTAGAGATAGAACGGGTGAAGGGCAGTACATTGACGTATCAATGACCGACTGTATGGTGTCTTACAATATGATAAATATTGCCGGTCTTATTGCAAGCCGACAATCTCATGGTTTAGAGACACTGGGTATTACAGGGGAGACCCCCTGCTACAACGTATTTAAGACAAAGGATGGGAAGTTCATATCTCTAGGCAATATCGAGGACAAATTCTGGATTAACCTTTTGAAACTGATCGGCAGAGAAGATCTGAAAGAATACCAGTTTGCTATAGGAGAAGATCAGAAAAAGGCCATGTATGAGTTACAGAGAATATTTCTCTCGAAGACCAGGGAGGAGTGGTTAGGTCTCTTTGAAGGGAAGGATATATGTTATGCTCCTGTGAATGACGCAGAAGATCTGATGGCTGATCCACACGTTAAGCATCGAGAAATGTTGCTCGAGATGGAGCATCCTGTAGAAGGCAAGGTAACGACGGTAGGCTTCCCATTTAAATTCTCTCAAACACCAGGGAGGATAAAGACACCATCCCCGACATTAGGTCAACATACAGAGGAAATTCTAAAGGGTTTGGGCTATAAAGACCAGGACATAAAAGAGATGGAAGAAAAAGGGGCTATCTGATCTGAAGATGAAGCTGAAGACATTATTCTTGGTTACGTTTTTAATCTTTATCGCATCTCATTTAAATGCAGAGGACTCATTTAAATATCCTGTCCATTCCTTGAAAGAATTCAGATATTCGAAGAAACTCACCCTATGTAACGAGATGGTTCCTCTGGACAATCAGAATGTATGGGAAATGTTAGACAGAGAATTTGTCGTATCCGTTGGGAATATACCTCAAGTCGTGATGTGGCTGAAAAGATCCAGGAGGTATTTCCCATACATTGAAGCCAGACTCAGAGAAAAAGGTCTTCCAGAGGATTTAAAATACCTGGCAGTAATTGAAAGTTCTTTAATAAAATACTCTTATTCTCCAAAAGGCGCAGCAGGGTCATGGCAGTTTATGGATGGAACGGCGAAAAGGTATAATTTAAGGGTCAATGAGTGGTTTGACGACAGGCTGAATTTTTCTAAATCAACGAATGCAGCGATAGACTATCTAATCTATCTTTATAAAACCTTTGATAGTTGGGCATTGGCCTTTGCTGCCTATAATTGTGGTGAAAGCAGGATTAAAAGGGAGATGAGAGAGCAGGGGGTGAATAACTATTACAAGCTAAACCTGCCTTTAGAGACAGAACGGTTTGTCTTCAGGATACTCACCGCGAAGATCATACTTTCGAACCCTGAGAAATATGGATTCCACCTCGATGAAGATGAATATTACCATCCTGTTGAATTCGATGAAGTGTGGGTTGATATACCTTTTAATCTCCAGATAAGGGTAATTGCTGAGGCGGCAAACTCGTTTTTCAAGGAGATAAAAGAATTAAATCCTGAGATACAAGGATATTATCTGCACTCGGGTAAGCATTTGATAAGAATACCCAAAGGGAATTCTAAACTATTTGAAGAGAATCTTAAGAGGTGGTTAGGAAAATAGAGTTTTTACGCCCTCTCTTACCTTTATTGTCAAAGAAGAACCTTTTCGTCTAAAGATCACCTCTATATCTAGCCCCTCCTATCTTGTAAAGATCATGATAATTTTCGAAAGTTTTATTGGTATTATTTTATAGTGAACGACCTTAACAAGTAGTCATTGAGGAGCGATAGCGACGTGGCAATCCCATGAGATTGCTTCGCTGCGCTCGCAATGACATCCTTCTTGTCAATTTATTTAATTCGTTCACTATAGTATGCCAATAGTAAAGAAGGAGCCTAATTTGTTACGAAGTGAGATTAGAGACCGTCTGGGAGCCACTCCTTTGGAAGAAACTAAAAAGTGGCTGTTTGGTGGTTTTCAGATGGAGGATAAAAAGAAAGAAGAGATAATAACAAGTCTTTATTCAGGTCACCACTTGCTTATTCTTGGGCCTCCGGGAAGTGGCAAGACAGTTTTGGCAGAGAAGATTAGCAGTATTCTTGGCGACATGGAGGTTATAAAAGACTGTCCTGTGAATTGTCATCCCCAAATGCCCCTTTGTCCCTGGTGCATGAATAAGAAGATGGAATTTGGGATAGAGCTTCAAGTTATGCCTGCTTCTCAAAGAGTGAAGAGGGTTCAGGGGAGTCCTGAATTGCTTCCAGAAGACTTGATAGGGGGACTGGATCCCGAGGCTGCCATTATCTATGGGCTCCATGACATAAGAGCATTTACACCTGGTAAACTCCTGAGGTCCAATGGGGGATTTTTGCTTTTAGACTTTGTAGACAGAATACCGGAAAGGGTATTGAATGTTGTTCTCAACGCTCTGGAAGATTTCATAAATATTGGTGGCTACGAAGAGAAGGTTCCCCTGGATACCTTAATCATTGCTACCGGCGGAGAAGGGGCATTGAGGTCTCTGCCGATAGACATGATTGATCACTTTGATATTGTAGAACTACATTATCTTCAAGACCGTGGGGTGGAGGGACAGATTCTCTTTGATGGAAAAGATCTGGATGATAGTCTAAAGGATAATATAATGAGTATTGTCCACAAAACAAGAGATCATCCCGATATAAAAAGAGGCGTGAGTACAAGAGGGGAAGTCAAATTTGCCGAGTTGATCCCGATATACAAGCGTATAAGTTCAAAAAAGGACAATGAAATCCTTAAAGCAGCTTCAAAAGTCTCCTTGCCCCACAGGATAACCATAGCTCCTCATGCAGAAGCCATAAGGTCTCCTGATGAGATTATTGGGGAGATAGTAGATGAAGTCCTATATGGCACCGATAAAAAGAAATATGGTATTGTTCTGACCGAGGAAGAGGTTAGAAATCTTATAGAGGAGATAATGCGGGTCGAGAGGTTCAAGCAACCTCTAAAACTGGGGTATTTTGACTTATTACTAAAAAGGATCCATAGGTTTCCAGAATCACAACTCGCTAAAATACACAAAAAGGCGGCAGATCAACTGGAGGAGGATGTTCAATCAGGGAACAGAAAGGATATGACGGAAGACCTCCTCTGGGAGATAGAGGATATGCGTAAAAACAAGGACAAGATGTTTGAAGAGTACAAGAAAAGGTTGGAAGAGCTTGCCCTTAAGGAGACTCTGGATATGCTTGAGGACAAAAACGTCCTTGAAAAGAGTGGTAAAGGATGGGATATGACCAGGAAAGCAGTCACGATGCTCCTTGAAAAGTTGGTACCAAAATACTGGGATTACTACAATTCATCAGGAGATGGGCGGCACAAAACCGGGAAGAGGTTGAACTTCGGTGACGGAAGGATAGTCGGTCTTAGGAGATACAGGTTTGGTGACAGATACAGGGATGTGTCTATAAAGGATACTATCAGAGAAGCCATTAAAAATCGGCGGGATCATATAGCCAGAGAAGATATAATGGTAAAAAAAAGGGATATTAGAAAGAAGTTGGAGATCACAATAGCCATAGACCTTTCAGGGACAATGTCTCAATTGGATAAACTCTGGTATGCAAAAGAGAGCGCTGTTGCACTTGCCTTAGCCTGCACCCATTATAAAGACAGGATTGGCGTAGTAACTTTCTCAAATATGGCTGATATAGCAGTGGAAATTACCGGTAATCCGTATCTGGTTGCAAAGAAGGTCTTAGACCTGGAACTTCATGAAAATGCCTTTACTAACATCGGTTATGGACTTTCAAAGGCCCGTTCCCTTTTAACTCAGCACAAAAGGGGGGAAGTGAAACAGCATATAGTTCTTGTTTCCGATGGAGATGCGAATGCCCCCAAGCCTTTTCCTGAAAGATACTGTCTGGAGGAAGCTTCCAAGACCATTAGAAAAGGCATAACTATATCCTGTGTTTGCATTAATGAGAAATCGGCAAATCCATGGCTTATGAGAGAGATTTCCAGGATTGGAAAAGGAAGAATTTACGTTATCGGTGGTGCGGAAGAACTTACCTCGGCATTGCTCGAAGAAAGGAGCTATATATCTACCTGAGGTGTTTAGTCTGAAGACCGAAGGCTGAAGCCTGCCCTGGCGCAAGCGCTGCGGTCTGGGCCAAGGCGTCCTAACAGCCTTCACTCTATCCACCTGAGTAGTTACGATCACATAAAAGAAAGATCTCGTTTAACTTCAACGGGATGCCATTAATAAACGTAATTACAGTAAGCTAAACCTTATTGACGTTTTTAGCCACAGGTCCCCGGTTGCTCTCTTCAACATCAAAACTTACCCGGTCACCTTCAGCAAGACTCTTGAATCCGGTTGTGTTGATGGATGAATAGTGGACAAAAATATCTCCACCTTCATCCTGACTGATAAAACCATACCCCTTTTTGTCACTAAACCACTTTACAGTTCCCTCTACCAAAGCAATGGCCTCCTTTATAAAACTTGATGGCTTCGTAAAAAGTCCATCTGCGGCGTACCCCTAAGTACGCCTCACTCCTCATGATTTGCGCGCCTTGCATCTGGAGCTTTTTACTTTGCCATCCCAAATTCGACTTTTTACGAGTCCATCAAAACTTCTATGATCCCAAAACTCAGGTCGCAACTCTGACAAAGGGACAATCTTTGTGAGTGTAACCGACCCACGAAGCGACTAAATTAATTATACGGATCATTTAATATAGCATCCTTTATAGCGAAATGAGGGTTTTGTGTCAAGAAAAAATAGCATGTGCTACGGTATTTCATTACCTAATGTGGCTTAAATCTTTTACAATCTCTGCACGGGCTTTTAGACTGTTAATCCATGCTTGAAAAATCTCTTCCTTCTTCTGTTCAATAAGCGCTTTCTTAAGCCTATCCTTCACCAAATTAAATTTTTCCTTATCTCCATCCTTTTTGCTTTTCAATTTAACTATAAAGTAAGTATCGTTAGTATGGAAAACCCTATCAGCATAAGGATTATTTGGGGTTAAAGAGAATGCATATTCTTTGATCTCTTCAGAGTATCCAATATTTGGTATGTTACTATCCCCTCTTCTAAAAAACCCTGTCTCTTCAACCCTTAATTTGTTTTCAGAAATTAGGTGTTCCCATTTCCTACCCATCCGTAACTCTTCTGCTAACTTCTCTGCCTTTGCTTTGGCCATAGCATTTCCTTTTTCATTTTGCACGTCTTTTTTTACCCTATCTTTGACTTCGTGGAGTTCGGGTATCCGAGGCTCTACCCTTTCAATCACCTGCAAGATGTAGTTTACACCCGAGGATTTTATTGCCTGACTTATCTCGTCCTTTTTGAGAGAAAAGGCGGCATCAGAAAAAGGCTTATTTCTGCCGAGTTCCTTTATACTTTCCCCTATAGCGAAGAGGCCTGTCTCATGTAAATCCGTCTTTATATTGGATGCAAGTTTCTTAAGATTTCCTCCTTCAATAATCATTGCATTAACATCTTCTGCTTTCTCGTCTGCCAATTCTTGTGCCATTTCCTGTCTCAAAAGAGAAACAATCTGAAGTCTAACATCCTTTAAAGGTATGGTTCTTGGATTTAAAACCTTTTCAATCTTTAGTATATGAAAGCCGAAAGGACTCTTAATAATTGGGCTAACTTCTCCTGCCTTAAGGGATGATATGGCCTCTCTGATCTGCCCCATCAAATTTCTTCTCTCTATATACCCTAACTCCCCGCCTTTTTTTCCCGAAGGATCATCTGAGTATGCCCTGGCTAATGTGGCAAAATCTGCCCCCTTTTGTATTTCAGAAAGGATATTTTCCGCTTTCTTTCCTGCCTTCTTAACCGATTCAGAATCATCATCAGGAAGACTTTTGATCAATATATGTCTTGCCTGTATCTTTTCTGGCAAAGTAAACTTTTCTTTGTTCATTTGGTAGTAGTCATTTATATTCTCTTCCGTAATCTCGACTTTCGATTCATAGTTCTTTGGATTAAAACTCAAATACTGCACATTCACCTTAGCCGGTATTTGGTACTTTTCTTTATGCTTTAAAAAATAGTCCTTTGTTTCCTCATCTGACACTTTTGCCTTGTCTGTAAAAGAGGGGGCTGTTAACCTGACAAATTCGATATTAACGCTTTCATCCTCTAAGGTGTAGATATCCAGTGCTTCCTTGTCAGATATTTTAGCAGTATCTTTTACAACCCCTTCAACCTTCTTTATCAAGAGGTCCCTTTTTTGAGATGCTTCAAAATCCTCGGGTGTCATCCTGTTGTATCTCAATAAGTTCATATACTGGTAATGATTAAACCCCCCGTCTTTCTGAAAGGCAGGGTGATTCATAATTGATTCTTTGAGTTCTTCCTGGGTTACTTTTAAATCCAGCCTCTCTGCTTCCTGTATCAAAAGAGCCCTTTCTATTAAACCTTCCAGAGCCATTTCTTTGAGATTTAGCTGACTAATCAGTTTTTCAGAGAGATCATTCTTGTAGACATCCTGATATCTCTTTAACAGGTTTTCATAGGTTTCTCTGTATTCACTGATTGTTATGTGTTGATTATTGACAGTGGCTATCCTATTACCTTTGTCCTCGCTAAAACTCCCGATACCCCAAAAGACGAAAACCAATATTACAGCAAATAGGGCTATCTGTATAAACCAGGATCTAGCATGTTTCCTCATTAGATCAAGCATATTATTCACCTTTCATGTGATTAATCTTTCTTAAATATTGGGCATCTATCAGCTTACTAATTTTACTCATTGTAGCAAAAAAAGCAACTTTTTTATGACTATATGTTAGAAGCAAGTAAACTGTTCTGTATTGTAGCACATAATCTGTCCGGTTTACAATAGTCATCAATGGAGGTGACGTATGAGACGGACAGAGATATTACAGGAGGTTAGGAAGATGCGAT